>NZ_CP033906.1:3645641-3949444 GCF_003816055.1 Bacillus sp. FJAT-42376
CTGTTTTAATCATGTTTTTCAGCTTTTATTAAAAATATTTCAGTTAGGTTACAATTTAAATTTGGTGGACGTTTCTAAAAAAAAATTAAAATTCCTTTAACTTTTTTTAAAAAAATCTCTTTTTTTTTCACGAAAAAAAACCGGCATCTATAAAAGATGAGCCGGGTTTAATTCGTCGCACATTAAATTATCCGTTTCTTTTTGCTGGTGAACTGGACCAATTGTAAAAGTTTTAATTTAGAAGCTTTTCCATAATATCCAGCAGAAACGGATCACTCTTTTTCTTCACTTTGTAACCTAAGTAGATTTCATTGGCTACTGAAAATTCATTGAGTATGGTCTTCACTCTTTTTTGGATTAATGAATGTTCGATTAAATAATGGGGGAGCAGACTGATTCCGATGCCTTTCTCTACTGCACTCAAGATTCCGCGCAAATCAGGAATAACATAATGAGGTTCCATTTCAGGCCGTTTTTTAAAATGCTCCCGCCACATTCTCCTGATAATCGGGAGCTCCATCCCATAGCTAATCCACTTTTGATTAAGCAGCCACTCTTCGGCATCGGCCGCTTCAGGAATATTCCCATGTTCATACGGGGCCGTGATGTAAAATTGTTCTTTTTCAATTTGCTTATATTCAATGCCTGGTTTACTGAATCGCTGAGTTGTAATGATTACATCTGCACGATTTTGCTCCAGCATGTCAAATAAAGCAGGAGCCTCTCCTTGATGGTGAATCACCTTACTTGGAACGTTTTTCAATTTTTCCAGTCCTCTTATTGAAAAATAATCAATCGGAGAACCAATCGTAACCACAGGTGCTGTTTCAATTGAATGTCTAATTTCCAAAGTAGTCTTTTCAAGCGTTTCAATTAATGGGGCAAGCCGGGAATAAAGTTCCTTTCCCCGTTCGGTGGGAATGATTTTTCTCGTCGTTCTTGTGAAAAGGGCTTCGCCTACTTCTGCCTCAAGTGCCGCAAGATGCTGACTCATAGCCGGCTGGGTAAGAAATCTTGAACGGGCTGCCTCTGAAACAGACTGATGCTTATAAATGCTGATGAAACTGCGGTACCACTCGAAATCAATCACTCTGCTGCTGCCTCGTTCCCTGTCCAGCACTCCTTCATTTCAATTTGATGCTCTTCCGCATATTCATCGCCCCACAAACACATTTCATTCAGGGTCCGCTGCAATTTTTCCCCCATGGCGGTCGTTGAGTATTCCACTTTTGCAGGAACCGTCTGGTAAACTTTTCGTGTAATCAGCCCATGCTCTTCCAGCTCTTTCAGCTGATGGGCAAGTACCTTTTGAGTAACGGCCGGCATGGCCCTGCGAAGTTCGGAAAATCTCTTTGTTCCTCCATTAAGATTCCATAAAATCAGCACTTTCCATTTTCCTCCGATTAAATCGATAACTAAATTAATGGCACATTGATATTCATGATCAAGTTTTTTCACGGTTGTTCCACTCCTTCACCAGTTTCCGATCGGTAACTATCGTACAAAAAAGTGCCTTCTTGTACAAAATAGCTATTTATATCTATTATATACATAGCAATGGACAATACTAACATTAAGGAGATGAGACAAATGAAAGCATTGCTGCTAGAAGCAAAAGGCAAATGGGATCAAATGAAAGTCGGCAGCATCCCTGCACCTTCCCCTCAAAAAGGGGAAATTCTTGTAAGGGTGCATGCAGTCGGTCTGAATCCTGTTGATTATAAAACAGCTACAAACGGAAATCCAACCTGGAACTATCCGCATATTCTAGGGTTGGACGTAGCAGGAACGATCGAAGAACTTGGTGAAGGCGTTACCCAGTGGAAAAAAGGGGACCGCGTTGTTTACCACGGCGATATGACCAAAGGCGGCGGATTTGCAGAGTATGCTGTAACGACTGCCCATACTGTTTCACAAATTCCTGAAGGGGTGTCTTTTAAAGATGCTGCAGCCCTTCCAACGGCAGGCTACACAGCTTATGAAGCTCTTTTCAGAAAGCTGCCCCTTCACACATTTAAAACCATTCTGATCCAGGGCGGCGCAGGCGGAGTAGGCGGATTTGCCATCCAGCTTGCAAAAAATGCCGGACTTGAAGTATTCACAACGGCTTCCGCTTCCAATCATGAGTATGTAAAATCACTAGGCGCCGATCATGTGATCGACTACCGTTCAGAAGATGTCAAAGAAAAAGTATTGGAGCTGACCAATGGACGCGGTGTTGATGCTGTTCTCGATACCGTCAGCCGCCAAACCTCTACGGACGCTTTAGAATATATTGCCTACCGCGGACAGCTTGCTCACATCGCTGGAGCACCGGATACGTCAGAAGTAAAACCATTTACGAAGGTCATTTCCTTCCATGAAGTGGCACTCGGCGCCATTCATAAAGCCGATTTTGAATCACAAAAAGATTTGGCTGCCATGGGGGATGAGATGCTTGAACTGCTGAAAGCAGGAAAAATCGAATCTCTGCTCTCTGAAACCATCTCATTAGAAGAGATTCCTGAGGCACTTGTCCGTTTATCTGAGCGCCATGTAAAAGGGAAGATCGTAGCAGAAATAGCTGAATAACAAAGGAAAGAGTCCGGCTGAACCGCCGGCTCTTTTTTTATTGGTTTTCTCTTTTTGCCTGACATCTCTGAGGTACTGGAGTCGTAAACACGGATGAACTCCAAGCGGGGTTATTTTTTACAAAGAAACAAACCAAAGCAAATTACAACAAAATGGAAAGGTTATGAGGAGATAAGCACCTTCCACTCAGATCTGCCTAAGGATTCCTTTCTATAAAAACCAGCCGGATGCTTATCGGGGGTTTACCATAAAAACGCTCTTGCGATATAATGTAAGTGTTTTCAAAAAAGGGAAATGAAAGAAGGAATTTTTCTAAATGGAACAGCGTTTTGAACAAGAAGAAAAACTCAATGGCGGAAATGTTTCAGCTGTATATAAAAAGGGAGATCGTGTATATAGAATACAAAAAGAAGAAAGCCCAAACGTACATAAATTATTGAAGCACCTAGAATCAAAGGGGCTAAAAGGGGTTCCCAGATTTCTCGGAATCGATGAAAAAGGGAGAGAAATTCTATCATACATCGAGGGAGAGACAGCTGATTACCCTTTAAAAGACTACATGTGGTCCGAAAAGGCACTTAAAGACGTCGCTGTATTATTGAGACAATACCATGATGCCGCCTCTGATTTCGTTATCCCTGACGGCTGGAAGCCGATTGACAACACTCCAGAGCCAATTGAGGTGATTTGTCACAATGACTTCGCGGTCTATAACGTCATTTTCTCCAATCAAAAACTAGCCGGAGTTATTGATTTTGACCTGGCTGCTCCTGGACCGAGAGCCTGGGATATCGCGTACGCCCTCTATACATTTGTCCCGTTAAGCCGCCGCTATCAAGCTGAATCGGGAGAGGTGATTTATTACAATCCGGAACAGGATGACTTAAAATACCAGCGGCGAATCCAGACTTTCCTGGATGCATACGGATGGAATGACCCAAATACAAATATGCTTAATATGGTTCTCTTAAGAGTCGAAGCGTTATGCCTGACCATGAAAAGAAAAGCACAAGAAGGCGATGGCGCTTTTCAAAAAATGATTGATGAAGGTCATTATGACCATTACCAAGAGGAATATCAATTCATAAAAGAAAACGGATGGAAGTGGTTTTAAAAATCAGGGCTATCTGAAACGGATTCTATCCGAAAAACTGGGGATTCTATATAAAGCGTCTCCCTGTTATGGTTTGAAGTTAACATTAGCTGATGGTACTTCAGCCGGGAGCATGGAGACAGATCCCCGCCTTAACCGCTTTATTGCAGATTCATCTGATTAGACATTATTACAGAAGGAGACAGCTATTATGAAGGTTCCGTTACATCCATTGCCATTGCCTGAAGGATGGGAGGCACCTGCATCCTATTTAAGGCTCCGACATTCACTGTTCCTTTATTCCCCCGCCATCTATGAACCATTCTGATTGCCATCAGCCTTCGCAGCCTCTCCCATTTTCACGTTTTCCGCTAAGCCTGTTCAACATTTTGTAATATTTAAAAGAAAAATCCCTCATCGCGCCTCTCTGCATTTTACTCTCTCTTCAAAAAAATCTATAATAGCAAAGTGAAAGCAACTTTAAAGGAGCTACTATATGAAGACTAAAGAGCGTAATTATACACCGATTATTGTTGCATTGACGATTGCGATCAATGCGCTTGTAGCCGTTTTGTATTTCATGCCGAAGGGCAATAACCTCAGTCACATTGATTTAACGTTTTTGCCGTTTTTCAATGCTGTCATGAATAGCTTTACATTTATTTTTCTGCTGGCAGCGCTGTATTCCATCATAAAACAGAAAAATATAAAACGGCACCGAAATTATATTTTCGGCGCATTCACTACGACGGCTCTATTCCTCATTTCGTATGTGACGTATCACGCATTGGCACCAAACACCCCGTTTGGCGGTGAGGGATTCATCCGGCCGGTTTATTATTTCATCCTCATCACGCACATTTTGCTTTCAGTTGTCATTGTTCCTCTTGCTTTGGTTACTCTTGCGAGGGGATTAAATATGAAAGTGGAGAAACACCGGAAAATCGCCCGCTGGACTATGCCGCTTTGGCTGTATGTCAGTCTTACAGGAGTCATTGTCTACCTGATGATTTCTCCGTATTATTAAAACCAGCCCTGTTTATTCAGGGCCATTTTTATTTTCCCTGTAAATGGTCTACCACATGTACGATTAAATATGGTATTTTGGTAAGGACGCTGAATTTGAAAAAGTATGAAAAAAGTTGAGGTTGAGATACGTTATGGATATGTGGAACTTATTTGTAGCCGTGATCCTCGGGATCGTGGAGGGACTTACTGAATTTGCACCGGTTTCTTCTACAGGCCATATGATTGCCGTGGATGACTTGTGGCTGAAATCCAATCAGCTTTTCGGGAGCGAAGTGGCGAACACTTTTAAAGTGGTCATACAGCTGGGCTCTATCTTAGCTGTCGTAGTTGTTTTCCGTCAGCGATTCTTTGATATGCTGGGTATTAAAACAAAGCATTCACCAAGCGACAGCCACGGAGGTTCCAAACTCTCTTTACTGACTGTCATTATTGGGATTTTGCCAGCCGGTATCCTTGGCTTTGCATTTGCTGATTTTATTGATGAAAAGCTATTTTCGGTTCAGACGGTCGTGATCGGCCTTATCGGCGGTGCTTTGCTGATGATTGCTGCTGACTTGCTTCAGCCTAAGGTTAAAACAGAAACAGTGGACAAAATGACATACAGACAAGCCTTTATGATGGGATTGTTTCAGTGTATCGGTCTTTGGCCAGGATTTTCACGGTCAGGCTCCACGATCTCCGGCGGTGTGCTGCTCGGAATCAGCCACAGAGCTGCATCCGACTTTACGTTCATTATGGCCGTACCTGTGATGGCCGGCGCAAGCGGGATTTCCCTTCTTAAGCACTGGGATTACATCACAAGCAGTTCGATGCCGTTCTTTATCGTCGGATTTATTACAGCATTCATTTTTGCACTGATTTCAATTCGTTTCTTCCTGAAAATGATCAACCGTGTAAAATTGATTCCTTTTGCCATCTATCGAATTGTGATTGCCATAATCATTCTGCTAATGATTATGTAAGAAAAAACTGCCGTGACGCGGCAGTTTTTTTATTTTAATCTCAGTTAAACTTGGTAATGATTGCAGCCATCAGGGGCCCGCTTTCCACGCCAAACAGCAGGCTGTAACAGAGCCTGCCTAAAAAAACCTGTATGAGTCCATCGGTCTCTATACAGGCTGTTGACTGTCTTATTCAATTTTTCCTTCTTCATATCGTTCGTCATTTTCTGCTGTTGCATAGTAGCGGTTGTAGCGCCGTTTATACAGTTTATAGAATTGAAAGACGAACGTACGCAAAATAGCGTATGCCGGGATTCCGAGTATTACGCCTATCACTCCAAAGAGGTGCCCCGCTGTCAGCAGCACGAAAATAATGGTGATTGGGTGTACACGGAGCGATTTCCCCATGATTTGCGGCGAAATCAATTTTCCTTCCAGCAGCTGAACAACTGTCCAGACAAAAGCAAGCTTCAGCAGCATGAATGGAGAGGTGACAATCGCTATAATAATGGCCGGAGTGATGGCAATCACCGGTCCTAAATACGGCACTACACTTGTAACACTTGCTATTGCCGCTAAAACAAGGGCGTAATCCATCCCGATGATCAGGAATCCGATATACAGCATAATTCCAATGCACAGGCTGACTAAAAGCTGTCCCTGTATATAAGCCCTTACTTGCTCATCGATTTCCCGAAAAACCTTTCTTGTTCCTCCGCGCATTCTTGGAGGAATGAGCTGGATAAATGCTTTCGGGAGCTTTTCGCCTTCCTTCAGCAAGTAAAAAAGAATAAATGGAACTGTGACTAAACCGATCGTAACACTCGTGACGGCACTCAGAACTTTCGTAAAACCGCTGAGCGTTTCGGTCGCTACATTCGAGGCATTGCTTCCAAATGAGCTGAATATACCCGAGCTCTTTTGTTTTAAATCTTCGTAAATTGGTGCCAGGTAAGACTGGCTTTCTACATACGATTCAAATCCTGTGATAAATTTATCCCAGTATCCGGGAAAGGATGTAAATAGACTTTTGGTCTGTTCGATCAGGAAAGGAACGACCGACATAATCAGCAGGACAATCAGTCCAACAATTAAAATCAGCAGGATAAAAATAGATGTCGTTCTTCCAATGCCGGCCTTCATTAGCAATCTCATTAACGGCCTCAGCAAGTAATAGGCTACAATGGCCAAAATAACGGGAAGAGCGACCGTTTCAACGAATGTAGTAACCGGTTTGAAAATAAAGGAAACTTTTGAATACAGCAAAATGTTTAATCCCAGAAGCAGCAAAATGCCTAATACATAAGCTGTTTTTCTGCCTCCAAGAAAGTGAATAATCGGATTCTTTCTTTTATCCAATGTCCATAAGCTCCTTCTCTATAAAAAAGTTCACTTTGCAGAAGTGATGATTGCTTATTCCCTCTTCTGCCTGTCTTGAATCATCTGATTATCGATTAATTTCTTTATTGGCTATATATTTTAACGCCAGTATTTCATCATCTGACAGCTTATCTTCTGCCATTCTCAGCAGTTCCTCCTGCTCCTGTCCATTAAGGCCGTCCTTTGCCATGGATTGGACCTTTTGAAGATTCCCCGGCCCCGCCTTTTTCAGGATCACCCTTGCAGCTTCTTCTTTTGTTGTAAACGGCAGCGTATCCGGATCAGCCTGAGCTCCTTCTTCAAGAAACTTTCTGACTTGCGGATTAGCATTTGCCTGTTCTCTTATCTTTTCATACCCGCCATTCTTTTCAACTTCTTTATCTAAATAGCCTGAAAGCTCGTCTGAGGCTAATTTAGGCAGAAAATAGTAGGCGGCCCCGGCAATCAGTGCCAGAATGGTTACGGTGAAAAATATCCGTTTCAGCCAGCCGGGCTTCTGTTTATACTTGCGATGATTCTTGGCTCTGGATTCATAACGCGAACTCATATAGTTGCCCTCCTATTAGACTTCCTGTCATATTAAGGATAATCCAACTTAGCAGGTGTGTAAATGGAAGGAATTTTCCTCAGCCATATATGAGCTCTGCTGCTAATGTTTAGATTTATGCTGCCTCCATATCTTCTGTCATCTTAGCATATAGCAAGGCACAAAAAAAAGAAGCGGACACTTGAAAAGGACATTACATCCTCTTTCAGCATCAGCTTCCCTATCGCTAATCAATTTTATTGCTGGACGTAGACGGAGACAGAACCGCCGTTCACATTAAAGGCAGCCCATCCATCAGAACCAATTGTCACTTTATCCGTCCGGTTTCCGGTTATGTCATACCAGACTTCTCCGGCATTCTGGGTGCCGACATACATCCGCTTCGCTCCGCCCGGACCGTCTGTAATGAGAGCAGCCAATCCGGATTTGGCTTTAGAGGTGTTCCCCTCTCTCGTCCAGCCGATTACGTCCTGATTATCGATGTAATCACGCTGCGTTCCATATGCAAAATCTTTTCTGGCTTTTAATAAAGGTTCAATCTTTGTTTTTAATGCAGGTATTTCTCTGCCGCTTGTCCCTTTCGTTCCATAAAGATCTCCGTAAAACACGTTTGGATAGCCTGACTCGCGTGTTAGGATAAATGCATATGCGAGCGGTTTAAACCAGCTTTGGACTGTTGATTCCAGTGCCTGTCCAGGCTGGGTATCATGGTTATCGACAAACGTAACCGACTTCGTAGGATTTGTGGAGGTAACGGTTCCATTTAATAGATTCCTCATATCATAGTAACCGCTCTGTGATGAAGCTGCCTGGAAGTTATAGTGAAGAGGAACATCAAATACAGACTGATTATAGCCCGTTTTATTCAGATAGTTTTGCAGAGCGCCAAGGTTATTCTGCCAGTATTCAGCAACAGTAAACATTTCTTTTCCGGTAGATGTGCGGACTGACGTTACCCAATCCCCAAGAAACGAATGCTTAATATGTTTCGCTGCATCGATGCGGAATCCATCAAGCTTTAACTCATTGGCATACCAAGTGCCCCATTTTTTCATTTCATTAACAACATCCGGATGATCGTAATCGATATCTGCGTACAGGAGGTAATCATAATTCCCATATTCGCTGGAAACTTCCCAATCCCACGCCTTGCCGGTTCCGCGGAATTTATAGATTCTGTTTAAGTTTCTGGATTGATCATAATCCGTGCCATCGAAGTGATACCAGTTCCATTTGAAGCTGGAATAGGTATTGCCGCGGCCAGGAAAGTTAAAGCCTGTGTACGCTTGAATTTGGTAGTCGCCGGATGTTTCCTGATTCCGGTTGTTTGGGTTTACCTCAACCGCTGTTACAGTTTCCGTAAAATCCGCTCCGCCTTTGTGATTCATCACGACATCACCATATACATTTATGCCTCTGTTATGAAGAGAGGTAATGGCCGAAACAAGCTCCCCTTTTGTTCCATATTTTGTCCGGACCGTGCCTTTCTGATTAAATTCTCCGAGATCATAAAGATCATAGGCGCCATAGCCAACATCTGCCTGGCTTGTGCCTTTATAAGCTGGCGGAATCCATAGTGCGGTTATTCCGATACTGGACAGATACGCTGCATCATTGTTCATTTTATTCCAGTGCTGGCCATCATTCGGAAGATACCATTCAAAATACTGCATCATCGTCCCATTGTCAGCTGCTCTTGACCGTTCTGCCGGAAGAATGAGTGCAAACGTTAGCACAAAAACAAACACAATCCCTATCATCCTTTTCAGATTTACCATTTACCCGCTCCCTCTCCTTTAGTAAATTAAAGCGCTTACAATATTGAATATACAATGGACGGGGTTTTTTCCACATGAGCATTTGGATTGATATTTGAATAGGCATGTATGAGTATTTATCCGTGTCTGTTTCACATATCACTTGCTCTTGGCAGCTTCAGCTGATGTCCCCGGAACATTTCGAAAAATATCCGTATGTCTTTCCTTACCCGGTTCCGCTTTCATCCAAAAAAGAAGGGGCTGTCCAGTAAGTCCAGTCGCCCTTTTTCCCCTTCGCTTGTTTTGGTGATTTCCGCTCCAGGATCCTTGCTTATCCTTGAACAGACGGCGAGCGTCTCAGCGCTTTTCGCCTGCGGGGTATCACCTGTTCCGCTGCAGCAAGGTCCAGCACCTGCCGCTCGGCAATACCAAAAAAAGATAAAAAAACCTCCTGAGTGCCGTGAGCGCTCAGGAGGACTTGATTTCTTTATTTCCTTTCTTCAGGACTTTCAGACATCCCCTTCTCTGTCAGCCAGCTATTCTTTTAAAAGCTGTGCCTTCGTTAAAAAGTCTCTTGCAACTTTTTCAGCAGATTCCCCTTTTACGTTTACAAGATAATTCATGTTTCTCATCTCATCGTCCGTAATTTTTCCGGAGAGTTTATTGAGCGTTTTTTCCAGCTCCGGATATTTCTTCAGCGTTTCCTGCTTCAAGAGAGGTGCCCCCTGGTATGGGGGGAATAGACCCTTATCATCCTCGAGAGTCACAAGGCCGTATTGTGCAAGCTCACTGTCGGTTGAATAGGCATCAATCAAATTCACTTCACCGGACTTGATGGCGCTGTATCGAAGTTTCGGCTCCATGGTTTTGAGGGCAGGAAAATTGATGCCATAGAGCTTTTGAATTCCTTTGTACCCGTCTTGACGGTCCGAGAACTCCAGGGTGAAGCCTACTTTCATGTTTTGCTGAACCTGTTTCAGATCAGAGATGGTTTTCAAGGAATATTGTTCTGCTGTATCCTTTGGAACAGCAAGGGTATAAGTATTGTTGAACTGCATAGGCTCCAGATAAGCCATACCATACTGCTCCTGCATTCCTTTTTTCGTTTGTTCATAAACCGCTTTTTTATCTCCGCCTTTTGGCTCCTCTTTCAGGAAAGTGGAAAGTGCTGTCCCCGTGAACTCCGGATAGATATCCACATCGCCGGATTTAAGAGCATTGAAAAGAAAAGAGGTTTTCCCGAGACTTGGTTTCAGTTCAACATCCAAGTCTGTATCCTGCTCAATGAGCAGTTTATACATATTGATGAGTACTTCTGGTTCTGAGCCGAGTTTACCGGCAATGACAATATCTTTCTTCCCGCTTCCCCATGCAAGGGGTACGGCAATAATTAACGCGATAATCAAAGCAATGATACCTGCTTTTTTTGCTGATCCTCTTGTGGATGATTTTTCAGCAAATCTGAGAAGGACATCAAAAAGGATGGCCAGAAGGGCTGCCGGGATCGCTCCAAGAATAATCAGCATATTATCGTTGCGGTCTATCCCGAGCAGGATTAGTTTTCCAAGTCCTCCTGCTCCAATTAATGCAGCAAGTGTTGTCGTTCCTACAATAAGAACCATTGCTGTCCGGATTCCGGCCATAATGACGGGCAGAGCAAGAGGAAGCTCTACTTTGAACAGACGTTTGCTGCTGTTCATCCCCATCCCTCTCGCTGCTTCAATCAGGGATGGATCCACTTCTTTAATCCCTGTATAGGTGTTTCTTAAAATCGGCAGGAGTGCGTAGATGATAAGTGCAATGACGGCCGGGACAACCCCTATGCCTACAAGCGGAATTAAAAGTCCGAGCAAAGCGAGAGAAGGGATGGTCTGTAAAACCGCTGTTACACCGATTACTCCTTCTGCAAGCTTCGGCTTTCTTGTTAAAATCACACCAAGCGGAATCGTAATAATGACTGCAATGAGCAGAGCTATAAAGGAAATCTGAATATGCTCGATTAAGGCTGACCACAGCTGATCCTGCCTTTCCTGGAAAGTCGTCATGAACGAATTCATTGAACACCCTCCATTCCAAGCTGTTCAGCCAAGTATTCCATCATAAGTTCAGCAGTAACCACCCCGATAATCACGCCGTCCTTTTCGACAGCTAGTGCCGGGTTGCCTTTTAAAAGTTCAACCGCCTTTGAGACAGAAGTTTCATGAGCGATGCACGGTTCTGTAAATCCGGCTGGAGCCGGCTGAAAAGCATGGGCTAAGTCGCCGATCTTCGTTTGCCGGATTCTCCGTTCCGGCACAGCTCTTGAGCCAATAAATTCTTTTACAAACTCGTTCGCAGGATGTTCAACGAGGGCATCCGGTGTATCCACTTGGATAATTTCCCCGTCTTTCATGATGGCTACCCGATCACCGAGAGCGAGGGCTTCCTGCATATCATGGGTGACAAATACAATGGTTTTTCGTATTCGTTTCTGCAGGTCCGCAATATCACGCTGCAGCTTTTCTCTGCTGATCGGATCAAGCGCACTGAATGGCTCATCCATCAGAATAATATCAGGGTCTGCCGCGAGTGCCCGGACAACTCCGATTCTTTGCTGCTGTCCCCCTGAAAGCTCGCTTGGCTTCCGGTTCCTGTAGGTTTCCGGATCCAGCCCAACCATATCAAGCAGTTCATCAACACGCTGTTTCACTTTATCTGCTTTCCAATTTTTCAGTTCGGGCACAATGGATATATTTTGTTCTATCGTCATATGTGGAAAAAGGGCAATTTGCTGCAAAACATACCCGATGTTCCAGCGCAGCTCATGAATGTCATAATCCCGTACATTTTTCCCCTGTATGAGCACTTTTCCGTCAGATGCATCTATTAGGCGGTTAATCATTTTCATTGTTGTCGTTTTACCGCATCCGCTTGGGCCGATAAACACAAAGAACTCGCCTTTTTTAATTTCCAAATCCATCGTATGTACAGCTTTCGTTCCATCTGGATAAACTTTTGTCGCCTTTTCAAATCGAATCATTCTCTCTCACCTGTTTCTATGGATAATTTCAAAAACACCTTATCTCTTACCCTTTTTCGGAATACAATAAGCCTTTTTTTTTGAAACCCTTAAAAAATCAAAATGGAATTATCCCGGTACTCTTCTTTTTTTCGATCCTTTAACCTCTTTTTCATAGAGGAAAATCCAGTTTTTCCTGAAGAAAAATTCACCCTCTCCAATTCCAATCTTCCCGTCGTTTCCTCGTGAAAAACCTATCCTGCTAAGCTAATAAAAATAAGGAGCCCGCAGATTGCCGGCTCCTTATTTTAACCAAAATAGCGGGAATATAATGATCTTGCTTCATTTGTGTTCTTTGTTCCATGAACAAGAACTCTCCCGTCTTTAAAGGCAACGACTCTGTATGCCCCCTTTTTGAAAGAAAGCAGAAAGGGGGTAAGAGAGAGATTTTCCACTTTCCCCGCAAGTCTTTCAGCTGACTCTTCCAAACTGATTTGACTGTCTTTTGGCGGCCGGATTTGAACGGTATCTCTTCCGCAGAGGACCGCCGTTCTCGAAGTGTTCTCCATTTGAAGAAACGGATAATCCGGATTGGATCCGCATGTTGAGCAGTCATTTTTCTTCATTTTGTCTATTTTCATTGAAGCATACCGATTATTCCATACGTCAAAGGAGTACAGCTCTGTTCTTACTGCCTCCTTGCTGCCGGATAGGATCTTCAGTGCCTGGGCAGTCTGATGAGAAACGGTCATGCTGACTGCAGGTGCAATAATTCCTGCAGTATCGCACGTTTCCCCGCCCATTGGCATTTTCCCCATCAAGCATGCCAGACAGGGGCCATTTCCAGGGATAAATGTACAGGACAGCCCATAGCTTCCGATGCATGCACCATAAATCCATGGAATTCCGTGACGGTATGCCAGGTCATTGATCATCCATCTTGTTTCGAAATTATCTGTTCCATCCATGATTAAATCGATGCCCGAAGAAATGATTTGCTCCATCATCCTTGGGTCGGCATGCAGGACATGGGCTTCTAGATGAGTGTGGCTGCTTATTTGCTTCAGCCTCCTCCTCGCAGCCTCCGCTTTCGGCATCTGCTCCACAGCATCCTGTTCCGAGAACAGCTGCTGGCGCTGAAGATTGCTTTCATCCACATAGTCGCGGTCAACGATAATCAATTTTCCTATTCCCGCCCTTACAAGCGTTTCAGCAATTCCGCTCCCAAGCGCTCCGCAGCCAATCAGCAAAACCGTCTTCGCAGAAATTTCCTCCTGCCCTCTCTGGCCATTCGGAAAAAAAAGAACCTGCCTTGAATACCGCTCATTCAATGACGCTCATTCCTTCACTCGGGCTGCTAGCTGAAGCGTACCGCTTTTTCGGAATTCTGCCTGCTTCCATTCCAAGGCGGCCTGCCGCTACAGCTAATTTCATAGCAGCTGCCATTTTCACCGGATCCTCAGCTGCGGATACAGCTGTATTCAAGAGCACGCCATCTGCTCCCATTTCCATAGCCAATGCTGCATCAGCAGGACTGCCGATTCCAGCATCCACGATTACAGGCACGTCGGCCTGCTCGATAATCAGCCCTAAATTCAGAGGATTGACGATTCCCATACCAGAGCCAATTGGTGAAGCGCCAGGCATTACAGCATGTACACCCAACTCCTGCAGACGTTTGGCTAAAATGACATCATCTGAAATATAAGGGAGAACAATGAATCCTTCTTCTAATAGAGTTTCACATGCCTTCATCGTTTCAAAAGGGTCCGGCAAAAGGGTCTGAAAATCTCCAATCACTTCCACCTTAATCATCGTACATAGACCTGAAGCTTTAGCAAGCCTTGCAATCCTTACCGCTTCCTCCGCATTTTTCGCACCAGCTGTGTTCGGCAGGAGAGCATATCGGCTCAAATCCAGTTTTTCTAATAGATTAGGCTGGGACTGATCGAATACATCCATTCTTCTTACAGCAAATGTTAAGATTTCGGTCTCCGATTCCTCGATTGCTTTTTTTTGAGTGTCAAAATCCGGATATTTTCCAGTTCCAAGCAATAATCTTGAATCAAATGATAAGGGTCCAATTTTCAGCATATTATCCGCCTCCTACAAATGTCACAATCTCAAACACATCTTCCTGTTCAACAGGTTCTTCCTGATGTGACGCCCGTTCAAGTATTTCCGTATTTTTCTCTATGATGATTGTTTTTCCGTCAATCTCCAAATGCCTTGTCAATTCCGAAACTAAACGGATCGAATCCGGAATCTCCGTCCAATTCCCGTTAATTTTCACTTTCAAATTGATTCCCCCCGGTGAGTACAGGCTCTCTTTCCATAAGCTCCAGCATCATTTTACCCGCAGCAGGACTCAGCAGAATTCCATTGCGGTAATGCCCAGTACATGCATACAGCCCTTTCACTTCAGGATGTCTTTCCATGTATGGGTCCTTGCTTGCGCTTTGCGGCCGGAAGCCGCTCCATGCCTTTTCAAAGTTTGCATTTTCAATCGATGGAAGAATCCGCTTCGCTGTCTCCATTAAGCTGCTCATCCCGGTAAGCGAAACCTCTTTTGTAAAATCGCGTTCCTTTACGGTAGCACCGATTATGTACCGGCCCCCTCTTTTTGGAACGATATAAAATCCATGTTTGTACAAAGGAGAGCCAACCAGCTTTTTCTTACTCAGCACACTGATTATTTCTCCCTTAACCGGATACGTTTCGTACAGCAGATTAAATGATTTCAAAAAAGCCGAGCTCCAGGCCCCTGCAGCAATCAGGACGGTATCGGCATGAAAAATCCGGCCATTTGCTCTGACTCCTGCCGTCTTGCCGTTTTCCACTATGATTTTCTCTACAGTGGTATATTCAAAGATTTCTGTCCCGTAATGCAGGGCAGACTGTTCAAATGCCTTCGTTAACGCGGGGGCTATCACGTGGCCATCCTTTGGATAATACACACCGCCCGTGACATGATTTGAAAGAAGAGGCTCCTGTTTCAGCAAATCCTTCCTTGTCAGCAATTCGGCGGGTTCTCCTGTTTCTGACTGCCATACCGCTGTCTTTTCAAGTGCAGCGAGCTCTTCTTCTGTTTCTGCTATCTTATAAATCCCTTTTTCCTCATAGCCAATATCAATTCCCGATACCTCTCTTAATTCTTTTGAAAGGTCCGGGAACATGGCTCTGCTTTTCCTCGCGAGATCGAACAATGGATCATATTCATCCCACTCCGCCTGAACTCCCAGCAGACCGGCTGCCGCACCTGAACTTTCCTGTCCTGCTTTTCCTTTTTCTAAAATGACTGTTTTGTATCCTTTTTTTGATAATTCATAGGCAGCTGAGCAGCCCATTACGCCTCCTCCGATAATGCATACATCGTATTTATTCATAGGGTCGCCTCCTTGCACCGCGTAAGGGCTTTTCTATATTGATCTGCCGCCTCCGCAGGATTACTGCTATCCCATATTCCGGACATCACGCAGATTCCATCTAAATCCGCCTTTGCTAAATCTTGAATATGCTCAGGAAGGATCCCGCCGATCCCAAGGACATGAATAGAAAGCTGATTGGAGATTTCTTTGGCTTTTTCAATTCCCCGGGGCTGTAACGCCCTCTTGCTCCCTGTTTCAAATAAGTGGCCAAACAGCACTGAATCTGCTCCTTCTGCCTCTGCAGCAGCCGCTTCTTCAAGAGAGTGGACAGACTTTCCCGCATGTAATTCGGGCCATTTCTTTTTTACGAGGAATGGGGAAAGGCTTCTATACCCAAGCTGCACTCTGCTGATCCCTGCGGCCGCTGCTACATCAACCCGGTCATTCATTACAATTTTCCTTCGCGGAATGCCATTTTGTACAAGCAGCATGACTCCTTCAAACACTTCCATGGCTGTTTTCTCTTTTTCGCGAATGTGCAAATAATCTACTTTTGAACCCGCTTCCTTCATAAAATGGAGCACTGCACTGAATGGAAGTTTCCCATTTGTTACGGCATGAAATTCCACCAGATCCCCCCTAACTCGGAATGTAAATCATAAAAAAAAGCGCTTTCCAAAGGGAAAGCGGCTGCAAAAATACCTATTTGCGAACCACTTCCCTTCGCCGGCATTATCCGGATCAGGTGATAAGGGTTAAAGCGTTTCCGCTTCTCTCAGCCTCTGCAGGCACCCCCAGTGAAATGTTCCTATTCATTTAATCTTTTCCTTTGCACTGTCAAGCTGATTTGCTTCGTAATGGCTTTTTCACCTGATCCTGCTGCTCCGGGCATGGGAATGGGTGATTCCGCAATGATGAAAACCTTACAAGACAATAGACATTTTGACCATAATAAAAGCCCATTTCACTAAAAGGAAATGGGCTTAACATACACAAGTACACATAGCCGCTTCCCTCCGCTAGTACGAACTAGATCAGGTATAAGGGTCAAAAACTCAGATTTTTCTCTCAGCCGGCCTACCGGCTCCCCTAGCAAACTTTTCTATTGGTCTTATTCTATAATTATACCATTACAGGTAAATAAATCAAATTTCCTCAAAATACAAATGGGCATGCAGGCTGCACCCCGGATTGAAATCCATTTTGCATTCAGGGCATTTCGAATCACATTCTGCATATTCTCGAACAGTCCATTCTGAACCGCATCCCCCGCAAAGAACAGCTTTTTCATCAAACTTTTCTTTTGGCCATACGGCGGCTGGATGGCTGGCATGCTCCTCATGGCATAAATGACATGGATAGTACTCCATACAGCAATAAAATTTAATCGCGATGATATCAAGCCGGCTATGGTAATGGGTGCAGCGCGTCTCTTCGTCAATAGCGGACCCTTTTACCTCTGCCCGATGATTCCTGATCAGATTCGGTCACTCCTTATCTTCGAAATTGCAGCATCCCGCTGCCCTCTTTATCGAGCATAACATAAATCATACAGGAAATTGAATCTTCTGGATGGCTGGATTCTTATGCACCTGAATCCAGGTCATGTTTCAGCAGACGATAAAAAAAGAACCTCCCGGAATGGCGCACTTGGCGTTCCAGAAGATTCTTTTCATTGATTTTTGGCGCTATGGACTTTTACAAAAAGTCTTTTTTCACTTATCTTCTTTTGTATCGTTGTAATACTGGACGCTGTACTGTGCGCCCTCAGAAACCATTTTGTTATCTTCAATATCCTGAGGATCAGGGTTTCCGCCCTTTTCAACCGGGAAATGATCTTCTTTATTTTTTTCCTTTGAGAACATGGATACAACTTTTCCCTGAGCCTGCTTTACGTTATCAGTCAATTTTTCACGTCTTGACTTGTCCTTAAGATACACCGTTGCCGCAACTCCTGCTGTTGATAAAGCTACACCTGAAATAATAAATCCATTGCGTTTATTCATGGATGATTCTCCTTTCAAAACCAATGATTTGATGTTGATATTAAATTACCCCTCTCTAAATTTGTTAAACATAAAGCTCTGATAAACTTGGCTGTTGATTTCCGTTCTTTCCTTGGGCGGTCGGTAAGGCTTTGCGCGCCTGCGTGGTCTCACCTTTCCCGCTGCTCTAAGCAGGAGTCTCGCGCCTTCCACTTCAATCAACTGGTGTTAAAAATCAACATCAGGTTTTAACAGAGCGAAACATAAAAAAAGAGCCCCTCCAAAATATGGGGGCTCTTGCCGCTTATTCTTCTGATTTTACTACAGCATGACCGCCAAACTCATTTCTTAGTGCAGAAACAACTTTGCCGTGGAATGTATCATTTTCCTGTGAACGGTACCGCATAAAAAGGGACATGGCAATGACAGGAGCAGAAGCCTGGAAATCAAGGGCAGCTTCCACAGTCCATTTCCCTTCTCCCGAAGAGTTCATTACTCCGCGGATTCCTGAGAGCCCGGGATCCTTTGAAAAAGCATTTTCCATTAATTCCATTAACCAGGAACGGATAACGGATCCATTGTTCCAAACTCTTGAAACTTCTTTATAATCATAGTCGAAATCACTCTTGTCCAAGATCTCAAAACCTTCAGCAATGGATTGCATCATTCCGTATTCAATACCGTTATGAACCATTTTGAGGAAATGTCCGCTGCCCGGCTTTCCGGCATGAAGATATCCATTTTCCACAGAAAGGTCACGGAATAGTTTTTCCACCGATGCAAATGCTTCCGGTTCAGCGCCAATCATCGTACAAATCCCGTTTCTTGCCCCTTCTGTACCGCCGCTTGTTCCGCAGTCTACAAAATAAATTCCTTTTTCTTTCAGTTCCTTCCCCCGTCTGATGGTATCTTTGTAATTGGAATTACCGCCATCAATCAGGATATCGCCTTCTCCCAAATGAGAAGAAACTTCTTTAAGAACATTCTCTGTGATGTCTCCGGCCGGAACCATCATCCAAATCACTTTTGGAGAAGGAAGTTTTTCAGCAAGCATTTGAATGCTGTCTGCTGTATCAATTCCTTCAGCCTTTATGTTTTGCAGTGCTTCAGCACTTACGTCATTTGCGATCACTTCATAGCCATGATCCTTCATATTCAGGGCGAGATTGTATCCCATTTTCCCCAGCCCAATTAAGCCTATTTTCATGATGCTGCCTCCTTCAATCTGTACACAAACTCTATGTATTCCTCCACATTACTATACCATTATTTGATGAAAACTGACGAAAAAACTTCTGGAAAGCATTTCAAAATCCAATTGCCGCTCTTCTTAACCAACCATGCATAAATAACCTTCTTCAAGACAATCTAAGAAAAAGGCTATGTTAATGCATGTTGTTTATTTTTAACACCTGTTGATAGGAGCGGAGGGCGTGAGACTCCTGCGGGAGCAGCATGACCTGTGAGACCCCGCAATGGCGAAGCCAGGAGAAGGCTCACCGCACGCCCCGCGGAAAGTGAACGACTGCTAGCTGCAATCAACAGCCGAGTTTAACAGAGCTAGAAAAAAAAGGAGGGATCCGAATGAAAAGAATGACACTTTTCCTTCTTGGATTCACCATGCTTCTTTCCGGATGTATGGGAAATGGAAATGCCAGTGACAGCGGTACACAAAATAAAATGATGAATTCCGCTAACAGCGTGAATGAAAAACCGCGAGTAGATCAAATAAGCAATAAGACAAAAGATATTACTCATTCAGAAACGGAATTTAAGAAAAGAAAAATTGAAACCATAGGATTTCTTGAGCCAGTGGATGCGAATGCTGCGGCTAAAGAAGTGCGGAATACTGGAAATCTGCTCTCTTATACGGCGTTTTTCAGCTATCGGGTGAAGGAAGATGGGAGCCTGATTCCGCTCGATGATAAAAAGCCGCTCGCAGCTGTTAAGGAAACATCAACTACACCGATGCTCGTACTGACCAATTTTATGGACGGCAATTTTTCTCCGGATATTGCCCATAAAATATTTACCGATAAAAAGGCCTCCGAAAATTTAATTGCGTCTGTTCTCAAAACGATGAAAACAAATGGCTACAAGGCTTTAAATATTGATTTTGAACATATCCGCGAAAAAGACAGAGATCTTTTTAATGGCTTTCTTGAAACCATCATTCCGCGCATTCAAAAAGAGGGCTATATCGTCTCCACCGCCCTTGCCCCTAAAACAAGTGATAAGCAGGCCGGGCCGTGGCACGGGGCCCATGATTACAAACGCCATGGGGAATTAGCGGATTTTGTTATTCTCATGACATATGAATGGGGCTGGTCTGGCGGACCGCCGATGGCTGTATCTCCAATCGAGCAAGTAAAAAGCGTTGTGGACTATGCCCTGACAGAAATTCCAAGAGATAAAATTGTAATGGGAGCTCCGCTATATGGATACGACTGGATTCTTCCTTACAAAAAAGGCAACTCATTCGCAAAAAGAATCGCTCCTCAGGAAGCAGCAGATTTAGCAGTGGCCAAAGGGGCTGAAATCCAGTTTGATAATAAAAGCCAATCCCCTTTCTTCTATTACAAAGCAGCGGATGGGAAAAAGCACGTGGTTTGGTTTGAAAATGAGCAAAGTGCGCGGGCAAAGTTTAAATTGATTCAGGATTACAAACTTCGCGGAGTTGCTTATTGGGTTCTTGGAGAACCGTTCCCTGAAAACTGGGAATTATTAAATGAGCAGTTCAAAATTAAGCATCCTAAATAAGAGAAGAAAAAAACCGGACAGCATACACCAGCTGTCCGGTTTCCGTTAATTGATATAGGTCATCGTTTTTTTATCATAGCGGATCGTATACCCGCCGCCCAAGTCCAGGCTGTTTCCATCAATGCCATAAACCCGGTATTCTTTATTTTTATTAAGAACAGTGAAAGGAGTTCCATCCGGACTGTAAAAATCGGTATCAGCTGACAGTTTAATGCGTCCTAAATGGTAAACCGGCTTGTCCGATGCTGAAATATAATATCCGCCGCCTACCTGGTATCTGCTGTCATCGTAATCATATACTCTCAGCGCTTCACCTTTTTGGAAAATTCTGTGCACTGAGCCATCCGGACTGTACATGATTGTATTTGTATTATTTACAAGCGCTCTTCCTATGTACGCACCCATCTTGCTGCTGTTTGCTTCAATCAGGTAGCCTCCGCCTACATCATAGCTATTGCCGAGTACTCCATATACACGAATGCTCTCATCTTTTTTGACCGTTTTATAAAAGGTTCCATCCGGATTCAGCATATCGACATCTGAACTGATCATAAGCCTTGCTACAGGAAGACCGTGGTTTGCCGGAAGATAAACGTTCGGAATGGCAAGCGTCATTTTTGCCATATCCATATGGATTTGTAAGACTTTCTCTCCATATCCTCTTCCTGGTACAGCCCATCTTCCATTTAAATCAGACCACAAAGGAGCAATGCCTCGTTTAACCAGATTAAAGCGGGGATCGGCAAGAACCGTATTGAGTGGCTCCGTACTCGCATATGCCTTTAAATGCTGGATATGGGCACGCACCCCTTCATCAGGTGAAGAAAAATAAGCTCCTTTGACACCGCCGCCGGTTGTTCCTATTCCTGCATAATTATTTTGTTCGGGAACGACATCTCCCCCAAATTTAAAAAATCCAGTTTCATGGACAGCCTGAGCAAAGGCGATATCACCGCGTACCCCCTCTTTTCGTCCAATTTCAAGATAAAGATCAGCAAGCTGATAAATATTTACACTTGTTAGTTTGGGAGTCGGATAGGTTAGGAGAACATAATCACCCATTTGCTTCGAGGTCAGCATAGAGGCCCCCATAATAGGCATTGAATCCGCTTTGGCAGGGGAATTTGGAATAATAAAACTCAAAAGGAAAATAACCACTAAAACTAAGGGATAAGGACGGGTGTCTTTTAGCATATTTGTATAACTCCTTTTTCCATTTAGTAAACAACAAGTCATATTATAGCAAATAATAGATAAATAGTTATTTATTTCTTGTAATTTCTTTTGAAATCTGTCATTTTTTGCAGAATCAAGCCATTCAAGAAAAAACGCGGTGCCCTGTAACACTTAGGCTATGATTATTTTTCTTAGCTCTGTTAAACTTGGCTGTTGATTTGCGTTACAGGCACTCGCTTTCCACTTCAATCAACTGGTTTTAAAAATCAATATTAGGCTTTAACAGTGTCTTTTTCTTTGCAAAAAGAGAAGCTTTCCAGTAAGCCCCTTTTATAGATGTCTACCCGCTTGTTTTCACTGATTTCCGTTCCAATCAGCCTAATCCATTTATTTAGATCAAACGATTTCTCACAATAAAACCCCCGGTATGCTTCAAATCATGAAAGCATACCGGGGGTTTTCTATTCCACTCCATTATGTTCTGACAGCATCTTAAGCGCGGCTGTACAGATTAAAAAAATTATATTGAATGAGGCTAATTTCCTCTTTGGGATTCTCCGCTTTTCCGCCATCCGATTGTGTCTGTTTTCCGAGATTCTCAACCATTTTTAATAACGACTTATGCCTGAACTTCTTCAACTGGCTGATTGTTTATGAATTTCCGGTACTTGGCGACTGCAAAAGCAATCGTTCCTGCCCATAAAATGAGAATTGCTGCATAAATGAAAGGGTGAAGACTCTGATCTGGGACCCAGATTTGCAAAAGGGTTTTTGCATTCGTGAGAACAATAAATCCTCCAACCAGCACTCCAAGCAGATGAGCCGGAATTTTCCTGACAAGCCAGGCAGCTATTGGTGCAGCAATGACTCCTCCAAGCATAAGCGCACCTGCCCAAAGCCAATTTACCTGCTCCCACCCCAGAGATAAAATGAAGCCAATGGACGCCGATAAAGCAATGGCAAATTCACTTGTATCCACGGTACCCACTACTTTTCTTGCTGACGTCCCTTTTTGTGAAAGAAGAACCGGAGTAGCGATCGGTCCCCAGCCCCCGCCCCCGGTTGCATCAAAGAAACCTGCTATAAGCCCAAGGGGCACAGCTTTCTTGGCGGAAATCTCCAATTTGTCTTCCACTTGTCTCTGATGGCGGACAAGGAATAAGAATCGAATGGTTACATAGACTCCAAGAGCAAGCAAAAACACGGAAACATACGGCTTGATCAAATCACCAGGAAGATTGCTCAAGAAGCAAGCCCCGGCAAAAGCACCGATGGAGCCGGGGATAATGAGTTTTAACACTGTTTTTTTATCCACGTTTCCGAATCGAATATGGGAAGCTCCTGAGGCTGCGGTTGTGGCAACTTCCGCTATATGAACGGAAGCAGAAGCAACCGCCGGAGCTATTCCGAACGACAGCAGCAGAGTAGTGGATGTGACTCCATAGGCCATCCCAAGAGCTCCATCAATAAATTGCGCTAGTAACCCTACGATAATAAAAATAATGAGCTTATTCATTTTTTACTCCTCCTCTTCCACTGACCGAAAAAAGGTCCTGAACGTTTATACGTTCAGGACCTTCGGTTGACCGATCAGTCTCTGTTACTATTAATGCAAGTTTATTCAAATAATTCCGATAAGTCAACTATGTTTTTAACGACATTTTTTTCTGTGTACTTATTGTGACATTTTAAAAAATGGACATGATGAAGACAGAGGTTTGTATATAATGTAGCTAGATGCAGTAAGAAGGGAGCAAATTTTATGATTTCAACACCTGTACAAAGACTTCGCTTAATTGGAGCTATAGAAGGAATCTCATTTATTGTTCTGCTGGCCATTGCCATGCCTTTAAAATACTTTGCAGACATTCCGTTAGCGGTTACCATTGTCGGTTCCCTTCACGGACTGTTTTTTGTCCTGTTCCTGCTTGCAGTGGCAAACGCCGCATTCAGACATCGCTGGAGTATCATCAAAACGGGAGGAGCCCTTGTCGCTTCGGTCATTCCATTTGGGACTTTCATTCTTAATAAACGGCTTCCGGAAAAATAAGGAGAACGGGTTCAGTATGAGCCCGTTCTCTTTTTGTATCTTAATTAGCGGTGATTGTTTTTCTTTTTTTCTACTGCCTCTTTTAATGGATCACCTTGAAGAGCCTGTTCTGCGTCTGAAAGAGCAGACTGTAGAGCCTGACTGTCATTTTGGCCTTGGCCGGCTTGCTTTTCTGATTTGTGTTCTTTTCCAAATAAGCCCATATGCTCACCTCCTGAGGATTGAATCCTTCTTAATATGGGAAATTCCTTCTCTGTTTATTCAAGAAAACGAAGTGTTCTTGACAAAATCTAACGTTAACGTTAATGTTATATATAGAAGGAAGGATTGGTGCGGATGGATAAATTTAAAATTGATGACGCGGCAAAAGAAACGGGACTTACGAAGAGAACGATCCGGTATTATGAGGAATTGGGCCTTATTAAAGAGCCTGAGAGAACGGACGGCGGCACCCGCATGTACAGCCGGGAAGACATTGAGCGCTTAAAAAAAGTCGTGCTGGCAAAAGATATACTGGGTTTCTCCCTTCAAGAGCTCCAGGATTTTGTGAAGCTCAGGGAAAAAATTCAGCATCACCGGGAGGATTATCAAAATTCAAGCGACATGGCTAAACGAAAAGGTGAGCTTGATTTTATCTCGCAAGGGCTGGCTGAACAGATTGAAATGATTGATGCAAAAATGGATCGCATGCGGGATTTTAGAGATGAACTTTCCCAGCTTCAGGACAAAGTAACACAACTTTTGAAAGAGTAAGGTGATAAGAATGAAAAAACAGGCATTTGCCCGGAATATAACCGTATTTGCAACCTTTCTTGCCTTTATGGGAATTGGTGTCGTTGACCCGATTCTTCCCGTTATCGCTGACCAGATCGGCGCTACACATTGGCAGGTCGAACTCCTTTTCACTGCATACATTTTAACGATGGCGATCATGATGATCCCTGCCGGAATCTTCGCAAGCCGGTTTGGTGATAAAAGAATGATGGTGATCGGCCTTGCGATCGTAACCGTGTTTGCCTTTATTTGCGGAATTTCAAACACCATCACACAGCTCTCCATCTTCCGCGCAGGATGGGGCTTCGGAAATTCTATGTTCTTCGCAACCGCTATGACCCTGCTGATTGCGCTTTCTGCAGACTCGCATAAAGCGGTCGGTTTGTATGAAGCAGCAATAGGGCTTGGGATGGCGGGGGGACCTTTGCTTGGGGGCGTACTCGGCGGCCATTCGTGGAGATTTCCTTTTATGGCAACAGGTCTTCTGATTTTTGCTGCTTTTCTTTTGGTTATGCTGTTTGTATATGAACCTTCTGACAAGAAAGCACGCAAACCTGCAGGGTTTAAAGAAATGAAGAAGCTATTTGGCTACAAACCATTCGTCAAAACTTCTCTTGCAGGCATGCTTTATTACTATGGGTTTTTCGTCGTGCTTGCCTATTCACCGCTGGTGGTCAAACTTGACACCATCCAAATCGGTTTCGTTTTCTTCGGCTGGGGACTTTGCCTTGCCTACGGTTCTGCAGGACTTAGTCATACCCTTGAAAAGAAATGGACGGCAAAAGAAATTCTTCCTGTTACATTAAGTATTTTTGCGGTTCTGCTCTTGCTGCTCTTTTTCATAAGCTCTACTCCTCTCATGATTGCGATCATTATTCTTTCAGGACTTGTCTCCGGACTGAACAATGCATTGTTCACCAGTCATGTGATGGAAGCTCCATTTGAGAGAAGCATTATTTCCGGGGGCTACAATTTCCTCCGCTGGCTTGGGGCGGCATTTGCCCCCGTTGTATCCGGATTAGTCGGACAGGCAGCGGGTGTGAAAATTCCATTTTTAATTGCGGCCATCGTTGGAGTCATCGCTTTGATTCTTGCCTATTCACCGAAGAAAAAAACAGAAACGACTATTTAAAGAGAAGGCTGGGACAAAAGGTTTTCGGCTAATTAAAAAACCGAACGATTACGTAATCGTTCGGTTTTATTGTTTTTCATGCTTTCTTCAAAAGCGCTGTTAAACTTGGCTGTTGATTGCAGCTAGCAGTCGTTCGCTTTCCGCTTCAATCAACAGGTATGAAAAATCAACAACATTCTTTAACATAGCCTTTTCAAAAGACTATTCGGCTTTAGGACAACAATTTTAGTTATGTCCCAACCTCCCTTTTTCTATCCATTTTACAATTTGATCGACAATTTGATCCTGCTGCTGTTTAGCGGGTATTTCTGCCGGGTTATCCCCTTTCTGTTTGCCGTACATGCCGAATTGAGCATGATTGCCCCCCTGAATTTCATAAAACAGCGCATCATCCGGCAAATATTTCTTCGAATTCTCTACATCAGTAAGTGTGGTCAGACCGTCATTCGTGCTGTAAATCGATAAAACATCAAGCTTCGATTGTCTAAAGCTTGCGGATTCTGCAGGATAAGAACCAAGAAAAAATAGACCTGCTAATTTCTTCTCATTCTTTTTGGCATAATTAGCCGCAGCGACCCCTCCAAGAGAGTGTCCTCCAATATACCATTGCTGCACTTCAGGTCTTTCCGAGATAATCCGGTCTGCTTTTCCTGTTCCGAAAATAGCAAAGTGAAAAGGCATTTTCGGGATGGCTGTCGTAACGCCCCTCTCAGCCAGCTCTTGTCCTATATAGGCATAAGCTTCCGGCTCTACTTTTGCGCCGGGATAGAGAATGACTCCCGCTCCGCTGCTGCGTTCAGGATCAAAAAACAGCGTTCCGTCCTTTTCCTTATATGCATCCTTCTCAGTCAGGACTGACAGTTCTTTTGAAGGCTTATAGGTAAATTGAGACCAAATGAAAAAAAAGCCAGCCATCAGCAAAATCAAACTTACTAAAACAACGATCAAAATCCTGAACCATTTTTTCATAATGGGCCTCCCTTTTTTATATGTACTCCATCTTATTTTAACCTTCAGTGCGGACGAAAATAAAAAAATACGGTTAGAGAAGGGTATTTGAGGTTAAATATACACTGTACTGAAAACCCTGGAGGGATGATAGAGATGAAAAAGATACTAATGGTGCTGACAAATTCAAGTCAGATTGATCAAGATCATGAAACAGGATTATGGCTTGGAGAATTTGCCGAGCCGTATAATGAATTTGTAAATAACGGATTTCAAGTAACAGCAGCGAGCCCTAAAGGGGGGAGAATTCCGATCGATCCGAATAGTGTCGAAGGAACACCTCCGGATGAGTGGGATGATGCCATTGCGATGCTTCAGAATACGGAAGTGCTGTCTGCGCTGAACCCGCAGGATTATAATGGAATCTTTCTTCCTGGGGGCCATGGAACGATGTTTGATCTTCCAGAAGATGCCGCTCTTCAAAAAGCGCTTGTGCATTTTGCTGAAAACAACAAGGTGATTGGAGCGGTCTGCCATGGACCTGCCGGTTTTGTCGGCACTAAGCTTTCAAATGGCAAATGGCTTGTAGATGGAGTGAGTATGACCGGATTCACTAATGAAGAAGAGCAGCAGACCGGGCTCGATTCTCTCATGCCTTTCCTTTTGGAATCCAAGCTAAGAGAACAAGGTGCCCAATTTGAAAAAGCAGCCGCATACTCAGACCATGTTGTAGCAGATACGCGGTTTGTTACAGGACAGAATCCGCAGAGCAGCCAATCGGCCGCTGAAGCATTTGTGAAGGCTTTACATTCATAAGAAAAAAAATCGATCCAAAAGAAGGCTGCCCCTGACTCGTCAGCCTTCTTTCTATGCACAGCCAAATTTTTACCCAGGATCCTCTAAAAAAGCAGCGTCCCTATCGGAATAACGATCACGGACGCTGCTTTTTAGGTTATTCTTCTCTTTCCACCATATTCAGAAGCATATGTGCCAGCGCATGCTGCTGCTCTTTATCCCCTGATTTCCAAAGCTCTTTCAGAAGATATTCCTCTCTATTTTTCGGTTCTACGTGATTCGCCAGATAATTGGCTACCCGCTCTGTTGTTTTCGCCAGCTGCTCTTCACTCAGCCCTATTTTTTTGCCGACGTCTACTTTCTCACGGAGGTAGGTTTTAAATCCTTCAAAGCTTTTTAGAATTTCTTCCTGCTTATCGCTGCCTATCCGGCTTACTACACTTTCAATTTCTCCGGGATTCACGTCGCCTGTACGGTCAATCATATGATGTTTCTCTGACAATGGAACCACTCCTCTTTTTTTATGCTATTTATCCTTTCCCTTACCCCGCCGGTTGAAACACATTTTCCCGAAATGAGCAAGGAGAACAAAAGCTGGAACAAAACGATTCCATGAAAAAAACCGGCATAATCGCCGGTTTTCCACCTAACTCTCTGTTAAGCCGGTCTGCAGGAGTCAATCTGACGGCTTTAAGCGTTCATTGCTTCCCATTCCTCTTTGCTCGGGCCGTACATTCCAGGCACTTTTAGACCAGCCTGTCTCATTAGTACCGTCAATTGTGCACGATGATGGGCCTGATGCTGAATAAGCAAATGAAGAACATCCTGAACAGACATCTCGCGGCCAAACAGGTCCATTCTTTCGTCCAGCTTTTCATCTGTAAGCTGCTCAGATACTCTTTTAACTAAGCGGCTGTTTAAAGTATTGTAAGTGTCGGTAATTTCCGCTGCCGATTCAGGGCCTTTTTTTTGTAAATCCGGGTGTTCAAATTCAATCCCGATCTGTGAAGGGAAGTAATAGAGAGAACCCGTAATGTGCCATGCAAGACTGCCGATGCTGTAGAGCCCCGGTGAAACCTCCTGATTCAGGGAATCATCCGTTAATCCATCCAGAACCTTTTGCGTTAATCCCGATTCATATTTCCATTCATTCAGAAAATCAGCTGTTCCTTTAAACATGTTTAACCATTCCTCCTCTTCTTCTCTTCTATCCATATATTTTTTATTGTATCACGGCATGGCTGCTGTAATCGCTGTTCAGCAGATTGTCTGAAAAAATTCTTATGAGGTAAATGGCACGAGACTCAATTTTCAAGCCTGTCATTGACTTTCTTAAGCCTGTCCTTAATCTGTTTCATTTGGTCGTTCTCTTTTTTAATCGCCTTAAACAGTTCAATTTCCTGTGAAAGCTTCCATTCTTCCAGCTTTTCAATTTCTTTGCGATAATCCGCTTGTTTGCTGCTTGCTTTCTTTTGAACGGATTGGATAATCCCGCTAAGATCCATGTCGCTTACGATTTTGTCCGCGCCCCAAAAAAGGCGTTCTTTTGGCTGTTTTACAGCAGATTCCGCAATTTCCCTTACCACACTGCGGTCAAAATGGTAGCTGTACCATTCATCTTCTATTTGGTAAAACAGCTCATCCAATGCGGCCTGCCCTTCTCCCTTTTCAAGAGTTTCAATGATCTGGCCGAGCAAGGTTACGTTCTTTTGAAGCTCCTCATGGGCAAACACCGGCTGTGTTCCCCAATCCAGTTTCATTAAATCCCCTTGAGTCATCTGAAAAATGGCCATCATTTCTTTTTCCGCATTTGCCAGTTCCTCTTTATTCCGGTTATTTTCAAGATTGATGTTTTTCAGGTGTGCAGACAGTACGTCCGCCAGTGCAGTGGCTTCGGCCGTTTGATTTTTCAATTGTGACGGATCGATTCCTGCAGACTTCAGCTCGTCCTCTTTTATACTTTCAAGGAACCGGTTAAGCTTTGTACTGAAATCAATCGGCATGATTGGAAGCTGGTCCGCATAAATGACCATCGATCCATACAGCTTTACGTGTTCACCGAGGATATTCTGATCTGCATGTTCCGCATTATCAAACTGCGTATGATACAAACGGCTGAAGAATGCAGATCCTGAACGGTCATTGGCTGCTGTCGGCACCCCGGCAATCGAATAGCTGAAGTCGTCAGAACCGGTGCTGTTGTTCCCCGAAACCTTATATCCTTTTGGATACACATTCTGATTCACATCGGGAGCACCCTCTTCCAGATACTGATTCACAAAACTGGTAATTTCATCATTCGTACTGAATCCATCTTCATCCTTTAGTTTAATTCCGGCAAACTCCGTATTCACAAACAGCCTGGAGTTCCCCCTCCATTCAGGATGCAGCTTATTAATCATATTCCAGCTGCCCACCTGCCAGTCAAAATAGGAGTTAATTGCACCGTATTCTTCTGCAGCATGGCCCACAAAATAAATCGGATGCTCCGGTTTATATCCGGAGTCTTTCATTGCCTTCGCTGTGCTGAGCATAAGACCGATGGATGCTGCGTTATCATTGAACCCATCGAAATATCCGTCCAGATGGCCTCCGATGATAATTCCGCCGGTATTTGCTTTACCCGGAATTTTCCCTACGACGTTATAGCTTTTTCCGCCTTTTGAAACTTCGTTTCTGTTTTTTATATGAATGGGCAGTGATTTTTTCTTCTTCAGAAGCGCTTTAAGCTGGTCTCCGTTTCTAACCGAAACATTCATCGTCGGAATGGTAACGGGTCCGGTAAAGTCAAATGTGTTTAGCGAATCAGGGCTGACCGTACCGTACGTATCCCGGACAATGGCGATTACTCCTGCGGCTCCCTCTTTTTTAGCCTGCAGCGCCGGGTAGTTGATCCACCAGTCGTTCTTCAGATCTATATCAATGAGAACAACTTTTCCTTTTGCACGGACCTTCTTATAATCCTCTTTCGTTCCCTTCCCCGCATAGATAAGGTCGGCACTCAGCCCCTTTTCGGATGTTCCTTTCGTAGCGTATGAAGCAAGTTTTATTTTTTTGGAGGGATGACCCTTGACCGTCATTTCTGCGCCCTTAAACTCCCATTTGTCTACCGCAAACGCTTCTTTCTTTACATCTGAAAGCCCGATTCTCAGCATTTCCTGACGGACGTATTCAGATGCTTCCTGCTCAGCTTTACTCCCCGCTGTCCTCCAGCCCATCTTATTGCTTCGGAAAGTGGTTAGTTTCGAGGCGGTTTGAAATGCATACTCTTTATCTACCTTTTCTCTGAATTGATTCAAGGCAGACTCTGTCGTGTTCCCCGATTTCGCTTCAGCAGGATGCCAGAATGAAGGCACGATCAGACAAGCGGCAAACGCCATTTTGCTGCATTTTTTCATGATCTCTTTCATTTTTATTTTTTCCTCCTCATTTCATACCGAGTTTTCTGTTTGTATACTTATTACTTTACCTCATAAAATCAGGAATTAAAGGGTTAATTTTCTTACTCTCTCTAAAAGCCGGCTGTCCGGCATCCGCTTTCTGTTCTTCTCTTCTGCGCATCTAAATCTGGTCCCTGTCTGGATGATCGAAAGAATTTTGCCCTTTCCAATTCTTATTCTGACCGTAAAAAAGAACCGGGCCTCTGCCCGGTTCCTGATCCGCACTAAGGATTAGTATACTTCTGCACCCTCAGCTCTTTGATTATTGTACGTTTCTGAATCAAGCTCTTTCGTAACCCGGCTTGCTACAATACCGGCAGTCATACTTCCGCTCACATTTAACGCGGTTCTGCCCATATCGATTAGCGGTTCCACTGAGATAAGAAGACCTGCAAGCGCAACAGGCAAGTTTAATGTAGAAAGGACGAGGATTGCCGCAAACGTTGCTCCGCCTCCTACTCCCGCTACTCCAAACGAGCTAATGACAACGACGGCAATCAGTGTAAGGATAAAGGATGGATCCAGCGGATTAATTCCCTGCGTTGGTGCTATCATAACAGCAAGCATGGCCGGATAAATTCCTGCACAGCCGTTTTGGCCGATCGTCAGCCCGAATGATCCGGCAAAATTGGCAATCCCTTCAGGAACGCCCAGTTTGTTCGTTTGTGTACTTACATTAAGAGGCAATGTTCCTGCACTTGATCTTGAAGTGAAGGCAAAAGCAAGAACCGGAATGATTTTCTTTACATAAAGAATGGGATTCAAACCTGAAATAGAGATGATCACAAGATGGATAATAAACATAACAGCCAGTGCGATGTAGGATGCGGCGACAAATTTTCCAAGCTTTAATATGGAATCGAAATCACTCAGCGCTACAGTGGAGGTCATAATCGCCAGAACACCATACGGCGTTAAACGGAGAATCAGGGTCACAATTCTCATGACTACCGCATAGAAAGCATCGACGATTTTGGAAAATAATTCGGCCTGCTCTGGCTGTTTTCTTTTCACGCCTAAAAATGCGATTCCGATAAAGGCGGCAAAAATGACAACGGCGATCGTAGATGTAGGCCGGTTCCCTGTTAAATCAAGAAATGGATTGGCCGGCAGAAGCTCTACAACTTTTTGAGGGAATGTTTGCCCTTCAATTGCGCTGAATTTTTTCTCGAGCTGTGCCGCTCGTTCCTTTTCAGCTGTTCCTTGATCAATTTGAATCGCTTCCAGTCCGAATCCGTTTGCTGAAGCAATTCCGATGGCTGCAGAAATAGCGGTGGTTCCCAATAAGACGGCTAAGATAAGCGCGCTGATTTTCCCGATATTAGCGGATAGCTTCAGCCGTGTAAAGGCGGCGACAATGGAAATGAACACCAGGGGCATAACAATCATCTGAAGAAGCTTCACATAACCGTCCCCAACAATTCCAAACCAGTCAATGGATGAGATAAGTGCTTCTGATTCAGCCCCATAAGCGAGCTGAAGAACATAGCCGAAAACAATCCCGGCACCTAATGCGGTAAATACCCTTTTAGAAAAAGAAACGTGCTTTTTCTGCATGTAAAAAAGGCCTGCAATAATGAGAAGCAGGAAAACAATATTTAAAATAACAAAACCCATGCCTGTTTCCTCCCAAAATTTTCTTTTGACTTTTTGTACTATAATACTATAATTCCAATCAGTCAAGTAGGAATTACTCTTACTATGCTAATCTTATATGCTATTTTTACCGGAATCATGCCTAAGTTTTCGTTTGCAGAAGATTTATCCAATCGCCCGGTACATGCTGCATTCGCCTACAGCCGGCATAAACTGGAGTATCTGCCTTATTGGGAGGAACTCTCATGATCATTATTCAGAATAAAGAGATGGACTACAGCTCGCTCAAAAAGGAAGCAAAATCAGATGTGCAAAAAGAAATGATCATAAAAATGGATCAATATAAAGAAAGATATGTGTTCGTAAGCAAAGATCAATTTTCATTTGAATTAAGTATGAGAAGCCGTGTCATCGAAGCAGCAAGGACTTTAGCCTATAATGGAGCCCAGTTTGCGACCTTTGAGACGTCGATGTGCAATCCTGCACTGTGGATTTTGACTGAGAGGGGAGCCTTTATTTTAAGGCCCGGAGTTCCTTCATCGGCTGGAATAAGGGATATTTTTCAAAATGGAAGGCTTTATGCATTTGAATGCGCAACCGCTATTGTCATCCTGTTTTATAAAGCAGCTTTGGACAGTTTAGGGGCGCAGGCTTTTGACAGGGTATTCAGAGGAATTATTCTGAGGGACTGGCGGCATGATGAGGACTTGAATATACGGACACAGAGAGGCAATGACTATATACCCGGAGACTGTCTTTATTTTAATAATCCTGATTTTGATGCGCAGTATCCTCAATGGAGAGGTGAAAATACCATCATGATGGGGAATAAAGAATTTTTTGGCCATGGCATGGGCCTAAAAGATGCCGACAGCGTCATTAAGAGTTTAAATGAGTACCGGTTTCCCGGCTCTAAGCGCTCTGCGTATCTTTTATCCCAAACAACAAGACCGGACTTTAAATATTTATATTTCTTCAGCCCGGCCAACAGCGGATTGCCTGTCTACTATCAAAACAGAACGATCGTCTCGCGGATCGGAAGCTCTACAGCAGCCGTATAATCTTACTCTGACTCAGAGGGCTGCTTAAATGCCCTCCTGCGCTTATACCAGGCTTCCAATCCAAAATGCTTGTTCACAAGCCATTCCATGTGTTCTAGATCAGCCCGTTCTACAATGGGATCACGGTCGTCCCATTTTACATAGCGTACAAAGAAGTAATTCTTAATTGGACAGAGGAGCACTCTTGAATGCGGGAAAGGGGAAAAAACAAATTCGACATTGCCTCTCTTTTTATAAGCATAATTCACAATTTCCAAATTCATCACCCTCTTCAGTGTATGACACTATGCGCAGAATTCAAATGTGAATGTGCTGGAAACAGTCAATCACCTCTTATTTTCACTATAACCTCACGGGTCCTCGGGCCATCAAATTCGCAGAAATAGATCCCTTGCCATCTCCCCAGTACGAGCTGCCCGTCTTCGATCAGGATTTGTTCAGACGCTCCAACGGTACTTGCCTTTAAATGGGCAGCCGTGTTTCCTTCCATATGGCGATCTGAATCCATTTCCCAGGGGTAGACTTGCCGAAGGCGTTCAATCATATCCCTCCTCACGTCGGGATCGGCATTTTCATTAATGGTAATTCCAGCAGTTGTATGAGGGCAATAGACAAAGACAAACCCCGTTTCGATTCCAGAGTTCGTAACCTCCCTCTGAACAAGCTCTGTAATATCCTTAAACTCATCATGTTTTGCTGTTTGGATAGAGTGTTTAATCATAGCAGCAGCTCCTTTTTTGCTTTATCAAACCGTTTTCTTATCCATATCACCAATCCTTTTATCTTAAACCAAAAGAGGAGAGCGATCGTTTTAAAATTATGCTCTGTTAAACTGGGCTGCTGGTTTCCGTTGCAGGCGCTCGCTTCAATCAACTGGTGTTAAAAATCAACATCAGGCTTTAACAGAGCCTAAAATGAAAAGAGGAGCAAATAATTGAACCCCCCCGGAGCACTTCGTGTATGCGCATCCAGGGGGGCTGTATTTAACATGTAATTTAAAACAATCTTGGTACAGGCTGATTGGAGCGAAATCCCCCTAACAAACGAAAGCAGAAAAGGCATGAAGTTTCAAATCGGACTTATTGGACAGCCCCCTCTATTTCATCTGTTTCATCTGCGGGAATCAGAATCTGACCATTTAAATCCCGCTGCAGCAGAGTCTGGAGAATCAGCTTTGATAAAAGACTGGGCTGATAAGGTTTAATCAGATAATCCCTAGCTCCGAGTTGAATGCCTTTTTCTTTTTCTTCAAGTGCTGAGGATATAAAAATGGGAACGTGCTTCATTTTTTCACATCTTTTTACTTCCTCGAGCAAATCCCATCCGGTATAGGAAGGATCATCAAGCATAATATCGAGAACCACGGCATCCGGACGCTGTTCACCGATGTGTCTAATGGCTTCTTTGCCATTTGTGAAAATTTCAACCTTGAAGCGGCTTTCTTCGAGTTCTGCTTTGAGAAGGTTTGCAAGATTCAAGTCATCTTCAATGATTATGACATGGTTATAGGCATGATCGGTATCCTCTTCCGAATTTGGCTCATTCTCTATTTGGATGACGAGCGGAAGGCGGACTGTAAATACACTGCCTTTTCCAAGCTCGGATTGAACACTGATTGTTCCTTCATGCGCTTTGACGATTTCTTTTGCAATAGCGAGCCCGAGACCCGTTCCTCCGATTCGGCGGCGGTCGGAGTTATCCACCCTGTAAAATTTATTAAATAATTTATCCATCGCTTCTTTCGGAATGCCTAATCCTTCATCTTTGATGGAAATGTTCAAATATTGTTCTTCTTCGAATAATCGAATTTCAATGCTGCCTCCGTTTGGAGAATATTTAATCGCGTTGCTGATTAGATTGCTGAAAACTTGCGAGAGTTTATCTTTATCTCCAAGCACAATGGTTTGCTCAGTGAGACGCTCAATCCTTATGGCATGGTTTCGGGTTTGAATTTCCTGCAGCTCTGCGAGTTGCTTCAAAATTGGAAACAGATCATCGTATTTTTTTTCATACGTCTGTTTTCCCGCTTCCATCCTCTGAACATCCAAAAAGTCATTTATCAGTGCCGTAAGCCGCTTTGCCTCTTGAAAAATTGTCGTTAAATACTTTTTTTGTCTTTCCGGCTTCAGTTCTTTATGAAGCATTAACTCAGTAAATCCCAATACACTTGCAAGCGGAGTCCGAAGTTCGTGGCTCACGGTGCTTACAAATTCCGACTTCATTTTGTCCACTTCATATTCCCTTGTAATGTCACGGTGAACGATCACGGTTCCAATTCGGTGATCCATCCGGTAAAGAGGCTCTACATATACTTTTATTACCTTCGTTTCATTGTCTCCGCGGAGCACGTATTGGAAAGGTTCATTATCTTTTCCTTTTGCTTCTGCAAAAACTGCCTGCTGAAAGAAGTGGCGGAATTCTGCCTGGTTTTCTACATTCGGCTCAAACAGGGACATCCACTGACTGAACTGGGAACGTTCAGCCGGCTGCTCCTTCCAGTCATGAATGATTTCATGCATCGTTTTATTCATGAGCAGAATCGTTCCCCGTGTATCAACGAGCTGAATGCCTTCATGGACAGTATTCATAATGTCCCGGTTAAGCTGTCTTTCTTCCTCTGTCTGCTCATATAATTTAATTTTTTCGAGGGAAATCGAGATGTTTTTGGCCAGGGCCATATAACTGTTCATTTCTTCCTGAGAGAAATCTCCGGAATACCTTGTAAACAGCAGGACCGCTTCCAGTTCATCATTTGATGAGAAAACCGGCAAAAACAGATCATAGCAAAACATGTGTTCGATGTGGTACCCTTTTTCTATTGGCTCCATCCCTCTTTTGACTGTAAACGGCTTCCTCATTTCCTTTAATTTACTCACGAATCCGGAATGAAGGTTTTTAAGGAATTGTTCTTCCTCTAAAGCTGCCGCACCGGAAGATGCATGATCCTGATTCGGGTTCATCAAGACAATCATTGCTTTATCAGCCCGGGCAATCGGCGCAAGGGAATCGATGATGCTTTTTAGCAGTTCTTCTTTATTGAGCGTATTGGACATTCCATTGATCAGTTCATTTCTGAGCTTCAGCTGATTTTCCCGGTCCCGCATTTGCTCCAATACTTCCTCAAGCTCTGCCTGCTGGGCCTGAAGCTCATCTTGCTGGGCAAGCAGCTCTTCATTCTGGGCACTAAGGTCCTGTTCCTTTTCATGAATACTGTAGCTCATTCTTTCAAATGCCTGATGAAGCACTCCAAGTTCATCGTCCCTGCTTGTCCTGTTTTCAAACAGAACATCCTTGCCTGAAGCAATATTGCTGGCTGCAGCTGTTAATTCTATTAAAGGTTTGCTGATTCTGCGCGTTAACAGCCTGATGAGGACAGACATGCATCCAAGAAGAAGAACAAGCAGGATGGAAAACCCGATCTGGCGGTTCTGCATCCCGCTAGTATATAACTCTTCATTATCTTCAAGTTTCCGGTCCAGGCTTACACGGTAATTTTTCATGCTCGTTTGAAAGGCACGGACATTTTCAGAACCTCCGCCCTGGATCGCAAGCCTTGCCACACTGTCTCGGTCTCCTGATTCATACAGCCGAATAGCTTTAGGAGCTGTTTGTTCAAAATAATACTGATAAAAGCTCCGGGAAGCCTCATAGAAGGCACGGTCTTCTTTCTCCGTAGCTTTCGTTGCAAATTCATTTAGAGTAAGCCTAATATTCTCCTGCTGTTTTAATGCATTATTTTTATAAGATGATTCGCTTCTGCCGCTGCTGAATGCGAAATACGCCCTGAATTCAGAAATGGCCAGATTAAACCCATAATCCAATTCAATGGCCAGGTTCTCCTTCTCATTGAGTCTCTTATTTCTATCACTGAATGAAGCTGTAGCTTTATTCTGGACAATTAAAAACACGGCGAACAGCAGAGCGAATATAAGCAAAATGGAGATGGTTAAAAAACTGAATTGCCTCGTCAGGCTTTTTTTTGCTGATTTTTTCATCTTATCCGAGTATCTCCTCTATTTTGGCGGACAGCTGAATCGGACTGAACGGTTTTGCCATAAAATAATCAGCCCCGGCCTGAAGAGCCGCCTGCTGATCGGACGCCTGGCTTTTGGCACTGAGCATAAGAATCCTGGCATGCTTTTTCCCGGCGAGTCCCCTGACCATTTCCATTACTTCAAGCCCTGTGTATACCGGCATCATATAATCCAGGATGATTAAGTCGTATTCATTTGCCTTTATTTTTTGAAGTGCCTCTTCCCCATCATGAGCTTCATCTATTTCATGTCCGTCATCTTCAAGCGTATCCAAAACAAGCATCCTTAGGATTTCTTCATCTTCTGCAAGCAAAATGCGCGCCATCCTCATTCCCCCTCATGTTTGCCCACTGGCCGGCAGTTAATGGTTTTCCTTCTTTTTATCGGTTTGAACCATCCATTTCTTCACTTGTCCGGGATCAGCTGCTGATTTTTTTTAGAAGATGGCGAATCCTTGATTCAATTTCTGCCAGCTTAAAAGGTTTCGTCAAATAATCATCCGCACCAAGCTTTAATGCCTTTTCAATGTCTTTTTCACTCGTCCTGTTTGTAAGCATCACCACTGTATATCGTTCCTGATCTTTAAGACTTCTGATCATCTTCAGGACTTCAATGCCGTCCATTTTCGGCATCATCCCATCCAGTATGATAAAAGAGGAAGCATCTTTTCCTTCCTCATGCCATCCGGATTGGCAAAACACGAATCCATCTTCAAAGGTTTGGATGGATAAGGTGAATTTCTTTTCCAGGCCGCTGTTTTCAAGAAGGTCTTTCAAAATGGTTCGGACAATGGGATCATCATCTACAATGGCAAACCGCAATGCTCTGCGAACCGGCTTGATTGCCAATGGATTTTGTTCAGATAGAATTTTTGCCCGCCCTTCCTGCTTCGCTCTGTATAGAGCATGATCGGCGGTCTCAATCGTCTTTTCCATTCCCTTTCCTCTGTCTGCAGAAGCTACCCCGGCAGAAAAGGAAACCGAAAATGTGTCTTTATTTGCCTTAAATTCCTTACTCATAAACTGATCAAGCATCCGGTGAAGGATTTGCTCTGCCCTTTGCGTATCGGTCCTTGGAAAAAGAACAAGGAACTCTTCTCCCCCATAGCGGAAGGGAAGGTCTCCTGTGCGGAGATCCTTTTTCAGCATTTCAGCAAAATCCCTCAGGACACGGTCTCCCATTAAATGCCCGTACGTGTCATTAATGGATTTAAAATGATCCAAATCAATTAAAGCTGCACTAAACGGCTGATTTTCACGTTCCATTTGTTCAGCAAGGCGGGTAAAAGACGGGAGCAGATGTTTTCTCGTATACACTCTCGTCAACTCGTCAAGCATAATCAGCTCTTTCATATTTTTTTTCTTCGTGACCAGCCTGCTGACACGCAGAATCAATTCATCGAGATCAAAAGGCTTTGGAATAAAATCATCCGCATCAAGCTGATAACTTTTCATTCTTGTTTCCTTTGTATCATCGACGCTCATCATCACTGCCGGTGTAAAACGGTAATTTGTATATCGTTTAAATTCTTCTAGTATATCAAGTCCGCTGCTTTCCTCCATGTGTACATCAATAATGACACAGGAAGGATCAAGATCAAAAAAGGCTCTTAATGCCTTTGAGGCCTCTGTGAAGGCCATTACAGCAAAGCCTTCCTGCTCAAGCGCATCCTTTACATACATCAGGAGGGCAGGATCATCATCAATAAGCATGACAAGATCTTTTTCTTCCGCAGTAAAGCCAGCAGACAGGGAATGACCTGCCTCCCTGTCCGCTTCTTCATCGTAAGCAATGGAAAGCAATGGGGAAAGAAAGCTCTGAAGGAGTTCCTTCGGCCATTTTTCTGACATTTTCTCTTCCGCTTCTTTCATCAGGACGGCCGCAGAACGCCCGATTTTAGGAAGTCCGATCGTCGGAGCGGTTCCTGCTAAAGAGTGGAGAAATTTATAGAGCTCTCCTCCCTCTATATCATTGGCTCCGTCATGCCAGCTTTGGAGCTGCTTTCTGATATTCTCAAGCAATTTTATTTTATATTTTTCCATCATAATCCCTCTGTTTTTATAGGTTCCTCTTTATTTTACCGATAGTTGCCTCTTAAAGCGTGAGCATTATGGGTAAAAGAAAAAGGCCCATTAAGCAAACAGAAAATCATTCGCTTAATGAGCCGCTGTATCCTTCTTGGTAAATAAAACTGGATTGAACTAGGTCAAATATACCATTTTATTCTGCAAAAAGATAGACACGGGTTTCATATGGTTTTAACGTTTCAGACGTCATATGTTTATGTGATCCGCATTCATAGTTTGATAACAGAAGGGACTCACTTGATAAAGGCAGTTTACTATACTGATAGAATGCTGGTTTAGAACTGATGTTGCTCATAATGAGTGCTTTTTGGGACCCAAGTGTTCTTGTATAAGCATAAATTTGTTTATCTTCAGGCAGAATTAAATCATAATCTCCGTAAACAAACACTTCATTTTCTTTTCGGATTTGAATTAATTGCTTAAAGAAATGATAAACAGAATCCGGGTCCGCCATCTGCGTCTCCACATTGATCGTTTCATAATTATCATTGATGCCGAACCATGGGGTTCCAGTTGTAAATCCGGCATTTTTTTCTTTATTCCACTGCATCGGTGTACGGGAATTATCACGGCCCTTCAGCCAGATAACTTCCATAATTTCCTGATGCGGACGGCCCTTCTCTGTCTCAAATTTGTAGAGATTTTTCATCGCTACATCATCATAATCATTGATGGACGGGAAGCGGACATTTGTCATTCCAAGCTCCTGCCCCTGATAGATGAACGGCGTACCCTGCATGAAGAAATACATAGCAGCAAGCGCTTTTGCACTCTCCGTTAAATATTCTTTATCATTTCCCCATGTTGAAACAGAACGGGGCTGATCATGGTTTTCAAGGAAAAGGGCATTCCACCCGCTGCCTTCAAGACCTTTTTGCCATTTTGTCAGAGTGTTTTTTAACTCAACGAGGTCTACGTGGCCTTCTGTGCCATTGTCCCATAACCCGAGATGTTCAAACTGGAAAATCATATTGAAGATTCCGTCTTCATCTCCAACCCAATCTTCTGCCTGCTCCAGTTTAACTCCGTTCGCTTCGCCTACTGTCATAATGTCATAGCGCGCAAACGTTTGCGCTTTGAGCTCAGTTAAATACTCCATGATTCCGTCTACGTTCATGTGATAATCAAACGAAGAGACGTAATCCAGACCATGCGGATTAGGCAAATCCGGGAAGTTTTCTTTTTTATTAATGTGCGAAATCGCATCCACTCGGAATCCGTCGATTCCTTTATCCAGCCACCAATTAATCATGTCGTAAACAGCTGTGCGCATCTCTTTGTTTTTCCAGTTTAAATCCGGCTGTTTCGTCGCAAATACGTGCAGGTAATACTGGCCTGTCTTCTCATCCAGTTCCCATGAGGATCCGCTGAAAATACTTTCCCAGTTGTTGGGCTCTTTCCCGTCTTTTCCATCTCTCCATATATACCAGTCTCTTTTTGGGTTGTCCTTTGAAGAACGGGATTCAATAAACCATGGGTGCTCATCACTGGAATGGTTGACGACAAGGTCAAGAATCAGTTTCATGCCCCGTCCGTGAACCTCTTTCAACAGGAGATCAAAGTCTTCCATCGTTCCGAAATCTTCCATGATATCCTGGTAATCACTGATGTCATACCCGTTATCGGCGTTAGGAGACTTAAAAATCGGACAAATCCATATGACATCGATTCCAAGATCCTTTAAATAATCCAGTTTTGAGATAATTCCCTGGATGTCGCCAATTCCATCACCGTTTGAATCCATGAAGCTGCGCGGATATATTTGATAAGCCACCGCTTCTTTCCACCAGATTCGTTTCATGTCATGCCACTCCTTTATTTGTAAGGACATCTGCCCTATCGCGTATTCGCTTACATTTTAATCATTTAGAAGAGAAATTTCTAAATCATATTATACTCTAAAAATGTTAAAGATTGAACATATTTTGAGAGAAAATGAGGGAACTTATGAAAAGCGGAAGCGTTTTGAAAGAATGCCATACAGGTAAAGTGCACAGCGTTTTGCATACTCCCGTAAAATCTTAGACGCTGAAGCTGGACAAATCCATCCAACACATGGTGCTGATTGAACCGAAAAGCGCGAGAGCAGCAGACAGTCTCCATGCATGCCAAGAAAAAGCGAAAGCAAGCGTGGAATCTTTAGCCGATAATAACTGTGCTTATAAAAAAAGCTCTGTTACACTTGACTGTTGATTTCCGCTGCAGGCGCTCGCTTTCCACTACAATCAACTGGTGTTAAAATCAGCAAAATGCTTTAACATAGCCATAAAAAAAGCCCAGAAAATTCTGGGCCTTTCCTGATTAAGCCGTTTTGGACATCAGTTGGTCCGCGCGCTTTTTCATCCAGTTTTTACCTTCCACTACTCTCGACACAAGCATTCCCGCTGCGTTATCCCCTGTTACGTTCAGCATGGTAGCCGGAGGATCAATAATCGTTGAAATGGCTGCGATAATCGGCAGTGCTTCAGGAGGGAAGCCGTACAATGATAAGATGAGCATTTCACCGATCATCCCCCCGCTTGGAATCGCCCCCATAACCGTACCGACCAGAATGGCCACAAGTACAATGCTTGTCAGCGTTCCAAAATCAGAAAAATCTTTTCCGAATATCCCGAACAGGAAGACAATTTTTAATACGCCTCCAAGAACAGAGCCATCTTTATGAAGAGCCGCTCCAAGAGGAATGGTCGTTTCACTGATATCAGGTGCAATGCCCATTTTCTTTGTTGCTTCCAAGTTAACCGGTATCGATGCAGCACTCGAGCAAGTGGCAAGTGAGGTAACGGTTGGTGAAAGCATATTTCTCCAAAACACTTTAACCCCTTGTTTCTTCCCTGCCATAAATGCATATACGGTAAAGGCCGCAAAGAAATAGACAAAAGCAGAAATGTAATAAATGAGGCCTGATTTAAAATAAGTGCCTAAAAGCATCGGGCCATACTCTCCTACGAGTGTCGCAAAGTAAGCACCAAGGCCGATTGGAGCGTAATACATAATATAGGAGACAATTTTCATCATTACTTCAGAGCCTGAAGTCAGGAATGAGGAAAATGGCTTTCCTTTCTCCCCTATTGCAGAAACAGCGATCCCAAGCAGAACCGAAAAGACAATGAGGGAAAGCATATTGCTTCTTGAAAATAGGTCGGCAAAATCCGGAACGGTAAACGTACTTACGATTTGATCCGCAAGACTTACCTCTTCTACGGCGTCCGGTTTTTCTAAAGCCATTTTTACTCCTTCAGCCGGAGGGAATATATTGACAATGACAAGCATATAAAGGGCAGCAATGAATCCGGTGAATAAAAACACCCCAAGCATACTTCCCATTATTTTACCAAGACGCTTCGTCCCCCCCATCTTCGCAATAGATGATGCAATTGTAAAAAATACTAAAGGAACGACGACCGTGAACATCGCATTTAAGAAAATGTCGCCGAACGGTTTAAGGACAACAGCCTTTTCTCCAAAAATTAATCCAATTACCGCTCCAATAATGATGGAAGATAAAAGGATAATCGGAAAGCGATAAGCTTTCATAATAGAACCTCCATCCAATATCTCTAATAAGTGCAGAACAGGATAATGCTATCAGAAATAGTGGATGAATACAATGGTATTTCTTTTTAACAATCTTTGTTTTTCTCTTCCGGTACCATACTTGCCGCCGACTTTTTTACATCAATGAGTTTAATGTGATGTCCCTCAATTTCCATCACAAGGAAGGTCAGTGTGCCTTCGGATATGAATTCCCCCTGCTGAATATCAATTTTCTTTGTCAGCATCCAGCCTCCTAATGTATCCACTTCGTCTTCTTTAAGGTCGGAGCCGAGCAAATCATTGATTTCCTCAAGAAGGATTTTTCCGTCCGCAATATAATGTCCGTCCGCAATTTTCCTGATATAAGGCTGCTCATCTGTATCAAATTCGTCCCGGATATCCCCAACAATCTCTTCGACAATATCCTCTACCGTGACAAGACCTGCCGTACCCCCGTATTCATCAACAAGAATAGCCAGATGAATGCGGTCTTTTTGCATCCGGATCAGCAAATCCTGAATGGGAATGGTTTCAATTACTTTTATGACAGGCCGGATCATATCTTTCATCTCGACTTCATTGTTCACATAAAGCGCGTGGAAAACTTCTTTTATATTGATAATGCCGACGATGTTATCTTTATCCTCAGCCTGGACCGGATACCTTGTATACCGCTCATTTCTCATGATCTCCATATTTTCCCGGACACTTGCGTTTTGTTCGACTGTTACCATCTCCGTTCTCGGCACCATAATTTCTCTTGCAAGACGGTTATCGAATTCAAAAATTTTGTTTACATATTTGTATTCAGACTGATTGATTTCTCCCTTTTCGAAGCTTTCCGACAAAATGATCCTCAGTTCTTCTTCACTTAATGCGACTTCGTGCTCTGAAGCCTGATGAAAGCCAAACAGTCTGACAATCGCTCGAGCGGATCCGTTCAGTGCCTTAATGAACGGGAACATGATTTTATAAAAAACGAGCAGCGGCCTTGCAAATAGGAGCGTGACTTCCTCTGCTTTTTGAATGGCAACCGTTTTTGGCGCCAATTCTCCGATTACAACATGCAGAAACGTAACAGCTGAAAAGGCAATGACAAAGGAGAGGATAGATGAAAACGGTTCCTGCAGCGACAGTTGATGAAAGAGCGGGTGCAGCAGTTTTTCTACCGTTGGCTCGCCAAGCCAACCCAGTCCTAATGCCGTAATGGTAATTCCAAGCTGGCAGGCTGAGAGTGCCTCATCAAGATTTGTAATCGCTTTTTCCACGAATACAGCTTTCTTGTTTCCTTCAGCGACAAGCTGATCGATACGCGATTTCCTTACTTTTACAACAGCAAATTCGGTCGCAACGAAAAACGCCGTTGCGGCAATTAATAAACATACAAGTGCTACATTGATCACAATCATGAAAGATCAAGCTCCTCCTCTTCCCTGTTCCTCTAAGCAAATATCATAATAAGCACGGCAAGCGGCAGAGATTCCGATACAGGTGCTTCTGAACGCTTGATAATCTGATTCCACGGACATGGCGGGCAGCCGCCGGCCCTTTCCATCATTGTTTTTTCCTTTATACCGCACCAGCCAAGCCAGTCCGGATGCCAAAGGGTTCTCTTAATTGTACGGTCAGCAGTTCCTGCTAGTAGTTTCTGCAGTTTTTTCTGGTCTATCCAGAAAGAAGATGCCAAAACGGGTGCATACTATCGGTAAAGGACCGATTACAGAAGGTGAAACGATGAAAATATCCGGCAGGGAAAAAGAGAATTTAAGCGAAGCCATTGACCAGATGAATGAAGCACTTGATGTGTTTATTCAAACATATAATCAATCTGAAGAAGATAAACCTGTCATTCGATTCACACAGGATACAGAACAATCCATTCGATCCGCTATGAAAATTTACGGAGAAGCAGTCATTGAGAAAAAAATCAATACGCTCATCAAAGAGTTTCTATCTTTTACTGAAAACAAAGCGGGTAAAAAGGATGGGTAAAAAATGGGTGATTCTGTGGCAGAAGCTCCCTGTTTATGCCAGGATTGCCCTATTTGTCCTTCTGCTCATATTTGTATTCGGAAATTTAATGACATGGATTGAGCCTGAAACCTATCCTACTCTGTTTGATGGTTTATGGTGGACGGTAGTGACCATATCCACCGTAGGCTTTGGAGATCTCGTCCCTAAAACGGTTTTAGGGAAAATGACCGGCATGATCATTATTTTACTTGGAGCCGCTTTTGCAACAGCCTTTTTCGCAGCATTTGCCGCTGCCGCTGTGGAGCTCCAAAATGGGCTGAAAAGAGGGAAGCTGATGTTTAAGGATCAAAACCACGTTGTCATTGTCGGATGGAATGCAAAATCAGCTGAAATCGTCCGATCTATGCTCAAAGCCTCTCCATCACAGCCAATTGTACTTATTGACCAAACACTTGAAGAATCCCCAAACGATCAGCTTCATTTTATTAAAGGCCCGGCCATTCAGGATCAAACCCTTATGCAGGCAAATATTACAAAAGCTAAAAGTATTGTGATAACCTCAGACCACCATAAAAATGAAACGGATGCGGACATGCAGACCATTCTCGTTATATTGGGGGTTAAAGGAATCAGCCCGGATACCTATACGATTGCCGAAATCCAAACCTCGCATCAGGCAGTTAATGCGAAACGTGCGGGAGCGGATGAAATTGTCAAAACCTTCGAACTGTCCAGCCATATAATGGTGAACGGCATTTTGCACAAACATTCTATTAAAGAAAGCACAGAAATGATGAACCCGGGAGAAGGAAAGCATATTGAAGTGGATGAAATTCCGGCTTCGCTTCATGATGTTCCATTTAAAGAACTGAGCCTTTTTTTTCTTGAACAAAACAGCATCCTTCTTGGAATTAAGCGCGGAGAGGAGCTTTATTATAACCCGCCTGCCCATTTCAGCATCCGCCAAGGAGATCAGGCCATTTTATTTATTTGCTGATCAAAGAAAAAGCTGGCCTAACCGGGAATCTCTTCCCTGCTTGGTCCAGCTTTTTCTTTAGGTGATTCTCCCGCTTAATCTAAATCAGAAAGAAAAGCAGTACAGGGATTTTATGAAAGCAGAACTGTTTCCAGCTCTTTTACAAGTGCTTTTCCTAAATCGATATATTTCTCCGGAAAAGAAGCGTCCTTATCCTGCGGCTCCGAAAATTGATTAAACGATGCCTGAAAGTTGCCAATCCTTGCATGATCATCCAGGCCGATTTGATATTTGTGGGATAATAAATAAGGTGTACCGAGCTCTACGGTTGTATTTCTGGAGTCCAGGGCCCCGCTTGCTGCAAAAAATGGGAGCCTTAGAAACTGATACCCCACTTCATCATCTATTTTGTAATCAAACGACCCTTTTTCATAATCCCAGCCCCCGCCGATGGAATAGCCCAGCGGTTTAAGTTCAGATTCCAAATCAAATAAATTATACTGCTGCCCTTCAAGCCTTGAAGGAATTTCAATCATTGGAACACCTCCGTTCTAACAGGTAGGTTTTCCTTTAGACACGCTTTCATGCAAAAAGGAACTGCCCAAAATTGGACAGTTCCTTTTGTCTTCTTATTTTAAGCGTTTTTCAAGCTCTGCTTTCTTCTCTTCAAATCCAGGTTTGCCAAGCAATGCAAACATGTTTACTTTGTAAGCTTCTACACCAGGCTGATCAAATGGATTCACTCCTAGCAGGTAACCGCTCATCGCACATGCAATCTCAAAGAAGTACGCAAGATAACCGAATGTATAAGCATCCATTTCTGGAACATTTACAATCAGATTCGGCACATCTCCATCTGTATGGGCAAGCATTGTTCCTTCAAACGCTCTTTTGTTAACAAAGTCCACGTTTTTTCCGGCAAGATAGTTCAAACCGTCAAGGTCATTTTCTTCCTCTTCGATCAGCAATTCATGACGGGAATTTTCCACGTTCAAGACTGTTTCAAACAGATCTCTGCGGCCTTCCTGAACGTATTGTCCAAGAGAGTGCAAGTCCGTTGAGAAGTTAGCTGAAGAAGGGAAAATGCCTTTTTGGTCTTTTCCTTCGCTTTCCCCGAAGAGCTGTTTCCACCACTCGGAGAAATATTGCAGACCAGGCTCATAATTGATCAGCATTTCGATGGTTTTGCCTTTGCTGTAAAGAACATTGCGGACTGCGGCATATTGGTAGGCAGCATTTTCTTCAAGCTCTGAACTGGAGAAATCGTTCATTGCATCCGCTGCACCCTTCATCATGGCTTCAATATCGTTTCCTGCGACCGCAATAGGAAGAAGTCCGACTGCTGTTAATACAGAATAGCGTCCGCCTACATCATCAGGGATTACGAAGCTTTCATAGCCTTCTTCATCAGCAAGCGTTTTAAGGGCACCGCGGGCTTTATCTGTTGTAGCATAAATGCGGGTACGCGCTTCTTCCTTTCCATACTTTTCTTCTAAAAGCTTGCGGAAAATACGGAAAGCAAGGGCAGGCTCTGTCGTTGTCCCCGATTTTGAAATAACGTTGATGGAGAAATCCTTATCTTTAAGAACGTCCATTAAATCTCTCATATAAGAAGAGCTTATGTTATTTCCAGCAAAAATGACTTGAGGAGTTTTTCTGTCTTCTTTAGAAAGAACATTGTAAAAAGAATGATTCAGCATTTCAATGGCAGCACGCGCTCCCAGGTAAGATCCGCCGATACCGATCACAATCAGAATATCGGAATCCTCTTTAATTTTCGCTGCACTCTTTTGGATGCGGCTGAATTCCTCTTTATCATAATTGACAGGAAGGTCTACCCATCCTAAGTAGTCACTTCCGGCACCTGTTTTTTCGTGTATGGAATGATGCGCTACTTTCACAAAATCGCGCAGATATGTAACTTCATGCTCATTGAAAAATGACAGCGCTTTGGAATAATCAAAACGAACATGTGTCATGGTTTCATCCTCCGATACTAAATTATTTGCCTCTTTCACTTTAACCAAAGTAAATCATGAAATCAAGCCAAGCCCGCACTGAAAGCGGTGCCATCAAAAAAATTCTTTTGATTCCTCCCGAAAAGCTGATACATTTATAGTTAGATGGTCATTTTTCGCTTATCGGAGGAATTCATGAGAACAACAATACGGTTTGCAACGATGGCAGATGCCTATAAAATGACGAGATACATTAAACGAATTCTTGGTGAAACCCCTTATATGATCAGTGAAGCAAGTGAATATCATCCTTCAATCGAAGACGAAGAATACTGGCTGAATCAAACGTATCAAGACGGAGGAATGATTCTGCTCGCCTTTTCAGGCAGGAGCCTGATTGGAATGCTGAGCGTTAACCGGCACAAAAGAAACCGGAGAAATCATGTCTGTTCCTTCGGCATTTCCGTCAGCAAAAGTTTTCAGGGACGCGGCCTCGGAAAAGAATTAATGAGAAGAATGATCGAGTGGTGCAGAAGTGAACCGGGCCTTGAAAAAATAACCCTCGAGGTATTCTCCAACAATCACCATGCCATTCAACTGTATGAAAAACTTGGATTTCATGAAGAAGGCCGGTTGAGGAATGAGATTCGCTATCCAAACGGGCAATACGCCGATATGATCACGATGGCCCTGTTCCTTCACCGTGGATCCATTAGATAAGCAAGTCCTGGATAGAGAAATGAATGAAAGGGAAACCCCCCGGTAAGCCGGGGGGTTTTTTTGTATGAATGGTTACTGAACAAACCCTTTGGTAAACAGCAGCAGTCTTTTTTATAAAGAAGCCTGCAGAATGTCTACTACGTCTTGTTTTTTCAAGGACTTAAAGCGTCCAAACTCACCATTGATCATTGCCTTGTCGGCAATTAAGTCAATGTTCTCATCATTAATGTCATAATCCGCAAGACGTTCAGGAGCTCCCAGACTGCTCCAGAATTCACGGAGACGGCTGATCCCTTCAAGCGCTGTCTCTTCATCTGATTTTCCTTCTGGATTCACATCAAATACACGTACAGCAAGCTGCTTGAAGCGGCTTACATCCACATGGAGATTATGCTTCATCCAGTTCGGGAACAGAATCGCCAATCCGCCTGCATGCGGGATATCGTATACAGCTGATACAGCATGCTCGATATTATGAGACGCCCAGTCTCCTGGTGCACCCATTTGGAGAGTCCCGTTAAGAGCAATCGTTCCATTGTAGAGAATGGTTTCGCGATGTTCGTAATTCTCCAGATCTTCCAGCAGTTTAGGAGCTGTTTCAATGACGGTTTTCAAAACAGATTCGCACATGCGGTCCTGAAGAGGTGTGTTCTCTGCACGGTTGAAATACTGTTCGAATACATGGGACATCATATCCACGATCCCGTAAACTGTGTGGTCTTTAGGAACCGTAAATGTGTTTACCGGATCAAGAATAGAGAATTTAGGGAATGTCAGCGGGCTTCCCCAGCCGTATTTCTCCTGTGTTTCCCAATTTGTGATAACAGAACCGGCATTCATTTCTGAACCTGTTGCCGCAAGGGTAAGAACTGTTCCAAATGGAAGCGCGTCTGCCGGAGTATATTTTTTTGTAACAATATCCCATGCATCCCCGTCATATTTAGCACCTGCTGCAATGGCTTTTGTACAGTCAATTACACTGCCTCCTCCGACTGCAAGGATTACATCGATTCCTTCCGTCTTACAGATGTCTACACCTTTTCTGACCGTTGTCAGACGGGGATTGGGTTCAACCCCTGCAAGCTCAGAGACTTCTGCGCCTATTTCATTCAGGACAGAAAGGACCTGATCATAAAGACCGCTTCTTTTAATGCTTCCGCCTCCGTATACAAGCAGAACTTTCTTCCCGTACTGAGGAAGTTCATTTTTCAGCTGCTCGAGCTGGCCTTTTCCAAAAATCAGCTTTGTAGGATTGTAGTATGTAAAGTTATCCACAATAAATCGCCTCCTTAAATTTACACCTGTATTATGGACTCTCAGCTATCCCCTTGTAAAGAAATGCGCTCCAGTTAGTATGTCTTTACAAAGGGATGTTATGATTTTTTTTTCAAGCATCATCCATGCATAATTTTTTTCTTTCATCACAAATTAAAGGGGAACTACTTAACATCAGGAGGTATTAGCATGAGTGGAATTCAGCGTGCAGCGCTTGTTCTTACGATTATCGGAGCCATTAACTGGGGACTGATCGGATTCTTCCAATTCGATTTGGTTGCGGCCATTTTTGGAGGGCAAAATGCAGCTCTTTCCCGCATTATTTACGGCTTAGTCGGAATAGCTGGTTTAATCAACCTTGGGCTTCTGTTTAAGCCGGCAGCGGAATTGGGCCGTACCGAACCTAAACCGGAAGTCAGATAGCTAAAAGCAGGACACCCCTTACCGGGTGTCCTTTTTTTACGCAGCGCCAACACCTTCATCCGTTTAAAAATTGTCCAGCAGGCTATATTCATTATAAATTTTTTTAAACGGAGAGGGTTTTACCATGGAAAATACTGCCTCCCAGTCCCGGGACGGATTAAACGTCATCCCTATAGTCGCTGTCCTCATTTCAGGAGCGTTCATCGCTATTTTAAACCAGACACTTCTCGCCACTGCACTCCCCCAAATTATGAAGGATTTACATCTATCCTCCAGCACAGCCCAGTGGCTGCAAACCATTTTTCTTCTTGTAAATGGGATTATGATTCCGATTACCGCGTTTTTAACCGGAAAATTTAAAACCCGTTTTCTTTACCTTAGTGCCGTGGGGCTTTTTGCCTCAGGTACCTTTATCTGCGCGGTTGCACCTGGATTTGCCGCATTGATGGCAGGCCGGATTCTGCAGGGAGCCGGAGCAGGAATTATTATCCCCCTCATCCAGACGGTACTGTTCGTGCTTTTTCCGATTGAAAAACGCGGGCAGGCTATGGGTTTTTTTGGTCTTGTTATTTCTTTTGCACCGGCAATCGGACCTACTCTTTCTGGCTGGCTGATTGATCAATATTCGTGGAGATCCCTTTTTTATGTCGTGCTTCCAATTGCCATTATTGACTTTATCATCGCCTGGGCTGTTATTAAGAATGTAACAAAGCAAACGCATCCCCATCTTGATTCCGCTTCAGTGATTCTATCCACAGCAGGTTTTGGCGGACTCCTGTTTGGTTTCAGCAGCGCTGGAAACACAGGCTGGACCAATCCTGCTGTGCTTGGCGCACTTCTCATCGGAGCGGTTTCCCTTACCGTTTTTATTTCAAGACAATTTAAACTGAAGGAGCCCATGCTTGAATTTAAGGTGTTTCGGAATCCTGTCTTTTCTGTCACGACAGCCATCGCTGCTATCGTCTTTCTCGTTATGATATCAAGCGCCACTATACTCCCGATTTTCATGCAAAACATGCTCGGCTATTCAGCCCTTAAATCAGGACTGATGCTGCTGCCGGGAGCGATTGTCATGGGGGCGCTGTCCCCAATTTCAGGAAAACTGTATGACCGGATTGGCGCCAGAAAACTGGCCATCCCGGGGCTTATCATTGCAGCCGTTACGACATTTATGATGAGCCGCCTATCGGCTTCAACGACATTTTTTTATTTATCAGCCGTAAATACCATCAGACTCTTTGGAGTTGGCCTCGTTATGATGCCTGTTACGACAGCAGGATTGAACCAGCTCCCTGATCACCTTATTTCCCACGGGACGGCTATGAATAACACGATGCGTCAGATTGCAGGGTCTATTGGAACGGCGATTCTTTTTACCGTAATCGCTTCTTCAAAAACGCCTTCTCATGGAGCAGAAGGAATGATTCACGGTGTAAACGTATCATTCATCGTAACAGGATGTATATGTGCTCTTGGTATCGGATTAGCCTTTATGATCAAAGAAAAAACGGATCAATAGTGGAAGAACAACGAAAAAGGCACCCTTTAGCAGGGTGCCTTTACATAATTAATTATTTTTTGGATTGTTCGATCCATTCTTCAAGCTTTTCTTTCAGTGTGTTGAATCCTTGAGAAGAATCACCTGAAGAGTAAGAAGTTGCTGCTGATGCTGCAGCCGGCTGTTTCTTTCTTGGCTGTTTTTTCACTTCCGGACGCTCTGGAGCATCTTGAGTAGCACGGATAGAAAGGCTCATTTTCCCAGCTTTTTCATCAATGGAAAGAACTTTAACTTGAACTTCTTCCCCAACTTTCAAATGCTCGTTAATGTCTTTTACAAAGCTATGAGTTACTTCAGAAATATGAACAAGGCCTTGAGTATCGCCATCAAGCGCTACAAACGCTCCGTAAGGCTGAATGCCTGTAATTTTTCCTGTATATACATTTCCAACTTCATAAGTGGCTGTCATCATTAAACACTCCTAAAAATTTATATTTCGCTCTACATATACGCAAGTAAAAAGTATATCATAAGTTGCTTATTTTTTCAAAAGACTCTTTTTAAAAGATGGCGGCTTTTCATTTAGTTCTTTCATGCGGAACCCTCTTTCCATTTCTCTGTGAAGGACTTCGCTTGGAGCCATGAAAAAGAGGCTGGCACAAAAGGTTTCCGGCTAATAAGAAAACTCTGTTTAACTTGGGTGTTGATTTCCGCTGCAGGCGCTCGCTTTCCGCTCCAATCAACAGGGTTAAAAAATCTTTAACATAGCGAATAAAAAAACCGAACGATTATCTGAAACTCTGGTATAGAGCTTCGTAATCGTTCGGTTTTATTGCTTTTCATGCTTTTTTCAGGACTACAATTTTAGTTTTGTCCCAGCTTCTTCCCGCTAATCTGTCACTGCCTTAAGATGAGTTGATTGTCTTTTATGGAAAAAGTCTTCTCTTTGCCTTCCGAAGAATACAGTTCAATGATTGTCAGACCTTCCTCTGATTGAGAAGATTCCGTAGAAATATACCGGACTTTATGATTTAAACTTTTATATTCCGGTTCCGCTTTTTCTGCTTCCTGTATAAATTCAGCTTTGGATTTTTTCTGATCCGTAAGAATATAAGCGATATCATAGTCCTTGTTGAGCACTGCATAGAAGTACATTCTCAGCGCGACTGCTTGTTGTGAACTCATGCTCCCTAAATATGGCCCTTCAGAAATCGATGCCTGCCCATCCTTCGAAGCTTTTAATTCCCCGTATTGATCTTTCATCTGGGCAGTTAAAGGCAGCAAATAGGCAGGAGACACATTTTCAGGGATCGAGGTCTGAAGGGCAGAAGAAATTTTCACCTTTTCACCTTTTTGAAGGGTTCCCTCTTTATACTTCTGATAGAGCGGAGCGATACTCTTGTATGTCTCTGATTCGGAAGCGTTTTGCCTCATTTTCTCTATGCTTGCCGTAAATTCAGGAGACGGGGACTTTATATTTGGATCAAAAAACCCCTTCAATATATAGTTTTGCAATAAATTGCGGTATACCATTTTTACTTCTTCCATTCGTCCGAAGTTCGGATTTTTTAAGGTGAATTCTTCAAGTTCCACAAGCCTTTCCGCTAAATCGGGATAGCTCTTTACGGAATTGTCAGCCAGAAACGGACTGTTTAAACTCAAATCTGACCAGTCACTAAAGGACGCCGATATCCTCCCGCCAAGCATCTTTTTTGGCCAGGTATAGTCCGGCTGTATATTTATCATCCCTTCACCTGCGTCAAAAAAACGGTATCCGGCTTTTCTGATCTCAGTTACGATTGGCTGCAGCTCTTTATTTCCATATGTTCCATCATTCATCGATGCAATCGCTGACTCGAAATTTTCCATATCAGCTGTAGCTTGGCCGGAAATCACTTCCCATTTTTCATTGTATCTCTCATACATCTGATCCTGCTTGGAAAGAAGAAGAAGAAGCTCTTCATCGGAAACCGTCTCCCCTTTCTCCGCCTTTTTCTGAAGCCCCGCCATTTGCTCATCGATTGTCGATACGTGTGATTCAATTTTCTCCTTAAGTTTTTCTGATTGAGTATCCAATTCCTTTTCGTTCGCAAAAGGCTGGTTTTCAAACTTCGCAATTGCTTCATTAGCTTCCTGCACGAATGGATACAGCCCCGCATCTTCATTATTCAGCTTTTTCTTTAACACTTCCAAAAGATTGCTGTAGTAGGCTTTAGCCTCTTCTGCTTTTTCCTTTATTTGTTCCTTTGCCGGCGGATGCTGCTCTTGCTGCATGATTCCCGGTTTTCCTTCACCAGGCGATGATTCCGGATGCTTCATCATTTGAAACGAAAGGAGGCCCCCGATTAAAACCACTCCGGCAAAGCTCGCGGCTGCTGGGAGACTCATGTAGCGAAAGCGTCTTTTTTTGCCTTCTTTCCCGATGATCCCTCTTGTGATTTCCTGTGCGTTCAGCCTGTCAGGCATCTCTTCATACGCCTGCTTCAGCCCGCTCAGCCGTTCTTCAAACATTTTGTCATCCATGTGTTTCACCTTCTCTCCTCTCAGATTCCTCCAGAGCTTTTTTAAGCATTCCTTTTCCTCTCAGAATTCGTGTTTTCACTGCCGGCAGGGTGAGTGAAAGAATCTCTGCAATCTCTTCGTATTTCTTTTCGTGGAAATAGAAGAGGATGATCGGCACCTTATATTTTTCATCCAGACTCTGAAGACAAATATGCAGAGTCCGGTCACTTTCATTTTTAAGAACGATTGCTTCTGCAGCAGGATATTCTTCCCGCTGTTCTTTCTGCAGCTTAAACACCTTTTTTATAGCTGAAGCCCTTTTTCTCCCCGCATCCCTTGTTACATTCAACGTAATTTTGTAAAGCCATGTTGAAAACTTCGCCCGCGTAAATTGATCGAGAAATCGATAGACACGGATAAATACTTCCTGGGTAATATCCTCTATATCATCCTGCCGATTTCCAAGCTGGTACGCGAATCGTTCAACGACCGGGCGGTAAATTTCTACCAGCTGCTGAAAAGCTGCGGCATTGCCCTTTTTGGCTCTGGCTACAAGTTCTTCTTCCTGCATAAAACTCTCCCCCCTTTCGCACATAAAACGCAAGCTTATACATAAAGGTTTCAAAAGGAATGCAGCAAATTTTTCGCGCATCAGGGATTTCAAATCATGCCATATGTAACCAATGCGTATTTAAAATGAGGGTTGCTCTGCTACACTTGGCTGTTGAATGCACGCCCGCTTTCCGCTCTAATCAACAGGTGTTACAGATTAGCATCATGCTGAGAAAAAAAATAAAAAAAGAGAAAAACAGGTTTATTCAAATAAACGGGGGGGAATACTAAAACCATCAAAGGCTTTCTAGTATTCCCCCCTTTTATTATCTGACAAAGCGAAGCGGCTTTGTCCTTTTTTTTGTTCAAAAATCCTGAAGAGTTCTCAGAGGTGCGGCTGCCCCATGCCTTCTTTTCATAAAAGCAGACATCCTTTTCAATGCTTCTTTAAGCTGGGGAAGCGAGGAAGCATAGGAACAGCGGATATACCCTTCTCCGGACGGGCCAAAAACGTCTCCCGGGACTACTGCTACCTTTTCCTCCAGAAGCAGCTGCTCAGCGAATTCTCCGGAAGTTAACCCCGTATATTCAATAGATGGGAACGCATAGAATGCTCCGCCCGGTGTCTGGCATGGATATCCCGCTTCATTCAGTGACCGGACAAAATAGTTCCTTCTTCTCCGATAGTCTAATTTCATCCGCTGCACATCTTCTTCCCCATTCCGAAGAGCTTCTAATGCAGCATGCTGAGACATCGTTGGGGCACACATCATTGCATACTGGTGAATTTTGAGCATACCCTCCAATAGTGGTGCAGGGGCAGCTGCAAAACCCAGTCTCCAGCCAGTCATTGCAAACCCCTTTGAAAACCCGGATATGGTAATTGTTCTCTCCTTCATGCCCTCGAGTGAGGCGAAGCTTGTAAATTCTTCGTCATAGCTAAGCTCCGCGTAAATCTCATCTGAAATGGCAAGCAAATCATATTTCACTAAAATTGCGGACAATTTCTCCAGATCTTTTTTGCCCAGGCTTGAACCGGTCGGATTATTCGGCGAACAGATCAGAACGGCTTTTGTTTTTTCTGTAACGGCTTTTTCAATTTGGCTCGGAAGCGTCTTAAAACCGTAATTTGCATGAGCCGGAACGTACACCGGAATTCCTCCGGCCAGTTTAACAAGAGGTCCATAAGCAACAAAGCACGGCTCCGGAATGATGACTTCATCACCGGGATTAAGAATGGCTCTTAATGACAGATCCAAAGCCTGGCTCGCCCCTACTGTGACCAGTATTTCATGATCCGGACTGTAAGCCGTCTGAAATTTTCTTTGGAGGTAATAACTGATCTCCTGCCTCAGCTCCAGTATTCCGGCATTAGCTGAATAAGACGTATAGCCGTTTTCCAGAGAGAGGATACAGGCTTCCCTTACACTCCATGAAGTAACAAAATCAGGTTCTCCGACCCCCAGTGAGATGACTCCTTCCATACTTGCTGCGAGATCAAAAAACTTCCTGATGCCTGAAGGCTTAAGCTCAGATACACTGCTGGATATAAATCGCGAACTATCCATTATGGAGTTACCACCATCCGCTTATCCTCATCCCCTGTACCATAGATGCGTCCATCGTGTTTGTATTTTTTTAAAATGAAATGAGTCGTTGTGGAAAGAACGGAATCAAGAGCCGACAGTTTTTCTGAAACAAACCTCGCCACCTCAGACATAGATTTCCCTTCAATCACAACGCTTAAATCATATGCACCTGACATTAAATAAACAGACTGAACCTCTTTAAAACGGTAAACACGTTCAGCGATTTCATCAAATCCCACACCCCGCTTAGGTGCTACTTTCACATCGATCATGGCCGTAACCCCTTCATGGCCATCTACTTTTCTCCAGTCAATTGCCGCTGCATAATCAATGATAATTTTTTCCTGTTCCAATTTATGAATAATCTGACCGGTTTCCTCTTCAGAAATGCCTGCCATTTTTGAGATTACGGTGATTGGCAGCCTGCTGTTTCCTTCCAGGATTTCCAGCACCTCAGTTTCTTTGTCGCTCAGCTTCATGCTATTCCCTCCTGTGTTAAAATCTTCAGAACATTATAACATGAAAATGAATATCAATGACTGAAAATTCTGTTTTCCGAAATCGTTTTAGGGGTATTTTTTACATGAGTGGGACCCTGTTTCAAGGACACAATAATAAAAAATCGGCCAAACTTTGTTCATAAAGGACATGTTTCGCCATTTCTTACAAATACCTGTTACTAACTATCATTGCTGGAGTGTTGATTATGAACCCGACTTTTTTTCATTCTACAATGAATCTGCAGGGCATCAATATTCATTATGAGCTTTATGAAAAACATCCCGAAAAACCGACGATGGTTTTACTCCACGGTTTTTTATCTTCCACCTTCAGTTTCAGAAGACTGATTCCGCTTTTGCAGGAAGAATTCAGGATTATCGCTATAGATCTTCCCCCATTTGGAAAAACGGAAAAATCAATCCGTTTTGTTCATTCTTATTCCAATATGGCAAAAGTAGTCATTGAACTGCTGGAAAAGCTTCAAGTAAAAAATGCGATTCTGGTGGGTCATTCTATGGGAGGACAAGTGTCCCTTTATGCAGCAAAGGAAAGACCGGAGCTCTTCAAAAAAGTGGTGCTTCTATGCAGCTCCGGCTACTTAAAGCGAATGAAGCATTACATGATTTGCGGTTCTTACGTTCCTTATTTTTATCTTTGTATTAAGCACTGGCTGTCCAGTCAGGGCGTTTTCAAAAATCTCTGCAATGTTGTTTATGACCAGTCCTTAATTGACCAGGAAATGATGGACGGCTATTTACAGCCTTTTGCAGATGACAGAATCTTTATGGCTTTGACACGGATGATCCGTGACAGAGAAGGAGATCTTTCTCAGGAGGACTTAAGGAAAATTGAAGTGCCAAGTTTGTTGATTTGGGGGCAAGAGGATAAAATTGTGCCGGTGGAAGTCGGGAGAAGAATGAGTAAAGATTTGCCCAATGCATCACTGTTTGAATTAGCTCAAACCGGACACCTCGTTCCGGAAGAAAGGCCGCTGCATGTGATGGACAGAATTATGAATTTTTCCCATGCATAAAAAAGAAGGGCTGACTCATTAATAAGGGTCGGCCTTTTTTAATTGTGACGATAATAAGGACATCTTTTAGAGGGAAATAACCGAATTTCTTTCAACGTTCGTTTCGGTTTTTTTGCCTCTGTGCCGCGCCCTTCCTTTCTAAAAGGCTATGTTAAATAGGTTGCCATGGCCCTTGGCGGTTTCCTTCATACCTGAAGCTCACCGCCCGCCAAGCGGAAAGAGAGCACCTGAACCGGAAGCAAAGGTTTAAACAGTAAAAGGGGCCCTGCTCCGCTGATTAAAGGGCGATTTCACCTGATAGAAGGGTATTATTTTCTCCTTCATTAACCCTCTATCTTTTGATCAGCAGCCCGCCTGTTCCTTAATTGCTAGCAGCTGTACCGCCATTTTCATGCACTCTTCCATTGGAATCCATTTTTCAGAAGAGTGCTCATAAATTGCCTGAATTTTTTCAGCAAGCATGCCGGGCTGGTCCAGAATATGAACAGCCTGAACCACGTCCACTGCTTCTGTATCATGAAATCCTTCACCGAAGCCAAAAGGATCCCATTTATATAAAATTTCCATCATGATCTCATTCGCAGCTTGCGTTTCCATTTAATCATCACCCGTTGCTTATTTTTGCAAATTCATTTTAACACATTTACCATAGTAGTGAGTAAACCGTATATGAGGTGAAAAAATGAGTCAATTTGATGAAGTCATTCAGCGCCAGCAAACGAATTCTGTAAAATGGGACTTAACAGCAGAAATATTCGGGAGATCTGATGTCCTGCCAATGTGGGTGGCGGATATGGATTTCAAAGCTCCTCCTGAAGTTCTTGAAGCTTTGAATAAAAGAATCGGACACGGGGTATTCGGATATTCCTCAATCAGCGACAAGACAAAGAACGCCGTGATGGAATGGAGTAAAAAAAGAAATGGATGGAGCTTTGAAAAAGAAGCGATCCTATTCAGTCCTGGAGTTGTAACCGCTTTAAGCCTTGCCATTCAGACCTACTCGGCTCCGGGTGAAAAAATTCTTCTGCAATCACCCGTTTATACACCTTTTTTCGATATGGTTAAACGGAACGGCCGCATCGCTGTGAACAGTCAGCTTATTCTTCAAAACGGCCGCTATGAAATAGATTTTGATGACTTGGATGAGAAAATGGGGAATCCGGACGTTAAACTGATGCTGCTGTGCAATCCTCATAATCCAGGCGGCCGCTCATGGAAGAGGGAAGAATTAATCAAAATAGGACAGCTCGCTCAAAAACATGATGTGCTGATCGTCTCGGATGAAATTCATTCCGATATGATGCTTTTCGGCAATAAGCATGTTCCGTTCGCTTCCATCAGCAAGGAATTTTCAGACCTTTCCATTACCTGCTTCGCTCCGAGCAAAACCTTTAACCTTGCGGGTCTCCAGGCTTCCATCATGGTGATTGAAAACGACTCTCTGAGAAGAAGAATGGATGAAACCCTTCACAGGCTCGGATTTTTCACACTAAATGCATTAGGAAGTATTGCCATGGAAACAGCCTATCGCTTTGGCGGAGAATGGCTGACGGAACTGACCTCCTACCTTGAAAAAAATATAAACTATGCCATGAAGTATATCCAAGATGAAATCCCGGGGATTAAGGCCATAAAACCTGATGCTTCTTATCTTCTATGGCTTGACTGCAGGGACCTTCACCTTGATGACAAAGAGATAAAAAGACTTCTGCTTCATAAAGGAAAAGTTGCCTTAGAGGAAGGAACAAAATACGGACCCGGCGGCGAAGGATTCGTCCGGCTTAATGCAGGCTGTCCGCTTGAGACTCTAAAAGATGGTCTTTCCCGAATTAAAACAGCCTTCCACCGGGATCCTGAAAGATAAACCGCCTCATCCGGCTATTATCGCACGGATCCTTGAGACATTGTCCCTTCTCAAACATCTTTTGCTTCATCCATATTTATAGGAGCCGCTGCTTCAAGGAAGATTACAATCTTTTAAGCGGGCTTCTTTTTTTTGCTGGAGCCCCGCTTAAAACAGCATATTTTTCCTGGTAATGGTATAATAAAACCATCACTTTTATAGGAGACCGTTATGGAGAATTTAAAGGATTTAATTTTGCAAGTGACGTTTATCCTGTTCCCCATCTATCTCTATCAGGCACTCTGGCTTAACCGGCCATCTCCCAATATTCCTAAGCCCAATTTAATTTTAATTTATTTGCTTTGCAGCCTGTCTTCCATCATGTGCATGATTTTTCCGATTTATGTTCTTGACGGAATTCCGTACGGTCTTCATTACATCCCTTATCTTGCTGCCGTTTTATACGGGGGGCCGCTGACAGGTATTTCGGTTGCCGCAACAGGGATGCTGTACCGTTTGTACTCAGGTGGAGATATCATATGGCTTTCCATCATCGTGACTCCTCTGTTTCTAATCTTTCCCCTTATGCTGCACTCAAAATGGAACAGCTTTCGGATTCAGACAAAGCTTTCGCTCGGTGTCATGCTCAGCGGAACAAAGACCATACTCACTTACACAGTAAGCTATATTTTAACGATTTACGGATTTCCCTTTTTGCTGGCAGATAACCTTCTCGATTTGTTATTAAGCTTCCTTTTGTTTACTTTTGTCCTGCTATTGACCATTTATTGTGTTAACTCAACGAAAGAAAACGCTTTCCTCCGGGCCCGGCTCATAAAATCTGAAAAACTTTCCATCGTGAGTGAACTCGCAGCAAGCGTCGCCCATGAAGTTCGCAATCCGCTCACAGTCGTAAGGGGGTTTATTCAGCTCATTGGAACCGACCGGACAAGAATGGATCCAAAAAATGATGAATACATCTCCCTTGTCCTCTCTGAATTGGACCGCGCCCAGGAAATCATTACGGATTATTTAAATCTGGCAAAACAGCAGTATTTTGAAAAAAATGAGCTCTCCTTAAGCCAGCTGCTCGATGAAGTCGTTAAAATCATGACTTCCTATGCCAATTATAAAAATGTCCATTTTAAAAACAGTATTGCTCCTAATTTATACGTGTATGGAGATGCTGCGAGACTTAAGCAGGTTTTTCTGAATTTACTTAAGAATTCAGTTGAAGCCGTATCGGAATCAGACGGCGAAGTGAAAATATCCGCCTATTCTTCCCACGAATTTATCCGCATCAAGATCAAGGACAACGGAATCGGAATGACACCGGAGCAGCTCGAAAGAATCGGAGAACCCTATTTTACGTTAAAGGAACGCGGCACGGGACTCGGTTTAACGGTCACATTTTCAATTGTAGAGCAGCATGACGGAACCATCCGGTTTAAAAGCGAACCGGGGGCCGGAACCTCCGCAACCGTTTCTTTGCCAATCTGCGAACTGAAGGACCGTCAAGCATCTTTACAGTAAAAAAGCCCTGAGATTCAATCAGGGCTTTGCTTCGATATCGATTTCTTTTTTATCCCGGCGGTTCGCTTCCTTCTCCGTTATTTTTCCGCAGGCAATCCTTGCACCGGATTCCCCCGCAGGCTGAGACATTCCGTCATCTTTCGTTTCCGTAATGACGAGGGATGTTCCTCCTTTAAATAGAAGCGAGTTTTTCGAACCTTTTTTGAGCGTCAGCTTCGGTCCCATAATTTCCGCCTGCGTTTTCCCGTCACTGTCTGTTATGATATTGGGCAGATCACCCAGATGGGCCCCTTCCGGATTTAGAAGTCCGTGTTTTTTATTGTCAGGATTATAATGGTCCCCTGCTGTGACAAAGTCCGGTCCTTCGCAGTCCGGATTTTGATGAATATGGACACCGTGCTCTCCAGGCTGAAGGCCTTCCAGTACGATATCAAACTTCACTCCCTCAGGCTGTTCAGACAATTTAACGGTCCCTAATGAATCCCCATCCTGATTAAATAATTCCGTCCCCATCGAAGTCAGATCCTCCTGACCGCAGCCTCCCATAAGCAGCAGTGCAGCAGATATGCACATCATCTTTTTCACAGCCGTCCCTCCATCCATAAGTTTCTGGTAAGCATTAGTTTTTTCATAGGATGGGTGATTTATGCAGAAGCTGAGAGAACAATGAAAGGGTTCAGGAAGACGAAGCTTCTTCACAATGGCCCGCAGGCATAGAGTCCATAGAAAAACCGCTGGGCGCAGGCCTGTCAGCGGTCACTGTTCTTCGTCATTCATATGCTTGTATTTTTCATTAACTTCCCGTTCTTCCTTTTTCGAAAGCCTGATAATCATACGGAAGACAAGGACAGCCATTAGCAGGAAAATAGCCATATTAAAGGCCGCAGGTATATACTCCGTTTTATCTTCAGGAAAATATAGAAACAAAGATAGGACAAAACCCATGTAAGCGGATCCACCTTTCTTGCAGAGTCTTGTCTCCACTATACCTCCTGATGGGGATTTATACCATATCCTTTTGCTTCTCTCTCCCTATTTTATGATAAAATAACTAAATCCCCGAGGAGAGGAGCTTAAGATTGATGGAATTTCAGCCAGGTGATCATGTTACAGGAATTTATAAAACAGGCAAATACGCAGGTATTGTAACCGCAATACGCCCGATGCATATCCTTGTCCAGGTAAAGGCTGTTCTGAAGCATCCCGCACAGGGTGATCTGCACAGCCCAAAAGATGCGGACGTCCCTCTTTTTCATGAAAGGAGAGCGCTCAGCTTTAATGAACAGACGAATGTACCGAAAAATATGGTGAAACCATTTGACGGAGATTTCCCGAATTACAGTGAATCTTTGCGGGAATCTATTGAGAGCCTGAGGGAAGTTCTCAGCGGAGATGATTCCATGTGGGCCCAAAAATCCCTTGCAAATCTTCAGCAGCTTGAAAAAGAGTACACATTTTAAAAAACATAAAGCCAAATCACATGGTTTAGTGATTTGGCTTTATGTTGCAAACTTATTGAGAAGTTTGGAGAAATCAACACGATCCCCGATCGTGGTCGGATTTGGCTTTTCAAGATATCTTTTATCTTTTTCAATCAGATTATAAATTTTCATCGTTGTCAGCGCGTCATCCAGAGCACGGTGGTGCTGCCCCGTTCCTTTCTTGCCATATTCTTCAACCGCTTTCCAGAGACCTGTCTGATTTCTGTCCCCAAAGAACTTTTTATATTCCATAGATAAATCGACGAACTCATCTAGTTCAAAAGGGAAAGGACAATGGTTTTTCTCGCAGTTCATCCTTAAGACCTTCATATCCATGTTTCCCCACGTAACTACTTTTTTGGGACAATCCAGCTTGCTGAGCGCTTTAATCAAATCAGAAAAGGACATTCCCTGATCTACTTGCTCCTGGCTGATTCCCAAAAATGATTTGCATCTTTCCGTCAGCCGTTTCCCTTTAACAGGCGAAACAAAAGAAGAAAATTCCTGCTCTACTTTCCCATTTTTGAAAAATACAAGACCTGCTTCAATAATTTCAGCATAAAAGCCTTTATTGCCTGAATTCCTGTCCGGCATGCTGAATTCAAAGTCAATAAAAAGCAGGGGTTTCGATCCATTCATGCTTATCCTCCTTTCTTTTATTCATTTTATTACCATTATATCACCGCCCTTCTTAATTTAACTGTATTTTTAGAAAAATTTTCATTGGAAAAGCACACATTTTTTCTGCACATTCACCTTGTCTCTGTGCGCGAAAATTTTCTTCTCGGATTTGGAAAACAATGCTAGGATAAAATCATACTTCCAGCAGCGGTCCCCTATTTTTCCGATTCTTATCCCCACAAATGGGATGCTTTATTCTTATCGGGACTGCTCCGGTTTTGTTTTCCCCACCTTTCCTTCTTTCCTCTGCAAAAAGCCAGGGATGGCTGGTTGAGAATAATGAAGGAAACGGATTCTAATAGAAAGAGTGTGACTGTATTGCGAAAATGGTTTGGATGGATTTTTATCCTGTTATTAATTCCTTTGTTTTTATTTCTGCTGCTTAGCTCCGGACAGGCTGTTGAAAGCCTGAAATCCATTCCTGCCGCACTGGATGAAAGAATTCCTCTCAATCAGGCGCCTGCTGTTTTGAATAGCTATATAAAAGATTCGGAAGGAGCCGTGATATCCGAACTGAAAACGGAAGGTCAAAACAGAATCTATGTTCCGGCCTCACAAATCCCTCCGCAAATGAAAGAGCTGTTTCTGCAGTCGGAAGATAAACGCTTTTACGAACACGCAGGTCTGGATTTTGAAGGAACGGCAAGAGCCCTCCTTGTAAATGCCAGAAACAATTCCCTTGATCAGGGCGGAAGCACCATTACCCAGCAGCTTGCCAGAAACTTATATTTAAACCATGACCGGACTTATAACCGCAAGCTGAGCGAACTTTTGATCTCGGTCCAGCTTGAAAGGAAATGGTCTAAGGAAAAGATCCTGGAAAGCTATTTGAATACGATTTATTTTCAAAATAATATCTACGGAGTCGGGGCAGCAGCGGACTATTATTTCAGCAAACCGCTGAAAGCACTGACTACTGCGCAAATGGCGTACCTTGCAGCTATTCCGAACAACCCTTCTCTTTATAACCCGCTGAAACATCCGGAAAAGACGAAGAAAAGGCAGGAACGCCTTCTGGAGCTCCTTGCCGAAAGAGGGATGCTGACTGCGGGTCAGCTGGAGGAGGAAAAGAGCCGCAGCATAAAATTAAATCTTAAAAAGAAGCAAGAACCGTATCCTGATTATACCGACTATGTGATGGAAGAACTGAAGCAGGCGGTTAAAGTTAAGGAAAAGCTCACAGATCCTGAACAAATCAGCCAAAAAACCCGGGAATGGATCCAATCAGGAATCACGATTGAAACTTACTTAAGCCCATTCCTTCAGGAGAGAATGTACAGAGCCAATGAAGCCTACCTGACAGAGGGGCATCAGTCTGCGGCGGTGATGATTGATCATCAGACTCATCAGATTGTTGCGATGAGCGGCGGAAACCATTATAAAAAACATGAGTTTAATCGGGCCTTTCAAGCATACAGACAGCCTGGTTCGGCCATTAAGCCGCTGCTTGATTATGTTCCTTATATTGAAACAAAGAAGGCGGATAAGAACAGTCTGATTAATTCGGACCGGCTGTGCATCCAAGAGTTCTGTCCCGAAAACTATTCAAAAAAGGAATACGGATGGGTCACTATGGAGAAGGCATTCAGCCAGTCATACAATACCCCGGCGGTGAGAATGCTGAAGGAAGTCGGGATTGGGCGGGCCATGAACTATCTGAAGCCCTTTCACTTTAAAGGAATTGCGCCTTCAGACGGTTATGCTGCAGCTCTCGGTGGTGTGGAAACCGGTGTTTCTCCTCTGGAGCTGGCCAATGCATACACCTCTTTCGGCAACGAAGGACAGTATCAGCCGGGAAGAGCAATTAAGCGGATTCTTGCCATGGATGGAACCGTTTTGTTTGAATGGAGAGACCGGCCCGTCCAGGTCTGGAGTAAACAAACCAATACAGTCATGAGAGATTTGCTTCAATCTGTTATTAAAAAAGGGACAGGAAAAAAAGCATCCTTTGAGTCGGCCTATCTTGGGGGGAAAACAGGAACGACCTCCGACTACTATGATGTATGGTTCTCCGGCTTGTCCGACCGCTATACGGCTTCCGTATGGTTTGGAAAAGACAAAAACGGCTCGATCCAGTCGATTTACGATCAAGGGAGCCATTTGAGGTATTGGAAAATGATCATGGGAGGAGATGAGCAAGCTGGTGCCGATCGGTAAGGAAGAATCCCCCCTCATTTTATTTGATGGTGTCTGCAATTTTTGCGAAGGGGTTGTCAAATTTATGATCAAGCGCGACAAAAAAGAAGTGTTCCAATTTGCTTCCCTTCAATCTGAAGCCGGACAGAAGCTGCTTAAAAAACATCAGCTGGATCAGGAAAATTTCGATACGTTCATTTTATCTTATCAGGATCATATCTATGTGAAATCAGAAGCTGCACTGAAAACCGCCGCACTTCTCCCCTTCCCATGGAGCATATTTCGGATTTTCCATGCCGTCCCGAGACCGGTAAGGGATGGCCTTTATTCCTATGCCGCGCGGAACCGGTATAAATGGTTCGGCAAAAAAGAGAGCTGCATGATACCTGATCCATCTGTAAAAAACCGATTCTTAAAATAAACCTGTTCTCGTAAGTATTGTTGCTATTTTGACAAACAGCATTTTAGTCTTTAAAAAGGAGATGCGGATTTGAAATTCGTTGAATTTGGACTAGGAAACAAGTGGCTGATAAGGACGGAAACAGAATTAAGTGATGGCAGCGAATTTGAAGAAAAAGGAATCGTGCGGCCGATCAAACCTCAATCCTTATATTTAAGGGTTTGGATAGGAAAAACAGTTACTATCTTTGACTCAAAAGAAGGTTTCAAAAAGGTAAGAAAGAACCGAAATGAAGTCAAAATAATATTGGGGATTAAGAGTCTATAAATTTTATGTTAAAAAACAGCCATCTTTGCGAAAATAGCCTGAAATAAATGCTCTGTCAACTTGCCGGCTGACTGCAGCTGGCAGGCGTTCACTTATCCTAGCGGGCGGTGAGCCCCTTCCCGGCATGCAGCACTGTGGATCTCACTGTGCCGCTGTTCCGCTGTTCCACGGGAGCCTCAGACAAACTACAAAAACAGCCGTCTTTTCTTCACTGGAAAAGACGGCTGTTTTTATATCGGCAAGCTATTGATGACGCCATTATAAAGACGGAGGAATAAATAGAACAAGCCAAGGGTAAATACAAACCAGAATAAAATATTGAACAACACCATTCCAATGAGGGACCAGGATGTCACCATTGAGCTTGCCTGATAGATGGTGAAGACAAAATAGCACAGGGTTGATAAGAGGAAAACCGCCGCAATCACCCAGCTGAATTGGACGAGGAAAAGGGAAACCGCTCCTCCCGCGAGATAGAATGCCGACCCTGCCCTGATTTTTTTCAGGGTCACTCCCTCTTTATCCTGTGAGAAAAACAGAAAGGAAAGCTCTGTCACCGTATTGGCGATTAGCTTCAGGGCAGCAAAAACCATAAAATAGAAAAGAGCAAAAAGAGCAAATAAGGCAATCTTCATTTCACTTTCTGAAAAGAAATCGAGCATACTGCTGTATATCCCGACTTTTTTTAGCAGCTCTGACACATACATCACAGTCGAAATGGAAAAGGATGTGCTGAAAAGCAGCAGAGAGATTAAAGGAAAATAGCTGGTAAAGTATGTATTTCTCATAAGGACGTCCCTTCCATAAGCATTCCTTTTCATTATGCTCAGGAGGGAAAAATTTGTAAAGTCCCTTTTAACGGGAAAGGACTTTCACATACTCTCGGGGTTCGAAAGTTTCTGTCCAGAGCGGCTCACGATTATGCCACGTTCCTGAAAAACTTTCTGATTCCATCTCACTTACCAGCCGCTCCGTTTTCATAATATACGGATTGGTATATTTTTTGTCCAAATGAAGCTGGGCAAAATATATGAATATGAACAGAACAGTGAAAATAGCCAGTCCCGCTGCAGCTTTACGTTTCTTCATCGATATCACTCCTTACTGATCATCATCGCTAGAAAATCTTTACGTTATACAACATGTTCATCTTTTGGTATGATTATTATGAGTTCATATGACCTTGAAAATTCTTGATAATATTTTCCAAAAAGCTCATACTAAAGCGGAACTTTGCTATCCAGAAGGGAAATTATACGTCGGACAATGGCCGTACTGATCAGCGGCTAAGATTGGAGGAAAAACATGTCTTTTTTGCATTTAGCCATACTTCTGCCTTTTATCATGGCTCTTTTTGTTCCATTCTTTTATAAATGGTTCAAAAACATACATACAGGATGGTTTGTTCTTATACTCCCAATTATCCTCTTTATTTACTTTTTCCAATACATTAAGCCTGTGAGCAGCGGCAGCAATACATACTCTACCGCTGACTGGATCCCCTCCCTGGGCATTCAGCTCACCGTTTATATGGACGGACTGGGTCTTTTATTTGCTCTGCTTATATCGGGAATCGGTGCACTCGTTATCCTTTATTCCATTTATTACTTATCAGGAAAAAAAGAAGAGCTTCACAAATTCTATGTGTATCTGTTGCTGTTTATGGGTGCCATGCTTGGAGTGGTCCTGTCGGACAACATGGTGGTTCTATACACGTTCTGGGAACTCACAAGCCTCTCATCCTTTTTGCTGATTGGATACTGGCATACCCGGGAGAAATCTAGATATGGTGCACTGAAGTCCATGCTGATCACCGTTTTCGGCGGATTGTGCATGCTCGGCGGCATCATCCTTCTTTATCTGGTGACGAATACATTCAGCATTAGAGAAATGGTCACGCAGGCACCTATTATTATGGAGCATGCCTATTTTCTCCCTGCGATGCTGCTGTTTTTGCTGGGGGCTTTTACAAAATCCGCTCAGTTTCCGTTTTACATCTGGCTCCCTGATGCCATGGAAGCGCCGACCCCTGTCAGTGCCTATTTGCACTCAGCCACGATGGTAAAAGCAGGAATCTATTTAACTGCCAGATTCACACCGGTCTTCGGCCTTGCTCCGGAATGGTTTTGGCTTGTAACCGGCATCGGAATTTTTACGCTCGCCTGGGGATCATTCCATGCTATAAAGCAAACAGATTTGAAAGCTATACTCGCTTTTTCCACCGTCAGTCAGCTTGGATTAATCATGTCGCTGCTCGGTGCAGGAGCGGCATCGCTTCATTTTGAATCCATCGATAACAATGTTTTTACAATCGCAACCGTTGCTGCAATCTTTCACCTGATCAATCATGCAACCTTCAAAGGGAGCTTGTTCATGGTCGCCGGGATTGTTGATCATGAAACCGGTACGAGGGATATCCGCAGACTCGGCGGATTGATGACACTTATGCCGATCACCTTTACGATCGCAATCATTGGAGCATTTTCCATGGCCGGCATTCCTCCGTTTAACGGATTTCTGAGCAAAGAAATGTTTTTCACGGGAATGGTCAATCTCTTGGAATTTGACTTATTCAATGTAGATACATGGGGCATTTTATTCCCGATTTTAGCCTGGATCGGAAGCATTTTCACTTTTATCTACAGCATGATCATTGTATTTAAGCCATTCACTGGAAAGCATCAGCCGGAGAAATTGGAGAAAAAACCGCATGAAGCACCTTTTGGAATGCTGATTTCTCCCATTATCCTTGCTTCACTCGCTGTATTGTTTGGAATTTTTCCAAATGTGCTTTCCTACAGTTTGATTGAACCTGCTGCTGCATCCGTCCTGCCTTATTTATTAGAAGAAGGAGAGTCCTTCCATGTACATATTTCCCACTGGCATGGATTCAAAATAGAGCTGTTTATGACGCTTGGTGTAATCGTACTTGGCCTTCTTCTTTACATTTGGCTGGCAAAATGGAATAAGATATACAGGCTTTTCCCTCAAAAATGGACATTGAATAATGCATATGACCGCTCTTTAAGAGGACTGGAGAAAGGGTCGCTGAAAATCCAGGAAGCTTACATGACTGGTTTTCTCCGGGACTATCTGGGATATATTTTTACTTTTGCTGTTCTGATGACAGGGTGGGCCTTATTTTCCAAATCGGCTTTCTCATTTAAGACCGATGGAAATGCACCTGTAGGGGTTTATGAATTTGTACTGGCTGCCGTCATGGTAGCAGGGACCGTGACGGTTCTGTTTGCAAAATCAAGACTCACTTCCATTATCGCTCTTGGATCAGTAGGCTATGGCGTTTCGCTGTTTTTTGTCTTCTTTCGGGCACCTGATCTTGCGTTAACACAGCTTGTCATCGAGACTGTCTCGGTCGCTCTTTTTCTGCTTTGCTTCTATTACTTGCCTGAGCTGCAGAAACGCGAAAAGCTGCCGTTTAAACTGACTAATTTTATAATCTCTCTCGGCGTCGGTACAGTCGTTACTCTGGTGGCCTTATCTGCAAACAGCCAGAGAGTTTCAGAAACCATCTCAAAATATTTTATTGAAAACAGCTACAAAGAAGCAGGCGGCAAAAACATGGTCAACGTCATTCTTGTTGATTTCAGGGGGTTTGATACCTTGTTTGAAATTACCGTGCTCGGAATCGCCGCACTCGGAATTTTTTCCATGATCAAGCTCCGGATGTCCAGGGGGGAAAAATCATGAAACGAACCAACTTAAAAACAAATGACCTCATCTTGCAGACGGTCGTAAAAGTTGTATTTTTCATCATCTTTATTTACTCGGTCTATATCTTTTTCGCCGGGCACTACACTCCGGGGGGCGGATTCGTCGGCGGCCTGATGACGTCATCTGCCATCGTCCTCTTGCTGCTTGCTTATGATGTAAAAACCGTCGCAGCTGTCATACCCTTTAACTTTCTGAAAATCGCGGCTACCGGTCTGCTTCTTGCCCTTGGTACCGGTATGGCATCCTTTTTCTACAAAGTACCGTTTCTGACTCACGCTCACGGCCCGGTACACCTTCCTTTTTTCGGAGAGGTTGAGCTTGCCTCTGCCACTGCATTTGATCTGGGGGTATATTTGGTTGTTGTCGGGGTTACGATGACCATCATTCAAACGATAGGAGAGACCGAATAATGGAAGTCATGATGTCAATTGTATGCGGAATTTTATTTATGGCCGCCACTTATTTAATGCTCTCAAAAAGTCTGCTTCGGATCATTATCGGGACAGGCCTCCTCAGTCATGGCGCTCACCTGCTGATTTTAACGATGGGAGGGCTGAAGGGCGGAGCGGCTCCGCTGCTTGGGGAAAAAGCAAAAACATATGTTGACCCGCTTCCGCAGGCCCTGATTCTGACAGCCATTGTTATAAGCTTTGGTGTCACTGCCTTTATGCTTGTCCTGGCGTACCGCTCGTATCAAGAGCTTGGTACAGATGACATGGACCAAATGAGAGGAACTGATTCACATGAGTAATAACCTGGTTATGATGCCGCTCATTCTTCCATTAATAGCGGGCATCCTATTAATTTTCTTTAATCGCAAACCAATTCTTCAAAGAATAATCAGCACGGTTTTTTCTCTGGCTGCTCTTATTTTTTCACTCATTCTTACCGCTTCTGTCTATCAGAGCGGAATTCAAATTGTAGAGATTGGCGGATGGGCTCCGCCTTACGGTATTACGTTTGTGGCAGACATGTATGCAAGTCTGCTTGTCCTGACCACTAGTCTTATAGGGTTAACAGGTATCCTTTACTCGTTCAGGACAATCGGCAGGGAACGGGAGTACTTTTTCTATTATCCGGCGGTTCAGTTCCTGCTGGCGGGTGTTACCGGCGCGTTTTTAACAGGAGATATTTTCAACCTGTTTGTCTTTTTTGAAGTTCTGCTAATGGCTTCCTATGTATTAATGGTATTGGGCGGCACAAAAAGGCAGCTGCGGGAATCCATCAAATACATTGCAGTAAATGTCTTTTCTTCGGCGCTGTTTGTTATAACAGTAGCCTTTCTCTATGCGGTCACCGGAACGCTTAATATGGCGGATCTGAGTGTGAAAATCAGCGAAAGCGGACAAACCGGATTGCTGACGGTTATCGCCATTTTATTCCTTATTGTGTTTGGAATGAAGGGAGCCATTTTCCCTCTTTATTTCTGGATGCCGGGATCTTACAATGCCCCGCCGGCCGCTGTATCTGCGCTTTTCGGCGCCCTTCTCACCAAAGTAGGGGTTTACGCCATCACCAGAGTGTATACACTCATCTTTATTCATGACCAGGCCTTTACCCACGGGCTGCTGGCCTGGCTTGCTGCTTTGACCATCCTTTTCGGTGTGATCGGGGCAATCGCTTATTGGGATGTCAAAAAAATTGTGATCTACAATATTATTACTGCGGTCGGAGTGATTCTCTTCGGAGTAGCAGCCGCTAATCCTGCCGGAATTGAGGGATCCATTTACTATTTGATTCACGATATGATTATAAAAGGCGCTCTGTTCTTCCTGGCTGGAATCATGATCAGCATTACAGGAACTTCTGACCTGAGAAAAATGGGCGGATTGATTCACCGCTATCCTGTCCCTGGATGGATGATGTTTGTGTCCGCCATTTCACTTGCAGGCATTCCCCCTTTAAGCGGATTTATCGGGAAATTGAAAGTGATTCAGGGAGGATTTGAAGCGGGCGAATATGCCTTCGCTTTTGTCGTCTTACTGTCGAGTCTGCTCGTTCTTTACTCTGTGATGAAGGTATTCATTCATGGTTTCTGGGGCGAGGAAAAACCCATTCAAGGGAATCCTTCTGTCAAAGGAATGGTTTATCCGGTGGTTATTCTCGTCGCATTGTCTGCGGCAATCGGATTGGGAACGGAATTCATTGCACCTTTTGTCACCCAGGCAGCAGAAACCCTATTGGATCCGTCTATTTATATTGATGCCGTTTTGAAGGAGCAGTGATGCAAATGGCTTTCCAAGTACTATTGAATTTTTTTATCGCGTTTATGTGGATGTTTCTACAGAATACGTATACCCTCGGCACATTTGCCGTCGGCTTTTTCTTCGGATTGCTGATGATTTTTGGGATGCGCCGTTTTTTCTCAAGCCGGTTTTACTTTTTAAATGTACTGGCGGTTCTGACTCTGCTCATGATTTTTATTAAAGAGCTTATAAAAGCGAATTTATCTGTACTGCAAATTATTCTGACTCCTAAAATGAAAATGACACCCGGTATTTTTGCTTATCAAACCGAGCTGAAAAAGGATTGGGAAATAACCGTTCTGTCCAACCTGATTACCCTTACACCGGGCACACTTGTCGTAGAGGTATCGGCCGATAACCAAACCCTCTATATCCACGCCATGGATATCGGCAGTGCAGAAGAAGCAAAAAAAGATATCCGCGACTCATTTGAGAAGGCCATTAAGGAGGTAAGCCGCTAATGTTTGATATGGTTATGATGCTGTCTTTGCTGATATTAGCTGTCTCTACGCTCTTTTATTTTTACCGTCTGGTAAAAGGGCCTACTGTACCGGACCGTGTTGTCGCTCTTGATGCTATCGGCATTAATCTGATTGGAATGACCGCCGTCATCTCCGTTGTTCTGAAAACCAATGCCTTTTTAGATGTTATTCTCTTGCTCGGAATTCTTGCTTTTATTGGAACGGTGGCCTTTTCCAAATTCCTTGAGAAAGGAGAAATCATCGAAAATGATCGAGATCAGTAAATTTATTATTGGCGCATTCATTCTCCTCGGAGCTTTGCTTTGTTTAATCGCATCGATCGGGGTCCTTCGTCTGCCTGATGTATATACCCGCAACCATGCTGCTTCTAAAGGTGCAACACTCGGAGTGATGAGCTTGCTGCTTGGTGTTTTTCTCTATTTTTTCCTCGTTCAGGGCCATTTTAATTCAAGGGTCCTCCTCGGCATCGTGTTTGTGTTTATCACGTCTCCTGTTGCCGGGCATTTAATTATGAGAGCCGCATTCAATACAAACGTGCCTTTGTGGGAGAACAGTGTCCAAAACGATTTGCAGAAGAAAAAAGATGAAGAAATGAACCAGCATGACAGCTGAATCTGAGCGCTTCGGCAAAATAAAGAAGCGATCGGAAGGCAAGCGCAGCCTGTCCAGAGAGTGTATTTAAATGGCTTATCAGCTATTTGACTGCGCAGGTAAAGCTTATTCCAATTTAGTGCGGGGTGGGCGGTCCCCCCTCCTCCTCAATCACACTGACACGAAAACAGGGAAACGCTGAGAATGCGTCTCCCTGTTTTTAAAATAAACATTTCCGCCTTTCTTTCATAGTTATCTGGAATTGCCAAGCTGGTTTTGAAAGAAACTGCTGCCGTCTTGAAGCCAATACAAAAAAGAGCAGCATCAGCACTGCTCCTTCTCTCTATTTTTTCTTAATAACCGCCATCGTGCATCTCGAAATGCAGATAAGCTGATCATCTTCATCCGTAATCTTAATATCCCAAACCATGGTTGACTTCCCTTTGTGAAAAGGGACCGCCCTTGCGGTAACAAAACCGTCTTTTTTAGACCGGATATGATTGGCGTTAATTTCTAAGCCAACACAAATTTCTGTCTCCTGGTCAATAAAATGGAAGGCGCCTATACTGGCAGCCGTTTCAGCCAGTGCGACAGATGCTCCCCCATGCAAAATACCGAATGGCTGGCGGGTTCTTTCATCTACTGGCATTACCGCTACTACACCTTGATCAGAAACCTCTTTTACTTCTATCCCTAATGCTTCAATCATTGTATTGGATATATCCATTTCTCCCCCTCCTTTCTCCTCATCCCATCTTCTATCATAACGCGTTCCCTGCGAGTATGTCTGTTATTTTTTTAATACGTTTGCCACAAAACAAAAATAAACAGCCAGCAAAAACAATGCGGGCAGCGCCGCCAAAATATTCATTTCATCCCCCTAATACGATTCACTCATAATGAATACCATCATACGGGATGAATATCACTGCAATATTGAGAATTTGTTTATTTTTTGTAAAGTTCTGCTAGATGGAGACGATTTTAGCCATAGCGATATTGAACACGCACCTCTGCCGATACCGTTAATGAACCCGGAAAGACAGGGGAGGGGGAGGACGCAGACGCCGCAAATGCACTGGCTTCCCTTTCAAATGGAACAGAGCCTTTTGAAATTTCTGTCACTTTTACCGGTACAGACTGAAGGGAAACCTGGTAGCTCTGAGTAAGAACCACAGCTTTTTCATACCCCTGCTTAACCGCCTCTCTCAGCGCTTTTTCTAAATAAACTTGAGTATTCTCAAGCTGAAATTGGACACGGTCTACCCGATTTATCCCGTTATTTACAGCTGTATCGACGATGGCGCCAATCTGGTCAAGCTGATTGGTTTTTACCGAAAGCAAATTGACTACCTCATATCCTTCAAGTGTTTGTTTCCCATCCTGAAAAGAATACTTCGGGGAGATATTATAGGAAATAGTTTGAATATCTCCTTTATCAATCCCCTGTCTGTAAAGAGCATTCACTGCTTTTTCCAGTCTTTTTTTGTTTTCGTCCTGTGCCGTCTTAACATCCTGGGATTCCGTCACAATCCCGAGCTGGATGAGAGCTGTATCAGGATTTGCTTCTGCGCTCCCCTGGCCGGTAACCTCCATAATATGGTCTTTCCGGTCCCTCGCCTGTCCTCCCGGAACCTGCATATACCCTCCATATTGCATACACTCACACATCCTTTAAGAGAATTTTCTCTAAATATATGTGAGCGTCGGACCGTTCTTGTCATTAATCAATGATGGATTCCGACTTCGCAATCAAAACGGCCTCCGTACGGGAACCTACATTCAATTTATTAAAAATGGAAGTCAGGCTATACTCGATTGAGCGTTTGCTCAGATGAAGATTATCGGCAATTTCCTGATTGGTATGCCCCTTTTCCACTTCCTGCAAAATCGCCTTTTCTCTCTCATTTAAGCATTCGGTTTCCAGACTGTGTTCCGTCTGCTTAATCTTTTGCTGCGATAGAATACTCTGAAGGTATTTGTAAGGCAAAATGATTTCACCATTAATGGCATGACGGATGTAAGCAAGGATTTTTTCCTTTGATTCTGCTTTATTTATCGCTCCATGAATTCCCATTCGAATGGCTTCTTCAAAATAATCTTCCACATCATACCCTGTATATAGAATAATTTTACAGCCGCAGTTCTGGTCAACGATTCCTCTCGATAGCTCCATGCCATTGATGTCTCCTAAATTCAAATCCATCAGGATGACATCATACGGATTAAAATCCATGTTCTCAACAGCCTCAAGCGTAAAAGGAGGACTCATAAAATCTACCACAACTTCTGGATCCTTTTCTAAGATGGCTTTCGTTCCCTCACGGACTGCCGGATGATCATCGACTACCAAAATATGTATCATAGCGTTCCTACCTCTCCTCGGAGCTAGTCTTATTGTATAAAAAAGACTTGGCATTAGCCAAGTCTTAATTTGAAAAAGTTATATTTCAATTACTGCTTTAAATCCTTCGCCTCTGGACGTCTCGATTGTCAGCGTGCCTTTCAGTGCTTTTACCCGTTCCGTAATGCCGGAGAGCCCCATACTTTCAGAACTGTAGCTGATTTCGCTTTGATCAAACCCAATTCCATCATCCTCATAATGGAGGACAATTTTGTCCTTGATACAAACAAGCATAATCAGAACGTTGCTGGCATGTGAATGCTTATTGGCATTATTCAATAGCTCCTGAATAATCCGGTACAAATTCAGCTGAACATCCAAATCCGTGTTGGGCTGAAACTTGCCGGCATTCATTCGGATTTCGAAATCTGCTATTTCCTGGTATTGACTCACCAGTTTATTTAAAGCTTTCACCAGGCCTAAATCATACAGCAGCTGAGGACGAAGCTCCTGACACGTTTCTCTTGTCGTTTTAATAATCTTCGTCATATTATGGTTCATATCCTCAAGCTGACCTTTCAATGCGGCAGGAGCAGCCTCCAGTTCAACGAGCGCCACCTCACATTGCCTCTTCAGTGAAATCAAATCCTGCAGAACCGAATCATGCAAATCTTTGGCAAGATTCGACCGCTGTTTTTCCTCAATTGAAAAGAAGAGCTTCGTCAGCCATGATGGATTTGTGCCTTCCTTCTGAACGGTTTCCAGATGATTCATGAGTTCTTCGATTTTCAGGAAGTTCTCAAGCGACACATTGGTGTAAAAGGACAATGCTTTAAGCCAGGATATTTCATCCCTTGTCAGTTTGGGTGTATTAATGGATGAGAGACAGAGGAGGATGTAATTGTGTCCTTTTGATTCTCCAATGTGAATTAAAAAACCTTTGTCAACTTCATGAATTTTTCCTATTTCAGTCACCACTTCGGAAACAAAAGGTAAATGGTCATCAACATCTCCATCTTTATCAAAAAAATCTGTACTAATTAATTTGCCTTCTTTATTAACCTCTATAAAATATAATTTGTTTACCAATAGCACATCTATTATTATTTTCTTTAGAATATCTATTAATTGATTTAATTTATTTGCTTTTCTTATTTCATTAGTATATTTAAAAATACTATCTTGATAGTTGTATTTTTCAGAAAATCTTCTTAATTTAAATCTAAAATCAACTATCTCTTTAAAATAAAAAACAAGTAGCATCAATAAAAAAACGAATGCTGATAATTTTATAGGAGTAAAAGTGGATTCAAGTGATTCAGGAATATATTCACTTTTTGAATCAGTATTTAAAAATAGCATAAACCCTACTATAGCAAGAGTGGGTATAATTGCTAGGAGAGTATAATATCTGATCCTTCCCAGCAAAAATTCAATATCGTATATTTTAGTAGCTACGAATTGATAAACGAGAGAAAATGGTATTAATAGTAAAAACGCTGCCAAAACTATAGGAGGAAAAATATAACGGTCAAATAGTAAATATGGCACCAAATAGAAAACAATAAATGGAAGAAAAGAAAATACGTTCGTAATAATAATGATTTTAATAAAATATGCTTGTGGCGCATATTTTATTTTTCGTAATCCGTTAATCTTTAATATGAACACCATTATAATTAATAGTAAAAAGGAAATTAAGTTTATGATTCTTGCAGGAGAGAATTCAATATTAAATAATTCGATGTATATTTCATACGAAAGGTTTGAGAGAACTAAAAGATATCCAAAGACTACATATTTAACACTAAATAACTTTTTCCCAAGTTCAACGAAGTATTGATAGATGAAATGTAAATAGCTGACTGGAACAGAGAGAAAAAGTACCAAGTTTATAAACCTGCTTATTTGATCTCCTCTTGAAGAACCTGTACTGCTGAAATAGGCTAATGAAATAATCAGCAAAAACACATTAAGTATTAATGCAGATTTTAAATTTAACCTTATATTAGTTTTGTAAACGAAGTAAATGCAGAATAAACAAAGAAAGTAAAAAGTATAGGGGATTATTAATAAAAATAGATTCTGAGTATTTTGCAGTGAAGCAAAGTTCCCTTTAATCTGGTAGCTTTTCACTTCATTATCGCTATTAATTATTTTAAAATCCTTAATTTGTTCAAGCATTCCATACTTTACTGTTACTGTATGCTTAAAGGGACTATCACCATTGATTTCAATTATTTCATCGCCATTTTTTAAGCCTACTTTTGATGCCCAAGTTTGAGATTCAACAATATTTACAATTACTTTACCATCTTTAATTGCGGTTCCTACTCCAATGTACGGGTAATTATAATTAATATATGAAAAGTAAAAAGTCATTAAGAAACTAATACCCACTATAAGTAGAAACAACTTGTTGTAACTTCTATTCATATCTACACCCTTTATTTATTATAGCCAGTACAGATTGAGAGTCCTTCCAGAGTTAATTAAACCTTCCACTAAGCCTAAAGCCTCATCAAGCTTATCCAACCCTATAACACTGGCCTCTCCGTTTACAACCTTTTCCAATACATCTGGATTCTCTATTAAATAGTTTACGATTTCTTGCATTCTTTTTCATCTCCTAAATGACTTATTTTATCAAATGAGATTTAATTATCTCAATTCGATCAGCTGATAACGGCAGCCTGTTCATAGTTGTAATCGCTTTTTGGATGGCTATTTGTTTAATAACATTTAAGTAGTGGATAACCCCCGATTTAAAGAGGATATCTTTATACATCTTCATATCGCTATATTGTTCTTCGAAAGGTATACCTTTATCAATAAACTGAAGGATTTCTTGCGAAGCTTCATTAAATTCTCTCTTAAGGTATAAAAGTGCAAGAGTGTTTTTCTTAGTGGTTAAATCACTTTTATGTAATTGAAATAAGTCTCGGAAATCATTCTCAGTCTGCGCAGCAATTCCAATTTGCAGGGTATATTCATGCACTTCAGGTACTTTGCTTCCATATGAATGCACCGTTCCTAACATAGAAGACATCGCAAGCATTGAGCCGGATTTTCTCTTCATCATTTCCAAGCAAGCTTCTTCCGTAACGGCCGAACCCGTTAAGTCCTCATGCTGCCCTTCCATTGCGCGAATGGAGTAGTCATTTACCATCCTGGTGAGTTCGCCGCTGCGGTCCATTTCGGCAATCATTTGCAGACTGATGCTGTACATCATGGTAGCCAGGTTCAAGGCTTCTCCCATCGGAATCTGCATCCATGGTTCCGAAAGATTGTCCTGATCTTCCAGATCATCGAAAATGTCAAATGATAGCGCATAAAGTTCAACTGCGGCCGCAAGTTTATGCAGTTCGTCACTTAGATGCTCTGTTCGGTTATCCGGATCTGCAAAAATCATCCCATGCAAATAGGTCAGCTGCCCGAAAAAGGCCTGCTCCTTCGTACTGATAAACGACATAATTCGACCTCTTGCGTTTTCGTTTATTACTTTAGAGGTTACCGATTGCGTGGATGCCTTTCTTACTGCGTCTAAGTTCAAGTGTAATTGGTCACTAATTGCAATCACCCCTTTAAAAGTAATATTACTATATATGCATTTTTTTTAATAGATAATTATAAAATTTTTACATTCCTATAAAATAACTTCATATTTTTTCAAAAAAAAGCAGCCCCTATTCTCGGAGGCTGCTCTCTGTCTCATTCTATTATTTATACTGTCTGCAAAGAAAAAAGCTCTATTGGGTAAGAGCTCAAGAAACCTTTACATAAGCGTATTTGTCATATTTATCAATGCTTTTGTTAATGGACTGCAAGGATTGTTTGGTTTCCCGAATTTCCTTTTCAAGCTGGTGAAGAATCTGTGTCAGTTCCTCGATCTTGTGCTGTGTCATCGCTTCCACACTCCTTCTTTTGTAAAAGACCGGTACAAATGAAACCGTATGTCCTTTGTTAATTTCATTCTATAGGAGTGCAGACTGTTTGTAACCGAAAATAAGGCGAAATTCTTAGTGCGTGATACCGCAATTGTTTCAATAGTCCATTATGTTTATATTTTCCTGAAATCGAATAAGATTTTTATCCTATAAAAAATGCTTTTTTGACATTGATTCCCCGTTTTACTCTGTTTTATTAGTTATATGGTCCTTGATGAGCTCATTGGCATATATTTCGGCTTTCGAACGAACCAATGCTAATTCAGCAGGACCTTTGTATCGAACGGCTAAATCCTCTATCAGGTTTTCCGTGCAAACAAATTCTGCTTCTACCGCACTTCCTTCATAATGGAAGACAAAGAGGAACACCAGCTTATTCTCCAATTCAAAGATTTTCGGTTTAAGCAAAATTGACCCCTCCTAAAATTTGTATAATTCATAAAATTCGCTATTTTACAGCAAAATTCCTTTTTAATCAGCTAAAGGAATTTTCTCTAAAAGGATAACGGACAAATTCTATGACATATACATCATTGATAAAGATCGGAGGTGAAGCTGCTTGCCACTGCAGCCCCCTATTTCAGTGACCGGCTACACAGATATGTTTCACTTAAGCGCAAGAGAGGCACTTTCTTTATTTGGAGATATGCAAAAAGTGCTCACCGCTATTTCTTCCTCATCCCAGTACGCTTATCAAATTCGAAGGAATGCTGAACATTCAAATACAAAGGAAGTTACAAGGCTAATCCGCCAATCGGGACTTTCCTCTGCTTTTGAGGTCACTTATACACCTGATGGAATTAATCTATCTCTTATAAAACCACACGGACATCTAACAGCACACCTCAGATGGTGATGGATCTATTTTTACCTTGGAGATCTATGTGTGACCCTGTTCATTTCCGGTGAGTTTCTTCTATTATTGTTCCCGCATGATAGGTTCTGGCACAGTTTCCTTTCCTCGAAAGGAGAGTATACCGTTTTTGCAAAAATAAAAAAACCGGCTCCTCAGAACCGGTTTTTTTGTTTAAGGTACTTCATGCCCCATTGAAGCATGAAGAATGTCAAACCATTCCTGTCTATCGATTTTTAAATCCAGGGCGTTTACCGCTGACTGAATGCGGTTCACTTTTCCTGAACCGACGATTGGCATAATGTTTGAAGGGTGCGCCAGCAGCCAGGCATATAGTACTTCATCAATGCCCTTCGCTCCAATTTGTTCGCCGATTTTGTCCAGGACCGGATGGAGACGTTTTGCTTTCTCATCTTCGCCTTTAAAAATCTGGCCTCCTGCAAGAGGTGACCATGCCATTGGAGGTATTCTCATTTCCTGGCATAAATCCAGCGTACCGTCTTCAAAATTTTCAAGCTGGTAGGCAGACAGTTCAATTTGATTCGTTACAAGCGGAAAGTCAAGATAGGACTGAAGCATATGGAACTGGGAATGCTTAAAGTTCGAAACACCGAAGTGACGGACTTTTCCTTCCTGTTTCAGTTTCGTAAATGCCTCCGCAACTTCTGCCGGATCCATAAATGGATCTGGACGGTGAATTAAAAGGACATCTATGTAATCGGTTTGGAGATTTTTCAGAGACTGCTCTGCTGATGCTACAATGTGTTTCTTGCTCGTATCGTAGTGTTTAATACGATTTTCAGGACGGTTCTCCGAAATAAGGGCAATGCCTGCTTTCGTAACAATCTCCATTTTATCTCTCAAGGAAGGTTTGAGCGCGAGCCCTTCCCCAAATAAAATATCACTTGTATAAGAACCATAAATGTCTGCGTGGTCAAAAGTTGTAATACCAAGCTCAAGACATTGTTCGATTAGTTCTAAACGTTCTTCCTTACTCATATTCCAGTCTGCAAGACGCCATAATCCATGGATAATGCGCGTAAAGGATAAGTCTTCTGCGATTTGTATGCGTTCCATTGATCATTCTCCTTTCATCGTATATTGTACTTCAATTTTGAGCGCTTTCACAGAACTTTGCTTATAGTCGCTTATTCTGTGCCCTCCATTAAATTCTCTGCCCAATGAATCGAATTTATGTAGCAATCATAAGCTTCTTCCTCTGAAAGACCGCTTTCAGGAAGATCATATTCCCCAAGCTCGATTTTTCTTGACCATTTAAAGACAGCCAGCAAATCGTTTTCTGTTCCGGACAGGGCATCTTTTATAGGCTGTGTGAGAGGAAGATCATCAAGAATATCCTTCATCTCCCGGTGAAGAAGCGTATCAATCATCGAAAACATTCCGGTAAGCATGTAGGAAGAAGAGTGGCTTCTATCGGTTTGAACAGCAATCTGTTCACAAATTTTGGCCCGAATCAGCGATAATTTAATGACTTCATTCATCATTGGATCGTTTTTCCTGTAAAAGCTTCTTACGGACATAATATAAATCCATTTTCTGATTTCTGTCAGTCCTAATAGGACAATTGCCTGCTGAATCGATTGTATGGACAGTGATGGGCGAAACGCGGGAGAGTTCATAAGTTTAAGGAGTTTATAGGAGAGAGATAAGTCCTGCTCTATATGATGAGCAACATAATCAATCCTCGGCTCTTCCTCATTTAATTCTTTAATAATTTTAAAATAAGACAGGAGATTAAGCGGCATATCATGGCTCAACAGGATGACCGGCTTACTGAAAAAATAGCCCTGAAATAGTTCGCAGCCCAATTCCTTCGTTTCCATAAACTGTTCTTGAGTTTCTACTTTTTCCGCAATATATTTGAGATTGTACTTTTTTAAATAGTTCATCATTTCTCTCAGCTCTGACAGACTGGTTTTCTGCAAATCTACTTTTATGTAATCAGCCAAATACAAAATCTCCTGCGCTTCGCGGTTGATCAGTTCCTGATGAATAAAAAAGTCATCCAGCGCAACGGTGTAGCCCTTGCCTTTTAAGCTTTTGCAAATCTCGGCAAGCTCAGCTGAAACAGGAATATTTTCTAAAATTTCAATGACCACCGATTTCGGATCCAGATAATCAGGAATCCCCAGCCGGAGAAGATCTTCGGTAAAATTGATGAAACACGGCTTTCCTTCTGATAACTCGTTTATCCCCATATTTAAAAAGCTATCCAATATTAAGTTCAATGTTGCTTCGTTTCCGTCTATGTCCGGAAAATAATTATTTTTGCTGTTTCGATACAGCAGCTCGTACCCTTCCAAATTCCCCTTGCGGTCAAAAATCGGCTGCCTTCCAATAAATACTTTCATTTTACACTTTCCACCCCTGAACACGTGACTATTTTCCCTTACTATATTACCTCAAAAAGCCTCATGTTAATGTCGAAATTTGTAAAAAATTAAAGAATCTTTTATTTCCCTCCAGATTGTTCACTCAGCCAGGCTTCACCCTGCCTCTGCTCAGCAGGATGAAGTCAGCAGGAAAAATGCTGCAGAAATAAAGAGAAGATGGTCAAGCTTTTATAACGTGCAAAATCAGCTTGATCCATCCATACAGGGCCACCCACAGCGGAACACTTAAGAGAGTTGCCCAGAGCATTCCTTTAAAAAAATTCCCTTCCCGGTTCATGGAAATACCTCCCTTATAACCGTTAAAGGATAGCCATTCTATCCGTTTTTTATACTCTTATTATTCCTTTTCTCATTTCATGACAAAAGACTACATGATGACTCCTGCGCTGCCCCCTCACGTTCTTTTATGCACTGCATATAGTGAAAAGGGATTTAGGTATTTTCGTTCGATCAAACCTCTGTCGGGAGTGAAAACATTGCCGGTCATTACTGGAAAACAATACATCGATCGGTTGAATCAGCTGCATCCTGCAATATGGTACAAAGGAGAAAAAATGAAAAGCCCCGTTTCTGAGCACCCGGCTTATAAGGGCGCGATCCGGACAAAAGCGGAGTTATATGATTTGCAGCATCAGCCTGATCTAACAGACAGAATGACATACACTTGTCCGGATACGAAAGAAAAAACGGGTATGTCCTATTTAACACCAAAGACAAAGGAAGATTTGATCAGACGCCGGCTCATGATGACGGAGTGGGCGCGAAAAACACACGGGATGATGGGGCGCACTCCAGATTATATGAACACGGCTGTAATGGCTCTTACAGCTTCTTCTTCCATTCTAAAGGACCAGGATGAAGAATTTTCCCAAAATCTCATCCGGCACTACAACCGGGCTAAACAGGAGGATTTATCCTTCACGCACAGTTTTATTAATCCGCAAATGAACCGAGCTTCTTCCTATTATGACTCTAATCATCAGCCTGTCGCAGCGAAAGTCGTAAAGAAGACTTCCAGTGGCTTAGTGATAAAGGGAGCCAGGCTCCTCGCGACTGAAGGCGGCATGACAGATGAAGTTCTTGTCTTCCCGTCAGGGGGAGGAGCCCAGTCAAAAGAGTTCGCTTTTTCATTCTCCATCCCAAGCAATACAAAAGGATTGTCCTTTTTATGCCGGGAATCCTTCAGTCAGGGAGAATCTTCCTTTAATTACCCTTTGTCCTCCCGGTTTGAGGAAATGGACACCGTCATTATGTTTGATAATGTGCTTGTTCCATGGGACCGGGTCTTCTTTTATCACCGCCCGGATCTGGCAGGGAAAATGTTTAGTGAGAGTTCCTTCGCCCCTCAGGCTTTGCATCAAGTGATTAACCGGCAGCTGGTCAAACTTGAGTTTTTGCTTGGTCTTGCGCAGCTTCTCGTTTCCACGCTGAACGTGAGCGAATATCAGCATATTCAAGAGAAAATCGCAGACTTGATTATCGGAGTGGAAGTGCTGGAGGCCCTTCACCGGAAGTCGGAGAACACTGCTGAATTGGACCGGTGGGGAACCATGTGCCCTAACCTTCAGCCTCTTTATGCAGCCATCTGTCTTCATTCAAAGCTCTATCCCCGTTTTATTGAAATTCTCCAGCTGATTGGAGCGGGAGGGTTTATGACCATTGCTTCCGAAGAGGATTTTCATTCTGAAATCGGTGAACAGGCAGAACACTATTTGCAGGGAACCGCGGTAGACGGAAAGATGAAGACCGCTCTATTCCGGCTTGCCTGGGACGCAACGATGAGCTCGTTTGGCGGAAGACAAACCCAATATGAGCGATTCTTTTTCGGTGATCCAGTCCGCCTTAAATCAAACCTTTATTCTTTTTATCCGCGCCAGCATATGATGGACGAAGTGTTAAACTTTTTGGATTACAGGAATTAAAACAGGCGCTCATGCAGAGCGCCTGTTTTACATTTCAGTTCTCCATTGCCTGATTTTACCCGCAAGCAGACTCGCCTCTTCCGGATCCGCCGCTTTTTGCAGAGATTGAAGAATCCTCTCGTCCACTTTTTCAAAAGGTTCGTCATAGCCTATCTTAATCGACCAATGGTTATCCGGTATCGCAATCAAGTGATATTCTTCTTTTTTATTCTCATAGATATAAACTTTATCTGTATTCGCCATATGGGCTCTTCTAATTTTCATGCCAGATCCTTTCCGGTAAAGGTCTTCGCTTGTTCTTAAAAATTATTACTCCTTCAAAGCAGAGATGGGTTTCAATGTTTCTGCAGCCTGTAGGATTTTTAAAGTCACCTGATTTTTTTCGGGAGATTTTCTTTTCGAATGAAGCACTTTTTTCACTTCATCCTCATGGACACCGGCAAGCTTTGCGATACATATCGTATCATGCATTCCGAATCACCTCTCTCCTCTAAATCGTACAAAAAATTCAGTATGGAATCAATCGATATGCTGTACAATCACCATGGCTCACCGTCTATTTTCTTTTTCTCTTTACATGTTCAGCCAGCAGCAAACGCGCCTTGCCAAAGGCAAGACGCACAATAATTCAAGTCAGGCATTTAAAGCATCTGATTGATCATTTACATCCGAATCATAATCATTGGTTATGTTCCGGCTGTTGTAAACTTGATTTCCGTCTCCATTCGAAAGAGCACCGGACCCCACCGCTGACTTTGACACACTTTTTGGAGAAATAGTGAAGGTATCTCCGACTTTAAATACTCCCGTCACACTTTCAATTTCCATTGGACCGACAAATGCAGGCATCTGCTCACCCCTTTTTGCTGATAGCCTATGCGTATTCCCTCTAAACGGTTCTAATGAACAATTGGGCTTGAGCGGGCATACACTGTAAAAGCGAACGGAAGAAGGTGACAACGTGCCGACGACGATCAACTTGTTTAATCTCAAAGTCAACAGCATCTCATGCAACGGTTCAGTCAACATCGGGGAGACCGTGCATAACAGCCACGTGGCCAGTTCAAAATCCACTGGTATGAACTCTTCCTTCGGCGATTTCTCACCTACTGATTCACTTATGGAAAACATTTATATTGATCCAGACCAAAATGATCAAGCGAATATTGCCAACCTTGACGAATTTATCGCCAGCCAGACATGAGGAGGTTCTTTCATGCCCTATCAAATTAACATATTTAATATAAAGGTTAATGGAGTCGCTCAAAATGCCAATATCGATTTTGGAAACATCACGCAAAACAGCCATACGGCAAATATTAAGTCCGTTGGAGCAAGCTTTACAGCAGGAGACTTTTCACCCAACGCCTCTATAATGGGAAATGCGAACGCAGACCCGGATATTAGTGACCAGGATCAGATTGCGAACCCGTCTCTTCCGGTAACTACACAAATTTGATCCCTTCCCCGCTGCCTAAGGCGGGGTACGGAATTTTAAGGGAGGGATAAAAAGATGGACAAAGAAAAAATTCAAAAATGGCTCGACATGACGGAGAAATGTCAAAAAAATGATTTTTGGAAATCGATTTTCGAGACGGATTCAGACAATGGTTCGGCTTCCGGCCAGTCCCGCAGCAGCGAAACTTCTCTTTTCCCGAAGTATGATCTTTATTCCCATGAAGGGATCCTGTCGGTTCTGATTGAAATACCGGGTTTCAAGAAAGAAGATTTTTCAGTTACCCTCGACTCAACTAAAACCAAAATTTTATTTAAAGGAGCCCTTCATCCTCCCTATTCCTTTCAGTACCGGGTCTCCCATGAGAGGCATTATGGAGAAGTGGAACGGGTGATTCCGCTTCCCTTCCAAGTCGAAAAAGAAACGGTCAAAAGCCAGTATGCATTCGGAGTCCTCGAACTGACCTTTAATAAGGCAGCAGAAGAGGCGGCTGTTTCCATAAATTTTGATGAAAGTCATACAGACGGGCAATAGTTCCATATACTTAAGTAACTTCTCAATTGTGTGGGATCAGCCATGAAATTCTGGAAAAAAAAACAAAAAGCTAAAGACAAAGCTTTTCAGGAAAGACTGCTTAAATTGGACGAATCCATCCGGAACATGAAGGAAATCCTGACAAACATGGAGAGCCGCCCGGAACCAAAATCCCCCTTCCATTCTGATTCAAGCATCATAAAGAAAAAACAGGCAGAACTGGGCAACACTCTATCCGTTTTGCAAAACGAGCTCTCCTTTATTAAACATCATTTGCTTCATCATAAAGAAGACAGTCCCCCCTCATCGTCCGGACACATCCCTGTCATTTATATTCAAAGTCTTCATATTGAAAACGTGGATATGAAGGAAGTGGATTTAAGCAACAATCTTGGACAGCTCGGAATAAAGGACCTGCCTGGGCAGTTGAATATCGGAACGGTCTACGGGAAGACCAAACCGGAAGAAACGAAAGAACCTGAAGACGAAAAGAAAAAAGACCATAAAGACAATCCCACGATCTTTATCCAGCGCAAAAAGGACTGACTCGATGAGCCAGTCCTTTCTTTAATCTTTCCGATTTCGGTTCTTTTCCTCCCTTTTTTCTGCCTGATACCTCATTCTGAGACGAATCAGCCTGGTGAGATTTAAAATCGTCGCCTTCAGCACGGCATACGTCGGGACAGCAAGAATCATCCCGATCACTCCGCCAAAGCTTCCTGCTCCAATTAAGAGCAGGATAATCGTGAGCGGATGGGTATTAATTCTTTTTCCGATAATGAGCGGCGACAGAAGGTTTCCGTCTATTTGCTGGACGACCAGGACAACCAGCCCTGCTAGCAGTCCTTTTGTCGGGGTTTCAAGCATTCCGATCACGACAGCAGGCGCAGCTCCTAAAAATGGACCCAGGTAAGGGATGATGTTGGAAACCGATACGATAATTCCGAGTATCAGCGCATAATCAAGCCCGATAATGGAAAATCCGATAAAACAGCCGGTTCCCACAAAAATGGAGACAAGCAGCTGTCCTTGAATATACGCAGCGAGCGTATCATATAAATCATGGAAAATTTTAATGCCTTCATGACGGTATGTATTCGGAAGCACCTTAACGGCCTGAACGGGAAACCTATGGCCATCCTTAAGCATGAAGAAAAGAATAAAAGGAACCGTTACAATGGTCAGGGTAATATTTGTTACAACCCCAAGGACCGCGGTCACACTGGCCGTTACATTTTGTGGAATCTGAGTGGTGAAATCCGTCAGCGCCTGTTCAATTTTATTAATGGAAACATACTCCTGCGTCATGATCCATTTAAACCAGCCGGATTGGGAGAGATTTTGAATAAACTGTGTAAGCTCTGTGACATAATTCGGGAAGTTGTTGAATAGGTCGGTAATCTGCTGAGAAAGCATAGGACCGGCTATTGCGCCAAGCATGACAATCAAACCAATGAAAATCAAATAAATGATTAAAATGGCAAGCGTTCTCGGCACCCGGTTTTTCTCTAAGAAACGGACAATCGGACTGAAGATAAAGAACAGCACACCCGCAATCAGCATCGGAAAAAAGAGGGTTGTCGTAAATGATACAATCGGTGCAAACAGGAAGGAAACTTTTGTACAAACGTAGATAATTAAAAGAATTAATAATACTTCGAGTGTCCAGAAATGCACTTTAGACTTCAGCAACGCGCACCTGCCTCCTAAACCATATTCTTTACCTTCAACCTACTACCCCTCTCCACCTATGTCAATGAAATTTACAAAATTAAAACGTGGCGGTCCAAGAAGTATTCACAGATGTCCCACTTGCTATTTAACTTAGATACATGGCTGATTTCCGCTTAGTGCTCCCTTATCCACGGGCTCGCGGGTATCTTCAATTAAAAACAGAGAAACGCATAGCATGCATTTCCCTGTCTTTAATCTATGTGACCCAAGAAAGCCACACTTTGTCTTCAGCTATTGACGGGTTCTTCTTGTACCTTGTTTGAATGCACCTTTAAGACCTCGACGGATCTGATTAAATGCCCTTCAATTTCCCGGACGGTGAATTCATACCCTTCATGAAACACCGTTTCCCCTTCCTTTATATCAATATTTCTCGTCAAGAGCCATCCCCCGACTGTATCAATATCTTCTTCTTCAATCTCAAGGTGAAGCAAATTATTTACCTGGTGAAGAAGAACCTTTCCGTCAAAAATATAATGATGCTCTGCTTTCCTTTGAATCTCCGGAACTTCATCCTGATCAAACTCGTCTCTGATTTCCCCGACAATTTCTTCAACAATATCCTCTACCGTAACAAGACCCGCGGTTCCGCCGTACTCATCTACTAAAACAGCTAAATGGACCCGCTCCTTTTGCATTTTAATTAACAAATCATGAATCGGAATCGATTCAATGACTTCAATCACCGGACGAATGTACTTTTCGAGGGAAAGATTCCTTCGCATATCTTCCTCGTGCGCGAAAAGATCTGTGAAAATTTCTTTGCTGTTTACCAATCCTAAAATATGATCCTTGTCCCCATTTACAACAGGATAGCGCGTATATTTCTCTCTGCTCATCACACCAAGGTTTTCTTCAAACGAATCCTCCGAGTCGAGCGCAGCAATTTCTGTTCTCGGCACCATAATTTCCTTCGCTACACGGTCATCAAACTCAAAAATACGATTGACATATTTATATTCTGATTGATTGATTTCACCGTTTTCATAGCTTTCGGATAAGATAATTCTCAGCTCTTCTTCAGAATGGGCCATTTCATGCTCGGAAGCAGGCTTCAGCCCAAAAATACCCGTCACGAATCTGGCTGACGTATTCAATGCCCATATAAACGGAAAAGCCACCTTGTAAAACAGGATGAGTGGCCTTGCAAATGCAAGAGCGACCATTTCTGTTTTTTGAATCGCAACCGTCTTAGGGGCCAGTTCTCCGACCACTACATGCACGAACGTGATCACTGCAAAAGCAATCGTGACGGATATGATATGCGAAATGGATTCGCTTAACGGAAGCTGCTCAAAAAGGGGCTTAAGCAAATGAGCGACAGTCGGTTCCCCAAGCCACCCAAGGCCGAGTGCCGTTACGGTAATCCCCAGCTGACAAGCTGATAAATATTCATCAAGACTTGAAGTGACCTTTTTTGCTGCAATGGCATTTTTATTGCCTTCAGCAATAAGCTGATCAAGCCTTGAACTTCTGATTTTAACAATGGCAAACTCCGAGGTTACAAAAAATGCAGTTAAAGCAATAAGTATGGCGACAAGCACCAAGTTCACTATATCCAAAATTCCCTTATCCAAAAAAGGATAAGGAGTCACCTCCCATGGCTGCAGGTTAATGTTTAATTGCTTTCCCCTATCCGGGTACTTGCACAGCATTCTACTCTATACCCCATTTTCAGCAGGTTCTCACATGTATATATCTCACAATTAAGGAACAAAAAAGCCAGGTTCGCAGATGAACCGGCTTCCGGGGTCTAATCCTGTACAGGCATAATGGAAACGATTTGCTGAATGCGGATAAAAAACACAGCCTCTCCGCTTGCTTTCAAAACAATGTGATCCGGTTTTACATCTTCTAGTTTTCCTCTCACCGTATCCCTTACAGTCTGGATGACCAGATCCCTTCCAAGGACCGTTTGAAGTGTCTGATACACATAGGGGTCAATGATGGTAATCATCTGAGGAGCCTGGTTCTGCATGCGCGCGTTCATCTCCCTTATACAGTCTTCACACTTTTAAAGTATGAGACCGGACCCGGGGATATAACACTTTACCTGTACTTCCCCTTATACGGTTCTTTTTAAGGGATGATTCCTCTTTTCAATCTGCCGGTCCAGAGCCTGGATCTTCTTTCTGGCGGTCTGGTTGGAAATTTTCCGGTAATGATGCTTCCCATTTGGTTCTTCATCCAGTTCATCCGCCATTTTCACTACTTTTTGCAAAGGGTTCTGTGCCAATTTCCCATCCGGCAAATAGGAATCGGTATGAAGAAGAATGGCAAGGGCGATTTCTTTCGCTGCTACCCGGTCCTCTCCGAGCCGGACAAGCAGTTTATGAGCACGTTCGGCCCCTTTAATGGCATGAATATCATTTTTCTTATATTGTTCGAAGTCCCATTCACCGTCTGTATACCATTCATAGTGGCCAATATCATGAAGCAGGGCTGCTTTGGCAGCCAGGTCCGGATTGACGCCTTCTTTGGAAGCGAGTCTGTATGCGTGATAGGCTGCGGACACCGCATGGGCGAGTCCCGAACGCTGCAAATATTTCTGGGCAATTGGATGGTCAAAGATCTCAGTCAGGGTAACATTCCTCATCGATGAACCCTCCTTAACTCAATAATTTTCTTACCAAAATAGCATATCTAAAAAGCAATTTCAAATGAAACGTTATATTCTATGACAGACTTGCACACGCTGTCCATTTATATGTCCTAAGATTAAGAAAAAACGTTCATTCCGCAGGAGAACGTCTTAGACTGGAAAGTGAACATGAAAGGCCACTCCATTGTTTTCATTTTCGACGGTAATGCTTGCATGATGGAGGTCCGCAATCCTTTTGATAATCGCCAGACCAAGCCCGAAGTTCCCTTTCTCCCCTTTCACAAACGGCTGGAACATCTTAGACAGCAGCGTTTCGCTTAACGGGTCCCCATCGTTAAAACATCTGATATAGACAGAGTCCTGAGATGTTTTGACAGAGAGTTCAACGGTTGTTTCCGCAAATTTCAAGGCGTTTTCAAGCAAGTTTTCCAATAGCACCCTTATCTGCTCGCCGCTCCCGCTGACCGTTGCTTCTTCAAGATCTGTGCGGATTCTGACGGCTGGATTCGCCGCACTAAAACGAACAATGACATCTTCAGCCGTTTCATTAATAGAAACCGGTTTATTTTCCAGCTTCAGCTGCGAGATATAGTCGAGCTTTGTTAAATAAAGCAGATCTTTAATTTTCTTTTCAAGCAATAACGCTTCTTTTTCAATTATGTCAGCCGTTCCTTCAGGAGAACCGGTCGGATGAATTCCATCCTTCATCGCCTCAGAGTAGCTCCTGATCACCATAATAGGCGTTTTCAAATCATGGGAAACATTTTGAAGCATCGTTTGCTGAAATTCATCCTGCTTTTTCAGCTGATCTCTCATATCGTCAATCGATGCAGCCAATTTCCCGATCTCATCCTTCCGGTCAAGGAGAAGGGATTCATTAAGATTCCGTTTGGATATTTTGTTTACATGTGCGGTAATCAGATTGAGCGGCTTAACGAGCCATTTTGAAAAAATGAACGAGAGAATAATCCCGCCTACAATAATCAAGGCAAAAATAAAAAAGATCCGGGATAATAAAGTTTGAATGAGTTCGTTCCGGTAAGTGTCCTGGAGATAGGAAACAAGAATGACTTCACGGCCTGTTATAATATCACGGCCTTTTTTTATTACATATAAGTATTCATTTTTTCCAACGGACAGGGTATAGCGCTTGCTGCTCTCGTCCTGTGCTTTTGCCTGCATCCTGAAAAATTTAATAGTTTTATTCTGAAACCTTGATGCTTCGGAATTTCCATTTTCATAAATAAACACACTTTTCACCGTACGTGTTTGCTGATCGTTTACCGATTGTTCCAGGATATTATCCCGCGCTCCGAGTATAATTTGCTCCTGTCTTTCCTCAATTGTCCGAAAAAGCTCATTTGTAAAAAACGTCTTCAATGTGGAAGGGATGACAAGAAAAAATACAACGGCCATCACGACAATCAATCCCGTAAAAAGCGAAGCAATCTGTATAAAGAGCGGCTTATTTCTCAAGATATTTTACCGTCCGGTATCCGTAGCCGTAAATGGTTTCCACGTGAAGCTTCGGGCATTTTTTTCTCACCCTGCGCACCAAATCGTCTACTACACGGTCAGAGCCGAAATAATCCTCTCCCCAAACGTAAGCTAAAATCTGTTCACGGCTGAGCGCACTCCCGACATGTTTGACCAGATAGACAAACAAATCGAACTCTTTTGAAGTCAGCTGAATGATTTCATTATTTTCTGAGATCGTCCGCTCTCTCTCTTTAATTGTATAAGGACCGTAAATTAAGCTCGGCTCCTCTTGCTTTTCATACGTCCGTTTCATTATTTTTTTCGCCCGGATAATCAGTTCCTTCGGCAGAAACGGTTTCGATAAGTAATCATCCCCGCCAAGCTCGAGACCGATGATGCGGTCCAGATCCTCATCACGTGCACTGATAAAAATGACCGGCGTCTCTTCATTCATCTTTTTAATTTCTTTAATGACATCGTATCCATCAATATCCGGAAGCATAATATCGAGAATCCACAGATGCGGCTGTTCAGGAATGCTTTTGATAGCGTCCGAGCCGTTGTGGAAGCTTTTTACTTCCCAATTTTCCTGTTTCAGGTACGTCGTTAACACGGTATTTAAATGAGTTTCATCTTCTACTAAGTAAACTGTATAGGACATTTTACTCCTCCATTAATTTGCCATACGATGGCACGGCTTTCTCCATGCCCCGCTTTTTATAAGAAAAGGAGAGCCGGAATGCCCTCCTGATCCTTTTTATATTATTGTACCTTTTCGTTCAACCGGTTTTCCAGTTTTTCATATTCTTATTGTCTGCTCTTAAGAAGTTCATCCAGCAGCTTTTCAACTTGTGCTTCATTTTTATTTTCTATGGCTATTTTTAAAGCATGCCTCAAGTCTTGATGACCGCTTCGGCTTTCTTTCCTTTTTTCTTTCAATGCCCTGAATTTTGTTTTTTTCTCTTCGTTTGCTTCCTGACTTCTTCCCGGCTTCTGCTCACTCAAGCTTCTTTCTTTGAAATCAGTTTGTTGATTATCCATCCGTACAGAAGAATGCATACGGAGAACGGGCTTCCTGTTTGACCGCTGCTCTCCGCTTGATTGAGTTGCTCCTTGTTCGTATAAAACAGCGCCCTGCACCTTTTGTACATGTTTTTCTTCTGCACAGACCCATCCAGGTACGGCCGTCATAGCTGCTTCACTGGAAATCATCAGCTTTTTTCTCATTCATTATGCATCCTTTCCGCTCTATTCTGTGGTGGCTCGGTCCGATTTTTATTTTAGCGGGGAAATGACGCAGAAATATGAGAGATTTGAGGGGAATTGACTGAAAGACTCCATTTATTCGCTTAGGCGTTTCCTGATTTCTTCATTGCGGTTTTTGATTGTGATCAGCATCCTATTCAGCGAGTTTTTAATCTCTGCTTCATCTTTTGCGTTTAATACTCTTCGAAGTTCAATGACGAGCTGCTTTTTGTCCCTGGGCTGTGGATGTGTATTCCGCCTGCTACTTCTCCACTCCCTCATTTTCCTTTCCACTTCATCTTTTGATTGATTTTTATCCTTCAAATGCTTTTTTAACATGGACAGCTCTTGCCTGTCCTCTTCAAATTTCTGATGAAGCTTCACTCTCAGTTCTCTCCTCTCTTTAAGAGCAGCTTCCCACTCCCCTCCTTTTTCCGGGGTGTACGTTTTGACGAGCTGCAACAGCTCCTCCTGCCTGTCTATTCGAAATTTTTTTGATTGTGATTGGGGGTGTCCGCTTGTTTGTAAAGCGGACACTGTTGCACAGTCCGCCAGCAGGAGCAGAAGCAGGACACAAGATAAAAGGCATTTTTTCACGATGAACCATCCTTATCTCTTCAATTTGATTTCCTTATTAGAATGGCCTTTCTTTTAAAGAGAAATGATGCGGATTGAAAAAATCTTTACGTCCTGTGTTCCAAAATAGACGGACATTTCTCTTTCTTTTTGTTGATTTTTACAAAAAGGCTGCGCATACTTTTTTATAAAGCCCTTTACTATGACTGCGGATGGCAACCGCTCACTAAAACAACCGTATGCTGAAACATCCCTTTCTATAAAAGAACCGCCAGGAGTGACGATTATGACAGACCGGTATAAACATCCTTTTATCTACCATTTTGACCGGCTTGAGGACATTGCCGATAAAATTAGCGAAGTCTTATCCCTTCCTATTACAATTGAGGACGTCAATCATCGTCTGCTTGCCTATAGTACTCACGATGATTGCACGGATCCTGCCCGGATTTCCACCATTATAGGACGCAGAGTTCCAGAGAAGGTAATCAATAGCCTCTGGAAAGATGGAACCATACCAAGGCTGATGAAGACAAAAGACCCGATTCGTGTCAATCAGATTGAAGAAGTCGGCCTCGGAAGCAGGGTGGCCATTTCGATCTGGAAGAACGAAGAAGTGCTCGGTTTTGTCTGGGCGCTTGAGATTGAAAAAAAGCTGTCAGCCACTGAATTAGGGCTTCTAAAAGAAGCAGCGGAGGCGATTAAAAATAAGCTGTTGAACTTGCATGCCAGTAAAACAAAGAAGCAGGAGCACAGTCAGGAAATGTTTTGGAGGCTTTTAACGGGAAACGTCCAGTCCGCGGGAGAAATTGTGGAGGGTTTCGGGCAGCTCAATATTAAATTCCCTCATGCTTTTTCTGTTCTGCTGTTTACGTTCCCAGAGGAAATATCCCAAAATGCAGAAAAGCAGATTGACTACCTGCTGAAGACGACTCAGCAAGTTCATGTGTTATTGTCCACCACTGATTTTAAACAGCTCATTATTTTAGCGGAGCCCCGCGGAGACCAGGCTTTGACAGAGTTAAAGGACTTTTGCTCATCCACGCTGAAACAGCTGGATGAACGTTTTGGACTTCGTCATGTAGAAGCATGCATCGGGGGCGTATACAGCGAAATTTTGAACATTCACAAAAGCTACCGCGAGGCACTCGCAGTCGCAAAAATTAAACAGCGCTTCACTAAAGAAACAGCAGCTTTAACAAGTTTTTCTGAACTGGGGATCTACCAATACCTTGATATTCTGTTTGAGAAACGAAAACAGGATGGATTTGAGAACTATGCCCTGCAAAAGCTGAAGGATTACGATTCAGATCATAAAACTAATTTGACAGAGACCCTTGAGGTCTACATTGAATCGGACAGTTCTGTTCATGCAGCGTCTAAGATTCTGAACGTTCATGTCAACACCCTCAGCTACCGGCTAAAAAGGATTACACAAATAGCGGAAATCGACTTGTCCAATCCAAATGAAAAAATGACAATCTATTTGGATATAAAGCTTGACCGGATGTCTTTGTGAAATTTCACAAAACCTTGTAAACCCTTTCTATTTTTTAAACAAACCTTTTTTTTGGAGAAGCTATTATACTGAAAACATAACAAATCCAAGGAAAACCTGACTTTAAAAGGAGGAAGGGTTCATGATTATAGGGGTACCCAAAGAAATTAAAAACAACGAAAACCGAGTAGCTTTAACTCCGGGTGGCGCAGCTCAATTCATCGCAGCGGGCCACCGTGTCCTAGTAGAAAAAGGAGCAGGTCTCGGCAGCAGTTTTACAGATGAAGCCTACATTGAAGCAGGAGCTGAATCAATCGAGCGTGCTGCGGATGTATGGAATCAGGCTGAAATGATTATGAAAGTGAAAGAACCTTTAAAGGCGGAATACGGCTATTTCCGTGAAGAATTGGTGCTTTTCACGTACCTTCATCTTGCAGCAGAGCCCGATCTTGCCCTTGCGCTTAAAGAATCCGGAGTCATTTCCATTGCCTACGAAACCGTTTCAGCGGGCCGTACGCTTCCATTGCTCACTCCAATGAGTGAAGTGGCAGGTCGAATGTCTGCTCAAATTGGTGCACAATTCCTTGAGAAGCCAAAAGGAGGAAAAGGAATCCTGCTGGCCGGCGTTCCTGGTGTCGGCCGCGGAAAAGTGACCATCATAGGCGGCGGGGTTGTCGGGACAAACGCAGCAAAAATGGCGATTGGCCTTGGAGCTGATGTAACCATTATTGATTTAAGCGCAGACCGTCTCCGCGAACTTGATGACATTTTCGGCAATCAAATCAAGACGCTGATGTCGAATCCGATCAATATCGCTCAGGCAGTAGCTGAATCGGATCTACTAATCTGTGCGGTTCTAATTCCGGGTGCGAAGGCTCCGACACTTGTTACGGAGGAAATGGTAAAAAGCATGACGCCGGGTTCTGTTATCGTCGACGTAGCGATTGACCAGGGCGGTATTGTCGAAACCGTTGACCATATAACTACCCACGATCAGCCAACTTATGAAAAACACGGTGTCGTTCATTATGCGGTAGCCAATATGCCGGGGGCCGTTCCAAGAACCTCCACTATGGCGCTAACAAATGTTACGGTTCCTTATGCTCTTCAAATTGCCAATAAAGGTGTGTATAAAGCGATAGCTGAAAATGCTGCTCTTAAAGCCGGTTTGAATACAGCGAAGGGTGAAATCACCTATGCAGCTGTAGCAAGAGATCTCGGCTTCAATTACGTGCCGGCAGATGTTGCGCTTGATAAGGAAATGGCTGTATAAGTGATTTCAGCAAGGAAGGTGCCCTGTGAGCACCTTCCTTTTTGATTTGGGCAGAAATACGCTAAACTTGGATAAGGAGGCGATTTAATTGGCTGAGCATCGTTTTATTCTTCAGGCAAATTGGCCCGGCGGCAGAAACAGTACAGGCGACATCCAAGCCGGTCATTTAAAAACGGAAATATCCATTCCCCCGGAAATGGGCGGACCCGGAATCGGGACAAATCCGGATGAAATGCTCCTTGGAGCCGCCGCGACCTGCTATATCATTACACTTGCTGCGATGCTTGAGAGGAGTTCTATAGAAAAGGAGAGTCTGACGATGGAGTCAGAAGGAATTGTGGAGGAAATAAAAGGCGTCATCACTTATAAAAGAATCATTCACAAGCCTGTCCTCATCCTTCCCGCAGGAACAGACGAAAAGCATATTGAACTCTCACGGAAGCTTGCTGAAAAAGCGGAGAAGTCGTGTATGATATCACGTGCTTTACAAGGTAACGTAGTGATTGAGCTCGAACCCGCCATTTCCATCGGCACCAATTAAAAAGCGGCCATCCGGCCGCTTTTTATCTAAATCTTTTTTTAGCTTCTTCAATTGGATCGAGCGGGAGACGAATGGTGACCGTTGTTCCTTTACCCAATTCACTCTCAAATTGAATGCTGCCTCTGTGCTCCTCTTTTACAATTTTATAGCAGACAGTCAGTCCAAGACCGGTACCGCGCTCTTTTGTTGTAAAAAATGGTTCACCCAGCTTCTCAATCCGTTCTGGTTCAATCCCTGAACCCTCATCCTTTAATACGAACTGAGCGGCTCCATCTCCCGTCATGAAGCAGTCAATAGACATGGTTCCGCCGAACTCCATCGCTTCGATCGAGTTTTTAATTAAATTCATAAACACTTGTTTTAAATGATTTTTGTTGCACATGATTGACATTTCAGGGTCCGCTTGGACCATGAACTGAACATAGGAAGCTTTAGCGGATTCCTCCATCAGCAGGATGACATCCTCCAATATTTCTGCGGCTTTCTCTTCTTTAAACGATTTTCCCTGAGGCTTTGCAATGAGCAAAAGCTCATCGATTACCTCGTTAATCCGGTCAATCTCCTCCGCCATAACGCGGAGATGATTTTTATGCTTTGAATGATCATCTTCACCTAAAAACTGTACAAATCCTTTGAGAGAGGTAAGCGGATTTCGAATTTCGTGGGCCACTCCTGCTGCAAGCTCCCCCACAACACTCATCTTTTCCGCCTTTAGTATGAGTTCTTCATCGCGCTTTCTTTGACTGATATCTGTACCTATGCACAAGATCAGCTGCTTCCCGAGAAGTTTTACGGGGATTTTCAGCACCTCTATCCACCTTGTCTCACCTTTCAGATCTACAATTTTTTCAAGTTTTTCATATCTCGGCTTTATTCCGAGAAGCACCTTTTTCTCTTCCATCTCAATCTTTACAGCCTGAACACTTCGCGGATTTAACTCAAGGTCCGTTTTATAGAGGATTCCCTCCGCTTCTGTGTTATAAAGAGAGGCCATTGCATCATTTACGATTATAAATTGATGATCTTCATTTTTCACATAAATATAGTTGGGATTAAGGTTCATAATGGTATGAAGGAGGTTTTTCTGTTCCTTTAATCCCCGGTTCAAATTCTGGATTACTCCTATAAAGATAAGCAGAGAAAGCAGGACAGAAGAAAACCCCGAAATAAAAAGGGGGAGAATTTTATATCCGCTCAAAAGACCGATGCTGATTACCGTAAAAATGGTAATGCTCAAATAAAAACTGAATAGCCGATGTTCCTTCACTGTTAGAAAGAGGGATACAAAGATCAGAATAAAGGCCATCACAAGGGTGAACGACGTATTCAATAAAAACAGCCATTGCCCGTCTCCAAAGACGGGATAATAGTGGATTGGAAAATGCCTGCCCATTCTATATATTTCCAAACCTTTAATTCCCAGCTCTGTATTGCTTACCGCATATGCTGCGATGCTCACTAATAAGGAGAATGTAACTAAAAGCCGAAGCACCCAAACGGAATATTTGCCGGAGAGGAAATGGATTTTACTGTAGCGGGTAAGAAGAATATACAATAAATAACAAACGACTGGAAAGGTAAAGATCAGCCCGCATCGAAAGAGTGAAAAATAGCGTTGAGCTGTCTCGGGCGGAAACAGTCCCACTCCATATAGAATCGATAAATCAAATTGCCATATACCGAGCAGCAGCAGAAAACTGACAGCAACGGCAAATAGAGGAGTGCGATTGTGAAAAAGAATCACAACACCTAATACGAAAGGGATAATCGCAATAATGGCCAGTAACGTAAAATACATAGTTTACACTCCATGGAATCTTTAAGAATTAGATTGCTGGAAATATGCCAGCATAGTATTCATTATAACAATGTACGACATCTTTCGCGCCCTTTGAACAAAACTTTTTTAAAATTCAAGTATTAATTTTTACCAAATAAAAATCCGAATCATTAGTCCCAGGAAAACCTCTCTTCCTTCCATGGGTCTCCATTCATGTGATATCCATTCTTTTCCCAGAATCCCGGATGATTATGCTCTGTAAATTGAATTCCTCTCAGCCATTTGGCACTTTTCCAAAAATAAAGATGCGGGAAGACAGCCCGCAGCGGGTAGCCGTGCTCCGGAGTCAATGGCTTTCCATCATGCGAGAGAGCAAGCAAGCTTGTATCTTTTAAAAAATCTTCCAAGGGGAGATTAGCCGTCCAGCCTTCTTCAGCGTGAAGAATAACGAAACCTGCTTCCTTTTTCAATCCTGCCGCTTTTGCAACATCCCGTGTTCTTACACCTGTCCATAAATTATCCAATCTGGACCATCCGGTTACACAGTGAATGTCGTTTGCTGCTGTTGACTGCGGGAAATCCAGCAAATCCTGATAGGTGAGCAGCAATGGGGTGTCCACCAAGCCGTATACTTGCAGATTCCACTTTTCTATTTCCGGATAATAGGGTACCGAACCTGCGTGCAGCACTGGAAATGTTTTTGTTACATGCTGATTAGGGGGAATCCGGTCCGAATCAGCATGTACTTTAGGTTTTCCGAAATACATATTCCTCACCATCCTCTTATGTTAACCTTAAAATAAACATTGTTGACAATGATCTTTTCATCTATTAGTCTATATATAAAAGTCTATTGGTGTAAAGGAGATTGTTGGTATGGGTAGAAGATTTCAGACGGTTGATTTAGTTTATGCCGGTATGTTTGCCGCTTTAATGGCTGTTGGGGCAAACTTAACCTCATGGGTGCCTTTTCTGCAGGTTGCAGGAATTCCGCTTTCCATGGCTCCATTTTTCTGTGTCCTCGCAGGTCTTTTGCTCGGGAGCCGTCTCGGCGCTTTATCAATGACCGTTTATGCTTTAATTGGTGCAGCAGGGGCCCCGGTCTTTGCGGGATTTTCATCAGGATTGGGCGTACTATTTGGAAAATCCGGCGGATTTATTATTTCCTACATATTAGCGGCATATGCAGCAGGGAAAATTGTTGAATGGAATAAGAACCCGAAGCTTCCTGTCTTTATGGCCGCCGCTTTTGCTGGAATTGTTGTGATGTACGTTTTTGGAACGACTTATATGTATGCAATCATCAATTATGTCTTGGGAGCAAAACTTTCTTACCTGGCTTCATGGCAGATTATGGCGTGGTTTGCCGTAAAAGATATTGTATTTACGATTTTCGCTGCAATAATCACTCCCCGTATTTATCATCAGATTAAAAAAGGGTCAGGTCAAATAAAGCACAAGGCAGCATAAACCGGCAAGACTTTCAAAAAAGGGAGACGCATGCTAAGCGTTTCCCTTTTTACGTTTTGAAGTGTATGTCAAGCTAATGAAAACGGAATGAGGCGATCCTGCCGTAACCGGCAACAGGTGTGACCCCGCAGCTGGGAATCCAGGAGAAGGCTTACCGCCCGCAGCGCAGACTTAATAGAGCGCTGTCCAGAAATGAGGCTCATGACCCCTCTATCTCCCCCGATGTATTCAGAAGTGCATTTCATTCCTGAACTCTTCACCAGTGGAACTTGCTTTTGGCTGACTCACTTGAAAAACTCCCCCCCTACACTGATTAACAATGGCTCTATATAACGATTTGCTCTCCCCCCGCATAGAATAAAAAGACTTTCCCAAGCAAAATGGGTTGAATTACCTTGGAAATTGATGTACTCTATAAACTATTGCCGTGGAAGTATAAATAGATTTCCAACTTGGCATACTGCAAGTAAAGGATTAAAAAGAGGTGAAGATCATGTCTGGATTAGCGATTAAACGCTATTTTCTGAGTGAGCTGGACCGCGAACAATATGAAATTGAAGTATTAAATCACACCCCATCCGCAGCCGATTATTTGTTCGATTGGGACGACGCTGAACTCATCAGCGAATGGAAAAACATTCGCCCACAAGCACAATAATAAGATAGACTGCCGGAAATCCGGCAGTCTTTTATTTTGTCCATTTCCAAAATCAGCACAGGATCATCCGGCTTAAACAAAAGGCCCTGTTAAAGCCTGAAATTTTCTTTAACACCTGTCGATTAGAGCGGAAAGCGCGAGACTCCGGGCGATAGCAGCGGGACAGATGAAACCACGCAGGCCCGCCCAAGGATAAGCGAGTGCCTGCTAGCTGCAATCGACAGCCAAGTTTAACAAATGAAAAAAGAGCCCCTAGAGAAGGCTCTTTTTTCAACATGGCTTTACAGAGATTTATATAAAGTCTGGATGCCAGACCATATACCAAATTATAGAACCATGGCAGCGATCCATCCAAAGAGGATGAGTGGAACATTATATAAAATAAATGTCGGGACTACAGTATCCCAAATATGATCATGCTGCCCATCCGCATTGAGTCCGGATGTCGGTCCAAGCGTACTGTCCGATACCGGAGAACCGGCATCACCAAGTGCCCCTGCAGTACCAATAATCGCAATTGTTGCCAGAGGACTGAACCCAAGGCTAATGCATAGAGGTACGAAGAGCGAAGTAATAATGGGTACGGTAGAGAAAGAAGATCCTATTCCCATAGTGACCAGCAGACCGACTACTAACATAAGCAGCGCAGCCAAAGACTGATTATCACCGATTATTTCAGAGGCGCTTTTCACCATTGTTTCAATGTGCCCTGTCTTTTCCATTACACTGGCAAATCCAGAGGCAGCAAGCATGACGAATCCGATAAAGGCCATCATTTGCATTCCTTTTGTCAATACCTGATCCGCTTCTTTCCACTTCATTGCACCTGTTACATAAAGGACGGCTATTCCTGCAAGAGCCCCAAAAATCATACCGCCTTCAATTTCCAGCTTAGAAAGGTACAGCTGGACAGCAAGGGATATAACAATGGCTGCTGCAGCAAAGCTCAGCGTCTTTTTTGAATAAGCTACAGCCTCGGCTCCAGTTATTTCTTTATCCTCGTATACTCTTTTCTTTCGATAAATAATGAACGCAAGGATCAGACCCGTTACCATCCCTAAGGAAGGAATCATCATCGCCTCTGGAATCTGCGATAACTTAATAGAGAGACCTGCCTCCTTCATATTATCTCTCAAAATACCGTGGAAAATGGCACCGAATCCAGCTTGTACATACATATAAGGAGTGATTAATCCAAAGGTCATCACTGCCGCCACAAGCCTTCTGTCAATCTGCAGCTGGTTGAATATTTTTAATAATGGCGGTATCAGAACCGGTATAAAGGCAATGTGAACCGGCACTATATTTTGAGATGAGATTGAGATAAGCAAAATGATAAATAAGATCAAAACCTTGGATAATGTTTTTCGATTCGATTCGCCTTCTTTGCCGACAAGCTTGATCGCAAAATGCACCATGGCATCAGGCAGTCCTGTTTTCGTCAACGCCACCGCAAACGCTCCAAGAGAGGCATAGCTTAGAGCTACAGCAGCGTTTGCTCCCAATCCGCCGGTAAAGGCTTCCCCAATCGTTTTTATATCAAGCCCGCTTGCTAATCCGCCAGCCAGTGCTCCAATGATCAATGAAAAAACAACATTAACCCTGAACAGGCTTAACAGCAGCAGAACCACAACGGCTAAAATCACTGCATTCATTCCGTAAACCCCCAAAACACTTTAGTTTGCTAATATGGTAGAGCAATAAATAACATGCACTTAAATTATCACATTTTGACGAAACCTGTCAACGATTTGTTTTATCACATTAGCAGAGTAAAGTATTAATACACAGAAAAGGCTGAATCCCATTCGATTCAGCCTTTCCATTAATAATAGTAGGGGTATCCGTAATAGGGGTAATATGGATATCCATAACCATAACCATATCCATAATAAGGACTGAGAAGCGCTGAAGCAGCTAATCCGCCTGCCAATCCCAAGGGAAAGCCATAGCCATAGCCGAAAGGTCCAAATCCATAACCAAACGGTCTGCCAAACCCAAAGCCGAAGGGTCTGCCGAAACCAAATCCGAAAGGTCTCCCAAACCCTCCAAACCCAAATCCCGGTCTCCCGAATCCTCCAAATCCAAATCCCGGTCTCCCGAATCCTCCAAATCCAAAGGGCCGCCTCGTATCTTCATCTAAAATCAGCTGTTCACTCAATCACATAACCTCCATAACTCTTTCTGGGTATTCCTTCCTCCATATAAGTTATGCAGGCGGATCGTCCAGAGAGTTAGGCGGAAGTCCTGTTTTTATGCTTCAAAATTTTCCACAAATGTTGCAAGGGTTCTGGCCATAACGCCTGTGCCGCCTGAAGGCCCGAGGAGAGTTTCTTTCGCTGTAACGGATGTTCCTGCAATATCCAGGTGTACCCATGGAGTCTCCTCAGCAAATTCCTTTAAAAACGCAGCGGCCATAATGGCGTGTCCTTCTCTGCCGGGAGAATTGCTTAAATCGGCCATTTTACTGCTTTTTACCCTTTTCGTATCCTTTTCTGTAATCGGGAGCAGCCACATTGGTTCTCCACATTCTTTAGATGCTGATGATACTTGCTCAAAAAGCTTTTCGTTATTTGTCGTTGCTCCTGTCATCTCATTGCCAAGGGCGACGATGACTCCTCCTGTTAATGTTGCCACATCCACCAGATGAGTGGCTCCATGATGTTTCGCATATGTAATGGCATCTGCCAGTACCAGCCGGCCTTCTGCATCTGTATTCAGTATTTCAATGGTTTTTCCGTTCATGGACACAATCACATCATCTGGTTTGAAAGCCGTTCCTGAAATCACATTGTCGGTTGATGGAATAACGGCTACGACATTTTGTTCAGGCTTCAGCTCACCAATGATCTCCATTGCTCCTAAAACAGCTGCAGCTCCTCCCATATCGGTTTTCATTCCAACTATTCCTGATTTTGTTTTAATGGAATATCCGCCCGTGTCAAACGTGATTCCTTTTCCGACAAGACCAAGTGTTTCCTCGCGATCTTCACTCCCGGTGTACTTAAGGACAATCATTTTCGGCGGTTCAGCTGAACCCTGGCTGACCGCTAGCATGGCGCCCATCCCAAGCTTTTGCATCTCTTCTTTATCCAGTATTTCACATTCAAAGCCATACTGGTCTGAAAGACGTTTCGCATGCTCGGCAAGTTCAGTTGCTGTAAGAATGTTGGACGGCATATTAACGAGTGTCCTTGCCGAGTTTGTGCCTTTTCCATGCGCAGAACCGACAAACAATGCTGCCCTGATTTCTGCCGGATCTTCTTTGGTTATAATGGTCACCTGTGTAATGTTTTTCTCCGGTTCATTTGATTTGTGCTTATAGTCTTTAATCTTATAGGCTGCTAATTCAAGTGCTTCAGCAAGACTATGCGCAGCTTCCAGACTATTCAGATTTTCAGAGGTGAATGAATCTAAATCAACAGCTGCTTCCGTTTTTTTATCTGCAAGCAGACGTTTCACGATTTGGCCGAACGTTTCTCTTGCCGCTTCAAAGTTCCAGTCCTTCTCTCTGCCTAATCCTGAAATATACATCCTCTTCATGCCGGTTTTTCCAAGCGGGAAAATTTTAGAAAGAGACATAGCGTCTGAGCGGATGTCTCCCTCTTTAATAAGGGATGTAACTTGACCTTCAAGACTGCCGTCCAAGTCCGCAAGTGTCCCCTGCAAAGGCTGTGTTTTTTTAAATAAACCCGTAATGACGGTCTCTTCATTTCCTGTCAGTGCTTCATAAACGTTAAACATTCTGATTTCCTCCTTTAATGGTTTCCAAACATGTCATTCCAGGTATAAAAAGAGCATGGGAAGCCTGGGCAGACTATTCGTCATTTCAAACGGTATCTTATCAGGGACCTGTGGTATAATGAGTAAACAATTTTCCATGAAATGATGTACTTTTTCCAAATCCATTCCCCAGTGATGCGGACGGTAAGGCTGTATATATTGTCTGCCCGCAAGCATCATCGACCTTGTGCCTTTCAAATTGCCATAGCTGTAATGATAGAGGGCCACAGACATTTGCAGCAGTCCTTTTAAGAAAAGATTCGACTTGTCGGTCAGCCACATTTCCTCAAGGAGATCATGACAAGTGTAGTAATCACCTTCGTTAAAATGGATGAAGAACTGGTAGTACTCTTCCGGATAAGCATCCACAAAGCGATCCTCCTTCGCCTGATAGCTTTATTTTATCAGACCTGGGGAATTTAAACATAATGAAACCCTGATACATACGGAAGGCAGGAGAAGCCAATATGGATTTATTTTTTAATTTCCCCCTGATTGCAGCTCTGACCGCTATTTTCTTCGCACAGGTAGTCAAGGTCCCCATTCACTTTATAGCCATTAGAAAGTGGGATTGGTCTCTTGTCACCAGTACGGGCGGTATGCCCAGTTCGCATTCCGCTGCCGTCACTGCCCTAACAACCGCAGTTGCGATTGAAGACGGCCTTGGTTCCACTCTGTTTGCGGTCTCAGCCATCTTCGCCGTTATCACCATGTTTGATGCAACCGGAGTAAGGCGCCACGCAGGCGAACAGGCCACCGTTCTCAATAAACTGGTTATTGATTTTAACCGCTTTATGAAAGAAGCAAAAGACTGGCAGCAGACACAGGAGCAGGAGAAGCAGAAAAAACTGAAAGAATTGCTGGGCCACCAGCCGATTGAAGTATTTTTCGGAGGAATCACAGGAATCGTCCTTACACTTTTGATGCACTATCTTTTTTTCCAACTATAAACCGGAGGTGAACCGCGCTGAAGATTGTATCGATCTGTCCCAGCAATACAGAACTTGCTGTTTGCCTTGGCCTAACCGATCAATTAGCTGGAATTGATGACTTTTCAGATTGGCCGGAGGAAAAGATCAGCCACCTTCCGAGACTGGGTCCGGATTTATCCATTCGGATGGATGATTTGGAAAGGTGCGAACCGGATTTGGTGCTCGCTTCCCTAAGTGTTCCCGGCATGGAAAAAAACATCGAAGAATTAGAGCGGCGAAACTTGCCGTATATGATTTTTAATCCTCAGTCACTTGAAGAAATTAACGAAGATTTACTGAGGCTCGGAGCAAGAACGGGGCGTTTGGAACAGGCAGAGGAAAAAACGCATGCCTTCCGCTTGATTATGAAGAAATTCAAAATGAAATCAGATGAACTGTCTGTAAGGCCATCTGTATACTTTGAGTGGTGGCCGAAGCCGATTTTTACACCGGGCGGAATAAACTGGCTAACGGAAATGAGCCGCCTCGCCGGTGCTGAAAATATATTTGCCAAGACAAAGGATGCGAGCATTCAGACTAGCTGGGAAGAGGTCCTTTCAAGAGATCCTGACTACTTTTTTCTCGTGTGGGTTGGCGTAAAAGAGTCAAAAATGAGAATTGAATATGTCCAGAAGCGCAGCGGCTCTGCCAATCTGAAAGCATTAAGAAACGGGCGGGTTCTTTTGCTGAAAGAAGCACATTTTTGCAGACCCTCTCCAAGACTCTATGAAGGTCTTGCCGAACTTGCTTCCATTTTGCATCCGGCCTTCTTTAAAGAAGAAATCTCATACATACGGAATATATTCGATTAAAAAGGCAGCCGGATTGAACTCCAGCTGCCTTTTTCAATATTCCCGATTCGGATGGGTATACTGCTGCCTGAATACTTGAAGGGACTCGCTTTCATTCAGCTTGGCCAATTCTCGTTCAGTAAAGCTTCCATCCCCTTTTTTGACCACATAAACATCCAGTTCCTTCTTGCCCCAATGCTTATAAACATCCGCCACGGTATCAAAATATAAGTCAAGGCGATCTCCCTTAATCGCAGCCCCTTTATCGGTTACCACACCGTATCCATATTCAGGAATAAACAGCACAGTTCCAATTGGAAAAACAGTAAGGTCGGCGGCGATCGTAGAAAACAGATCTCTCTTTACTTTAACACCTGAGTATGTAATCCCATATTCCGGATGACCCGGATTTTTTCCTGTCGATTCGTAGCCTGCCGTATAGCCGGTAGCAACCACTTTATGCTTAGGATACTGTTCCCAGTTAAAAGCCGTTTCCAGCTTTTCATCTTTTTTCAATAACGAACCCGATATGGTCTGAACGGATGAAGCATGGCGGACAGGCAGCCATTTAAGTGACAATCCAAACAACCGGAAAGAATCGTTTTCTCCATTATGACTTGCATATGCATGATATAAATCCTGAGTCAGTTCTCTCGCTTTTACTCCAGACACAGCTTCAAACGTTGTTGCCAGGGCAGCTGCGAATAGCAGCGTCATCACCAAACGTCTTGCCCATATTCCAAAGAATCTCATTTTATGTTACACACTCCTCTCACTAAGCTATTTGTTCCCAATCAATGACAAAAGTATTCTTAAAGAGAGGAATTGAAATGTTTGTAACAAAAGACGGGTCGTGCGGACTTTACCCTGCCAAAATAAAAAAACTTCCGCATCAGCCGGAAGCTTCAGAACATCTGATATCCTTTTTTTCTTAATGCCTGTATGACAAATCCTGAACAGACCGCACCTGCAAGACCGCTTGCTAAAATGGTAATATCCACACCTTGAAGCGAGACGACCTTCTTTAAAAGTGCCGGAAAAGATTCTCCCGGTGCACTGAAATAAGAGGCGGCAGTTCCATCATCAATAATCAAAATACAAACGATCGGATAAATGACCGCCATGATCCATGACATTCTGAGCAGCATATTCAAGATAAATCCAATGCCAAAGAACAAGACAAAAAATAAGACAATGGAAATAATAAATACCGGCAATATCATATCTAAAACACCTCCAATACACCAATTTCAGTGTACTGAAAGCGCATTAGATACGTCAATATGAATTTCCCTGAATTTTCTATATTTCAAGACTTTTTTCCAGTTCCATTGCAGCAATCACATGTTTCTGTACCGCCAAGAAGCAACTGAAAATAACCTTTGCCTGAGCAATATGGACACTCTCTTTTTTCAGCTTTCAATGTCATCTGTGATCTCCCCTTTATGATCTGTTGTTAATTAAGATATCAGGTATCTTGTCAACAATAAAGGCAGATAAGATGACAAAAGAGCCAATGAAAGCGAATACATCAGGCTTAAACTCTTATTTTCTTTAATTTTCTTATTTTTTTGAAAATTATAAAAATAAGTTATATGCGGAGTAGTTAAATTGCTCCCCCGGATCAAGCTGGTCATATAACGTTAATTTAGGATCCATATCTTTGTCACCCAATGCGGTAATCAGCAAGGATGAGTCCGGATCAGCTTTTAACTGTTCATAAGGAATAAATGCCGCCTCAAAGAGCTCTTCTTCCTGAATCCGGATCACACTGCTTGCTGCTTTTAGCTTAAAAATAAGCATATTATCACTGACCTGGCCTTTTATAACGCCAGATCTCACCCCAACAATTCCATTGAGGACCGCCTTAATTCCCGTTTCTTCATATATTTCTCTGATTACTGCCTGATCAACTGTCTCATTTCCATCCACAAATCCAGCCGGCAGGGACCATTTGCCCTTCAGACCGCCATATTTCTTTTTTACAACAAGCCACCTATTTGATTCATCGGTTACAATCCCCGCAGCTGCCAGCCAGACATTTCCCCGTTTACTTGTCATGATGCCACTCCTCTACCTGTCATTCCATCAAATAATATAATGCTTTTATTATGTACCCAAAAATAAGAAAAGGCAAAAGCTATAAGCTTTTGCCTTTCCTTACTTATTGGTTCTGTTAAACTTTGCTGCTGATTTCCGCATCAAATGTTATAAATCAACAGCATGCTTTAACGCAGACTGCTTATTAAAAGAACTTGAATTTTCCTTTTTTCATGACCATACCAGGTCCGCCCACCATGTATAGTGCACGGTTATCGATCATCTTTTTCATGAATGATGCTTTCGTTCCAACAAGCTTTTTGCCGAAAACAGTTCCTACTGCATCATCTTCACCAAGAGAAGCAACTGTACCTTTAATGTCAGCTTTAAAGCCTTCCATTTCTCCCTGGCCTTTGATTAATACGGATAGGTTTTTCGCACAAGTCTCTCCCTGCTGCATCGCAATTTGTGCAGTTGGAGGGTATGGACGATTGATTTCTTCATTGATAATCAATGAGCAATCTCCAATGATGAATACATCTTTGTGGCCAGGTGCAAGAAGATCAGGAGTAACTTTAACGCGTCCGCGCATGTTCTCGAATCCAGCTTCTTCTACAACGCTGTTTCCGCGAACCCCTGCAGCCCATACAACTGTACCAGCTTTGATTTCTTCCATATGGTCATCTTTAGCAACGACGATTCCATCTTCCGTACATTCTTTAATCGCAGTACCGATTTTGAATTCTACACCTTTGCGCTCAAGATGGTTAACTGCATACTCAACAAGTTCCGGATCAAATCCTGGAAGAGCCGTCGGAGCAGCTTCCACACAGATGATGCGGACTTTCTTAGGATCAATATCATATTCGCGGCAAAGCTTCGGCACACGGTTGGAAAGTTCTCCAAGGAACTCGATACCTGTGAATCCGGCTCCACCGACAACAATTGTCAAACGGTCATCCTGCTTCACTTCTTCAGTCTGATACGTTGCGAACTGAAGTTCAATATGCTCACGCAATTGACGTGCAGCATTAATGTTCGTAATTCCGAAAGCATATTCCTTCAAGCCTTGAATTCCGAAGGTTTCCGGCTGAGATCCTAGAGATACAACAAGATAGTCATACTCAAGCTCGCCTTTTTCAAGAACGATTTTCTTTTCATCCGGCTTGATTGCTGTTACTGTATCCTGTACGAAGTTCACACGGCTGCTGATTACATCTTTAATTTGGTAACGGCATTTATCGTGATGAAGCGTACCGGCTGAAGCTTCATGCAGCCAAGTTGTTTCATAATGGTAATCGTTTTTGTTAACAAGCGTAATATCCGCATCGTTAACCCCTACTAATTTTGAAAGACGGTTAACTGTAATTAAACCGCCATAACCTGCACCTAAAACCACTACTTTTGGTTTTCTCAAGACGATCACATCACCTTTACTTAATTTGTCGGTAAAAGAACAAAAATGATACCTGTGTATATTTTCTGCTCTTTTCACCATTTTATTTTGTTTTTTGCCAAAAACTTTGTGAAATCCTTCACTATCTAGTGCGCAAAAAAATAAATCACCGAAAAAAAAATGGTTCACAAAAAATTAACAATTATGCCTATTACCCATATTAATCCTTTGTGAAGTGTTTTTCAAGCAATAATTAGCCTAAATCATCTGTTGCGAAAATTCAGAAAATAAGGTAGGATACTAAATTAAACTGCCCGCATCCCGCCCGATTTGCTCCATGAAAAAGCCGCTCTGATGCCGCTTAAGGAAAAACTTACCGTTTTTTATTGGAAGATGAGCTTCGAAAAGAAATATGATATGATATCAGTAAGAATAGTTATCATTTAGGGGGTTATATGGTGAAAGAAGATACAAAGGTTTATGACATAACCATTATAGGAGGAGGTCCTGTAGGACTGTTCACCGCTTTTTACGGAGGGATGAGACAAGCTAGTGTAAAGATCATCGAAAGTCTCCCTCAGCTCGGCGGTCAGCTATCTGCCCTCTATCCTGAAAAATACATATATGATGTAGCCGGTTTTCCAAAGGTACGTGCTCAAGAGTTAATCAATAACCTGAAAGAGCAAATGGCTATGTTTAATCCGGCAGTTGCCCTGGAACAGGCTGTAGAAGAAGTAGAGAAACAAGCGGACGGCGTATTCAAGCTGACCACCAACTCTGAAGTCCACTACACCAAAACGATTATCATTACGGCAGGAAATGGTGCATTCCAGCCCCGCCGCATTGAACTTGAAAATGCTGCACAATATGAAGGCAAAAACATGCACTATTTCATTGATGACCTGAATTCATTTGCGGGTAAGCGTGTCATGATCTGCGGAGGCGGAGATTCGGCTCTGGACTGGGCCCTCATGCTCGAGCCTATTGCGGAGAAAGTTACTCTTGTTCACCGCCGCGACAAATTCCGTGCCCACGAACACAGCGTTGAGCAGCTGATGAATTCAAAAGTAGAAGTCATGACACCATTTATTCCTGAGGAAATTATCGGCGAAGACCGCATCGAACAAGTCGTCCTTCAGGAAGTAAAAGGCGAGCGCAAAGAAGTCATCGACATTGATGACTTAATCGTCAACTTCGGATTCGTTTCATCTCTGGGACCAATCAAAAACTGGGATTTAAATATCGAAAAGAATAATATTGTGGTGAATTCAAAAATGGAAACAAACATCGAAGGCATCTACGCAGCCGGAGATATCTGTACGTATGACGGAAAAGTGAAGCTGATTGCCAGCGGATTCGGAGAAGCGCCGACTGCTGTCAATAACGCAAAAGCTTACATGGATCCTAAAGCGCGTGTACAGCCGCTTCACAGCACCAGTTTGTTTGAGAAATAAAAGATAAGGCCGGTCATGAGACTGGCCTCATTTTTTTACCCCATTTGTAAAAAAACAAATCCAAAACAAGCCGCCACAAGCAAAATGATGACTCCCGCTGCAATCAGCAGACCTTGCCCCACACGATTGTACCCGGCTCCAAAACTGACAAAAAGGGCGATTACGTGCAGAATGGGCCCTAAATATAAATTTTGAAATCCCATAATCGCAACAATATAGAAGAAAAAACTTAAGAAAAATCCTATCCCCGCATTATCCAGGACGCCTCTCTTCTTCTCTCCGCCCTTATGCTGATTTTCTTCACTCATAATCAGTCACCCCTATTAAAAAATCACCTCATAGCCTGACTCCCGTTTCAATCTCAGCCTGTATCTCTTTTAGCAATTGCTCCTTGTCATCCCTATAAAACAAATTGTATGTATCAAAAGGAATAATTCTCCCATCAGGATGCGCAATATGAACACAAGATTTCTTAACCGACCTGACATCAAAATCATATGCATCCAAAAATTGCATGATAATCACCCTGAAAACATTGTCATAACCGATCTGTCCGGGAAGCACGACCTTAGGCAGGCAGCACAGCAAATCTTTCAGTGACAGAGCAGTCGACTGAGGCGAATGATTTAAAGAAAACAATTTGTAAATCATATTCCGGATATTCTCATCCTGCTCAAACACAATCGTATTGCTCTCTCCCTGAAGCAAAATATCCGGATCAATCATCCCGGTAAGCGGTGTTACTTTTCCATTCAGCTTTAGCGCATATCCCATGGCCAGGGAATCCGGGTGGCACGGTACCGGAATAATATCCTCCTGATTAAACACTTCCGACTGATCAATTATCTGCCTGCGTACCTCACTGAGCGTCAGTCTGTCCGTTTCAGGGTTATACTGTTCCAGTCTTCCGGCAGCCTGAATTGGCTGAAACGTAACGCCCCTGACACAGCGCTGCTCAAGCCCATACTGAATCACCTTACCGATTTCATGATCATTCAGGCCCTTCTTCAGCGTCACCACCAAAGTCGTCGAAAGATTCCATGCATTCAAATGCTCAATGGCCTTCCGCCTTGTTTCCCTTAAATCCACCCCTCTTAGTTCCAAAAGAGCTTCTTCTTCAAAGCTGTCAAACTGAAGGTAAATTTCGAAACCAGGTGCATAGGAGGCAAGCCTCTCCGCAAAAGACGGATCATTCGCAATCCGCAGCCCATTTGTATTCAGCATAATGTGCTTAATCGGTTTGGATTTCACTAAATCCAAGATATCAAAAAACTGAGGATGAATCGTCGGTTCTCCGCCGCTGATCTGAACGATGTCAGGCTCCCGCTCATTTTTAATGATTGCATCCAGCATAAACTCGATCTCTTCCATAGAGCGAAAGCGCCCCTTATCAGGACCTGATTCCGCATAGCAAATCGGACACTTCAAATTGCACCGCTCCGTCACCTCAAGCACCGTCAAACAGCTGTGCTGCTCATGATCCGGACAAAGCCCGCAGTCATACGGACATCCATACTTAATCGGCGTATTCCAGCGATACGGCATTTCCGAAGGCTTTATAAATTCGCGGCACTTTTTGTAATACTCCACATCCGTTGAAATCAGCACTTTCTCCCGTCCATGCTTCATACAATGCTTCACCAGATACACCTTTTCATCTTGAATAATGACCTTTGCCTCTACTTTTCTTAAACATGTAGAACAAATACTGTTCGTCAAATCATAAAATAAATACGGCCTGTTAGGCATGAAACATTCCCCTCTCCGTCTGCGCCGATTTTCTCCTCATCAAGTTCGCATAATAAAGCATCCCGAAAAGACAAGCCCATTGCACATTGTTCATCATCAAAAACAAATCTGGCGTCGGTTTAATAAAATCAATCAAAAACCGGAATAGAAAGTACGAAAACATAAACACCTGAAAATAAAAACCTTCCCAATATCCGCCCCTCTTTTTTAAGGACCCATGCACACTAAGCAAAAGCAGCAAAAAAGCAATCTCATAAAGAGCCGTCGGATGGCGCCTGACCCCATCTCCCAAATCCATCCCTGTGATCCAAGACGTTTCCATTCCAAAAGTATGATCCTCCACCCCAGTCAGAAAGCAGCCAATCCGGCCAATCATCATCCCAACAATGAGAGGAAGAACAAAATCATCACCAGTCGAGGACTTCCATCCCACCAGCTTCTTTGTCAGCTCTACACCAATCAGTCCACCTATAAGCGCTCCCACGATCGTCTTCCCCTGTAAAAGGTATACAGGGTCATTCCAATGCTGGACAGTCGCTCCCGGGTCCTCCAGCCAATATAAAATTTTTGATCCGGCAGCAGCCCCCAAAACCACTCCCACTACAATCCACATCCCCGTATCCTTCGTCATCTCACTAGGACGCTTCGTCCAAAGATAAACCCGAAATCCGATAAAATATGCCAGACTCTCAAGGAGGAAATGAGGGTGAAGCCCAAATATGTATACCGGAAAATCCATAACGCCCTCCTTTGGATGATTCTGGTTTTATTATACTAGGTTTTATTGGTTAATTTGGTATTTTTTATAAAATAAGAGAAAGGCCGGGGGGTGATTCGGGACATCGCAGGATTTACTGGGGGTTTGGGGTATTGGAATATTTGGGGCGTTTCCGGACATCACCGGGTTTCCTGTGTCTTCCCGGACATCACAGGGTTGCGGCGGCCTTCCAGGACATTGTTCCTGGACATCCCAGGGTTGCGGCGGCCTTCCCGGACATCGCTGGGTTTCGCCGCCCTTCCCGGACATTGTTCCCGGACATCACCAGGTTTTGGGGCCTTCCCGGACATTGTTCCCGGACATCAAACGGTTTCGGGGCCTTCCCGGACATTGTTCCCGGACATCACCGGGTTGCGGCGGCCTTCCCGGACATTGTTCCCGGACATCACCGGGTTGCGGCGGCCTTCCCGGACATTGTTCCCGGACATCGCACGGTTTCGGCGGGCTTCCCGGACATTGTTCCCGGACATCACCGGGTTGCGGCGGCCTTCCCGGACATTGTTCCCGGACATCACCAGGTTTTGGGGCCTTCCCGGACATTGTTCCCGGACATCACACGGTTTCGGCGGCCTTCCCGGACATTGTTCCCGCACATCACACGGTTGCGGCGGGCTTCCCGGACATTGTTCCCGGACATCACCTGGTTTTGGGGCCTTCCCGGACATTGTTCCCGGACATCACAGGGTTGCGGCGGCCTTCCCGGACATTGTTCCCGGACATCACCGGGTTTCGGCGGCCTTCCCGGACATTGTTCCCGGACATCACAGGGTTGCGGCGGCCTTCCCGGACATTGTTCCCGGACATCACGGGGTTGCGGCGGCCTTCCCGGACATTGTTCCCGGACATCACCGGGTTGCGGCGGCCTTCCCGGACATTGTTCCCGGACATCACACGGTTTCGGGGCCTTCCCGGACATTGTTCCCGGACATCACAGGGTTTCGGCGGCCTTCCCGGACATTGTTCCCGGACATCACACGGTTTCGGGGCCTTCCCGGACATTGTTCCCGGGCATCACCTGGTTTTTGGGCCTTCCCAGACATTGTTCCCGCACATCACACGGATGCGGGGCCTTCCCGGACATTGTTCCCGGACATCAAACGGTTTCGGGGCCTTCCCGGACATTGTTCCCGGACATCACAGGGTTGCGGCGGCCTTCCCGGACATTGTTCCCGGACATCACAATGATTCCAGAGCGTTCCCTGCCATCGTTATGTTTCTAAGTTCGTTCAATTTTAATCGAAGCCGGGAAGGAGTTATCTTATTTTTGTAGAATTGTTGATGAGAATAATGCAGAAAGGTGGAGTTTTATGCCAAGAGCAAGAAATTGGAGTCAGTATAAGGATGGGACCTATCATATTATTTCAAGAGCTATTAGAAAATGGTCATTGTTTGAGGACTACCGTGATAAGGATCGCTATCTGACCATTTTGGAGGAAACTCAGCAGAAATATCCGTTCAAACTACATGCGTTTTGCTTAATGAAAAACCACGTTCATCTCCTCATTGAAGTAATGGATCACCAGCCAAATGTTATCATGAAGCAGATTAATTTCCGATATGCCCGGTACTTCAATTTCCGGCATAAGCACAAGGGGCATCTATTTGAAGGAAGGTATTTTGCTGAACCGATTAGTACCGTCTCTAAATTTTTAAACACTTCCCGATATATCCACTTAAATCCTTATAAAGCGCTGGCTGTTAAGCAGGCAGAAGATTATAAATGGAGCAGCTATCCTTATCTAGTAAAGAACCTTGTATGCCCCATCCTTTATAAAAACAAAACTCTAAGTCATTTTTCTCCTCCTTATGAAGAAAACTTCAAGCATTTCACAGAAGAATTAAAATGGCAGGATAAAGAAGAACTGCCTTCACTATGATCTCCCCATCCATTCCTTCCTCTTATCAGAAAACCTGCAAAGTGACCCTCCAACTTAAACACACTTTGAATCTTCCCATAAAAAAACCTTCTCATGTTCATGAGAAGGGAAAGTATTTGTTCAGCACTCTTCCGGAGTACCCTTATTCGTCGCGGTGACAAACGATGATCCGCAGCCGCAGCTTGCGATGGCGTTCGGGTTATCGATGGTGAACCCTCCGCCCATTAAGGATTGTTTGAAGTCGATGACTGTGCCCTTTAATGCCGGCGCGCTGTCTTTATCAATCAGAACAGGGATTCCGTAGAATTCAAGTTCTGTGTCGCCTTCTTGTTTTTCGTGGTCAAATCCCATGCCGTAGGAAAGGCCGCTGCAGCCTCCTCCTTTGATTCCGACGCGAAGGTAGGCATTTTCTTCTTCGTGTTCTTTCATCATATCTTTTATTTGAAAGGATGCTGCTTCTGTAATTGTGATAATGTCAGCCATGTGATCACTCCTTTGTAAAAGTGGCTATGGTTTCAGTATACATGGTCCGTCCGTTTCACTCAAATACCTGGTTCAGCGGATGTAGTAGGTGCCTTCTGCGATGACTTCTGCAGGGCCGGTCATGAGGACACTTCCGTGTTCTGTCCAGTTAATAATCAGATCCCCTCCTGCCAGGTGAACGGTTATGTCTTCTCCTCTCGGGGATTTGCCGTTTAGTACAGAAGCGACGGCAGCAGCGCATGCCCCGGTTCCGCATGCTTGTGTGATGCCGGATCCTCTTTCCCATACACGGAAGTTTAACTCTTTTTCCGTTAAAACCTCGATGAATTCTACGTTGATTCCATCATGGAATCTTGGATCTTTTTCAACGATGGGCCCGAGTGTTGTTAAAGGGGCTTTTTCTATATCTTCTATATAAAAAATGATATGAGGATTTCCCATGGAAAGTGCAGTAATTTCGTATTCGGTTCCCTGGAATTCCATTTGTTCCGCAATCGTTGTCTGTCCGGGATTTCCATCCATTGGAATATCCTTTTTGAACAGCCGCGGCTCCCCCATATCTATGGTAACTGCCTGTACTGTATTGTTTTCAACTTGGACTTTTGCTTCGACTAGTCCGGACAGGGTTTCAATTTTAAAAACCGGGTCTTTGACAAGCTGATGCTCGTATGCGTATTTTGCTACACACCTCAAGCCGTTTCCGCAGTTGAGCGCTTCCGATCCGTCATTATTAAAAATCCTCATTTTTACAGGGGCTTTTTCAGAAGGACAAATAAGGATCATCCCATCTGACCCTATTCCTGTAAAAGGATTGGCCACCTCTTTTGCAATTCGCGGAAGTTCGCCTTCTTTTAGACTTTCTTCAAACATATTTACATAGATATAATTATTCCCCAGACCATGCATCTTCGTGAATTTAAAGGTATTCATCCTGCAGCCTCCAAAAAAAAATGATTTCTATAAGTATAAAGTGTGCAAAGGCGGTCCACAATAGAAATATCCCCCGTTTGAATAGAACGTAAGAACTCCTTGCACATATGTAAGGAGTTTTTATTTTGTTCTTTTCTTATTCTCCTGTACATTTCATTTATAGATCGAATTTAATGGTATAATAGAACCATTAATTATCACCGATTTGGAGGAAGAGGAATGGAAACTCCATATTTATATGATAAAAATACTACGTGTACTCTTTGCAGTTTCCAGATTCGGACGAAAAAACTGCGTTCTTCTTTTATCAGAATCGATTACAGCGAATCAGACTTTTATTCTAAATACAAAGGGGATCACTGCAATCCGCTTTTATATTATGTTACCGTCTGCCCAAATTGCGGCTATTCTTTTTCCGATGAATTTACTCCTCGCTTGAGCGCGCCTGCCAGAAATCAGCTCATCAAGTACATTTGGGAGAAATGGTCAAAAAAGGATTATTGTCAGGAACGCACCCCCGAGATGGCCATCTCCGCTTATAAATTGGCGATTTACTGTGCAGGGCTGAAGAGCGAAAAGCATTCGGTAAAGGCCGGCCTGCACCACCGGCTTGCCTGGATGTACCGGGATGCAGAAAATAAGGAAGAGGAGCTCAGATTTTTAAAGCTTGCACTTGAGGAGTATTTGCAGTCTTATATGAAGGAAGATTATCTAGGAAGCAAACTGACGGAGATGAAGGTGCTGTATTTAATAGGAGAGCTTAGCCGGAGAACCGGTAAGGAAAACCAGGCCGTGCGTTATTTTTCCAGAATGATTGAAAACCAGAGCGTGACAAAGGAAAAGGGAATAATTGAAATGGCCAAAGACCGCTGGCAGGAAATGAGAGAGGAACGGGCTAAACAAAAGCTATTGATGTAAAAAGGATGACCATTTTTATACGGTCATCCCTTTTTATTAAAACATCGGGTTCTCTTCCAGATGCTGATAAATATTTTCAACGAGTTCGTCCGGAGTTTCTCCAGAAACCGCTTCTCCATTTACAAGTGCGTACATGGATTCAAAGCACTTTCCGCAATATCCAAGACAGCCGTATTCCACAATATCCAAATTCGGATCTTTTTCGAGTATTTCGAGTGCTCGCTGTGATCCGTTTGCCAGATTGCTTATGCAGAATTCAATGATCGGCTTCATCCTATCACCTCTCTAATTCTTTTTTATCCTACCCTTTTTCGATAAAAATCGTCAACGTTTATCGCTTATCCCCTTCCAAAAGCTCTGCTCATTTTGTTACAATTAACTTAACACATTTGTGTAATAAGGTTGTACTATTCAATGCTTTTACATATTAAGTGGATATTTTGAAGACATATATTGTGATTTTACAGCAAATTCGATATACTTTTTAGTGGCATTTTGAAAAGGTTTTCTTAAATTTTATCAGTTTAGAATACTATTTTTTTATTAATTCCCGTGGGGAGAAGGGGAAATCCGCATATGAAAAATCTAGTCATTCTTGGCGGCGGGTACGGGGGAATGAGAATTCTTCAAAGACTGCTTCCAAATAACCTTCCAAATGATGTTCAAATCACCCTGGTTGATAAAAATCCCTACCACTGCCTGAAAACGGAATATTACGCACTGGCAGCGGGAACGATTTCCGATCACCACATCCGGGTTGATTTTCCGGAACATGAAAAGCTGACACACAAGTATGGGGAAGTCGCTTCCATTAACCGGGACGGAAAAGAGATTGTTTTTACGAATGGGGAAACACTTGGATATGATGATCTTGTAGTGGGTCTTGGCTGTGAAGATAAGTATCACGCTGTGCCGGGTGCACAGGAATATTCCTACAGCATTCAAACGATTGACCAGTCCCGCAAAACGTATCGCGAGGTAAATGACCTGCCGGCAGGTGCAATTGTTTCCATAGTCGGTGCTGGATTAAGCGGCGTGGAACTTGCCAGTGAGCTTCGGGAAAGCCGCAAAGATTTAAAGATTAAATTGTTTGACCGGGGCGCTACCATTCTCTCTATGTTTCCTGAGCGGCTTAGCCGTTACGTGCAGAGCTGGTTTGAGGACCATGGAGTAGAGATTATCAACGGAGCGAACATAACGAAGGTTGAGCCGAATATCGTTTACAATCATGATGAACCTGTTCATAGTGATGTCATTGTCTGGACGGCTGGGATTCAGCCGAGTAAGATAGTCCGCGAAATGGATGTTGAAAAGGATACCCAAGGCCGGGTCGTGCTGACTCCGCAGCATTACCTTCCAAATGACAAGAGTGTTTTTGTGGTTGGAGATTGCGCCTCACTTCCGTATGCTCCAAGCGCTCAGCTTGCCGAAGCACAGGCTGAACAGATTGTTGTTGTTTTATTGAAACGGTGGAAAAATGAGCCGGAACCGGAATCATTCCCGCAGTTTAAGCTTAAAGGCATACTGGGATCTCTGGGCAAAAAGCACGGTTTCGGTCTGTTAAATGAGAAGCCGCTTATGGGCCGGGTACCGAGGCTTCTTAAATCGGGAATTTTATGGATGTACAAGTTTCATAGAGGATAAGGTTTGGGGCGGGAGTTCACTACCGCCTTTTTTATATGGGCTGATTGCTGCGGAGCAGACACAGAACTCTTTGCCTTCCCCTTGTAAAACAAAAAAAAGCACTCTTAACCAGAGTACTTCCTCAAGCTTCTATTCTGCTGCGAAGGAAGTACTGATTACATGCTCATCCATGTGTACTTCTTTATCGCTTTGCTGACTGCTTTTGATTTAGATGGATCTGCGGAACTTGTCTGAAAGATACCGCTATCGTCAGCTACGTATACTCTGTAGAGTAGCTTGCCTTTTCCATCCATTTCGAAATGAATGTCAATCATACAGTTGGTGTCATTAATTTTATACTCATACATGTGGTTTTTAATCACAGCATGTTTTTTGATGGTGCTTACCTTATTCATCCTATAGCCCCCTTTAGGAAACTATATCACGAAATAGGTCATTGTACTTAATATTTTTTCTAAATTAAGGTGTTTTCCTGATCATATTTTCCTCGTTCAACTAAACCTTAAGGCCTTCTTTAGGCGCCCTGCACCAATCCAAGTTTTTCGAGTTCTTCGCATATGGTTTTAAGGCGGGGGCTGCCTTCCCCGACAACTTTTCCATTCAGCACAACAAGAGGATAAAAGTATTCGTCATTGCGGACTTTTTCAGCGATCTCTTCTCTTTCCCCTTCCAGATTCGGAGCATCAATGTCTATATAATCCACATGAATGGGATGATTGGGAAATTTTCTTGCCAGTGCGGCACTCAGCCATTCCTGGGTTTCTTTTGATGATGGCATATTTACACAGCTTGGACACAATCTTTCAGCACCGTATACTTCAATGTTCATAATTTTCACCCTCCGCAGTCCGTTCTTTATTCCATTGTATTCGAACCAGGCTGTTTTTGCATTTGTTTTTAATGGGCATCATTTGCCGTATGTTTATCACAGCAAATATGGTACAATGGGAGAAAATATGGATATTTTCAAGTCTTGGCATTCGATTTTATTGTAGTGCCGGAATATAATAATAGCAGGAAGGAGACGATTGCTATGGAAGAAAATCAAAGAGAACAAGTACAGGAAGTACTAGATAAATTGCGACCTTTTTTACTTCGCGACGGCGGAGACTGTGAACTGGTGGATGTGGAGGACGGAATTGTAAAACTTCGTCTTTTAGGAGCTTGCGGAAGCTGCCCAAGTTCAACCATTACGCTTAAAGCCGGGATCGAGCGCGCTTTGCTTGAGGAAGTACCGGGAGTAGTGGAAGTAGAACAAGTATTTTAATGATACAGGAGCCCCCGGTTTTCACCGGAGGCTCTTTTTTTTGGCTGACTCCGAAAGCCCCGGTCGTTTTTCTGAACAGAGCTGTTCGCAGCAAAACCCTTACATATACTCGTTAAACCATTGGCGAATCGCATTCATTCTTTCAGCTCTCAGGAAAGGATGGCCGCTTCTGGACAGTTCATGATTTTGGTCGGGGAAACGGAGAAATTTGACAGTCTTTCCTTTCCTCTTCAGAACCATATAAAGCTGTTCTGCCTGTTCAATCGGGCATCTGTAGTCCTTTTCGCTGTGAAGGATAAGAAGCGGCGTTTCGATTTCATCCGCATATTTCAGCGGTGAGTGGTCCCAAAGCTTCATGGCGTCCTCCGGCATGGTTCCGCCTACTTCCCATTCTGTGAAGAAGGTGCCAATATCACTGACTCCGTAAAAGCTGAGCCAGTTGCTGATGGAGCGCTGGGTTACAGCTGCTTTAAACCGGTTTGTATGGCCGACCATCCAGTTTGTCATAAACCCGCCGTAGCTTCCTCCTGTTACACCAATTCTTTCCTCATCTATGAATGGATATTGTGCGATTGCCGCATCGACGGCACTCATTAAATCCTTATAATCACTTCCGCCATAATCACCCCGGTTGAGATTTGCAAAATCCTGTCCATACCCGTGGCTTCCTCTCGGGTTTACGTACAGAACGGCATACCCATCCGACGCGAGGACCTGGAATTCATGGAAATAAGTATTCGCATACATCATATGCGGCCCCCCATGAATTTCAAGGATTAAAGGGTACTTTTTCCCGTCCTCCATGGCGGCAGGCTTCATCAGCCACCCATGAATGGTCCAGCCATCTTCTGCTTCTGTTTCAATCGGTTCTGGTTCCGAAACCGTCACCTCTTCCAGCCAGCTCTGATTCAGTCGCGTAAGCTGATGGATCTCACCCGTCTGAAAGTTTACTTCGAACAGTTCAGATGGGGATACAGGAGTGCTGATGGAAAGAATTCCCCAGTGCTCTGATGGATGCATCGTTAAGCCATGGACATGCTCAGACTCCAATCGGACAGGATACATGAGTCCCTCAACAGATCCGTAATAGACACCTGTGCTTCCCCGGTCTGATACAAGCAGATAAAAGCCTTGTGAATCTGCTGTCCATTGGATTGATGGAGAAACGGCTCCATACAGAGAGTCGCTGACAGCCGCATCTCCTGCGTACATATCCCATTCAGCTGTCAGACATTGCAGTCTCTCAGTCTCCATTTCATAGATCCAAAGCTTTTGAAGGGTGGCGCTTTTATAATCTTTCTCATGTCCGAAGAATGCGAGAAAACGGCCGTCCGGAGAAAACTGCGGTTTGGAAAATTGCCCTTTTCCTGCTGTAAGGTTCTTCTCTTCCGCGGATTCTTTATTGATTAAAAGGACGTCTGAAACCAGTCCTTTTCCGGGTGATTCCGGAGGATAATGGATGCAGGCTATGTATTCACCTGATAACGCCGGACTTTCAGCACCGCCTTCACACGTTACCAGTTCTTTTGTTTCATTTGTCTTAAGATCAAGGAGAAAAAGCCTGCTTTTTCGGTTGCGTATAAATCCGTCCCGGTCTGATTTGTACTGCATTTCTGTTACTTCAAGCACTGCCGGCTGATCTGGTTTTTCCTTTGGAATATGCAGGGATTCGCCAGCCTGTAAATAAGATTGAAAGAGCAGCTGATCCTCGTTCACCCACACAGGATTCGCTGCCCCATGACCGGAAGAGGTGAGCTGTTTCGCCTCGCCCCCTCCAGACTTCATCAAATAAATCTGGGGGACGCCTGAACGGTCCGACACAAAGGCAAGATTTCCCGCTGGCGACCAGCGCGGTGTATGATTTTTACTTTCTCCAAATGTCCATTGTTCCACCGTATCATTTTGTCTGCTGATCACATGCAGGTGTGAATGGTATGTATAAGACGTTGCGTTAATGAAAGATTCTGTAAAAACAATCTGCTGGCCATCCGGTGATATACGCGGATCGGCCGGGATTTTTATATGATATAAATCGTTTGCGTCTATTTTCCTTTTCATATGCTGAACACTCCTCCTATCCCTATTATACTTAATTCGGCCACCGAGGTAATTTCCCTTTAATCTTTTAGCTCTTTTAGAGTTGTTCCGTTGCAGGCGCCCGCTTATCCTGCGGCGGGTTGTGAGCCTGCCATCCGCTTTGCGACTGCAGGGTCTAATCTGTACGCTCTAAGCAGGAGCCTCGCATTCTGCTCCAAGCAACAGGTATTAAAAAGCACCACCATGCATCAACTAGCCTTTTAATTTGGTGTTTTGCGCACGTGCAAAGGATACTCCCATCCTCTCCTTCTTCCCGCTTCTTCCGCCTAAGTGTCGTCCTTCCGGTTCAATCAGCTTGACTTGAAATTCAAACAAAAACAGGGAAACGCTTAGTATGCGTCTCCCTGTTTGAAATAAATAAGCCTTTTCAGATCGTCCCTTTTCCCATCATATACTCCCGGAATGATTATAGCTGGAAAACCGTTCGACTGTGCTGCCCTCGGCCGGAACATATAAAAGGTCAACTTGACAAGCTGTAAATTGGATACGGAGCCGTTCAGCAATCCTTGATCCGTCCCCTTGTTTTGCAAAACAGATAACAGCAGGGCCTGCTCCGCTCAGGGCTGTGCCGTATGCTCCGGCTTCCCTTGCAGCAGCTGCAACAAGTTCTAATTCTGGAGTCAGCGCGCCCCTATAAGGCTGGTGAAGGAGATCTTTCTCCATCATCTGTCCCGCCAGCGGCCAATTTGCTGTCATGAGGGCCGCAACTAGCATATTCCCAACAGCCCCTGCTTCTACGGCTGTTTTAAATGGCAATAACCCCGGCAGTACCTCTCTTGCATCCTTCGTAAAGATTTTATAAGAAGGGATGACGACTACCGGTTCCAATTTAAAATCAGGAACGCGGACAATATGGGTTTCATCTTTTTGATGGAGTCCAATAACCAGTCCCCCGTATACAGAGGCTCCAGCATTGTCAGGATGATCCTCTTCAAGACTCGCAAGCCTCGCCTTTTCCATCAATGTAAGAGAGAGGCCGCCTAATGCATCTGCAAGCTCCACTCCTGCCACAATAGCAGCAGCACTGCTCCCAAGTCCTCTTGCAACAGGAATGTCACTCCACACTTTTACATGACAGGGCGGAAGAACTGCGCCATATTTTGAAGCTGTCCGCACGGCAACCTGATAAATCAGATTCTCTTTTCCCTCCGGCAAACCGGCTGTCTCAGGACTTTCGGATTCAAAAAACCAGAAGTCTGACGGAGAAACAGTTAGAATAAGATACCGGCTGAGCGCCATGCCGATGGAGTCAAAACCCGGTCCAAGATTGGCCGTGCTGCCCGGAACTTTTATCTTCAGCATCTCCCCCTCTTTCATACCGGATGTACTCCTTCAAGACGCTCTAAAATGCTCATTTCATCGTTTGGCAGAAGGATTGGTTTCAATTCATTATAGTCAATGGCTGTATTCGGATCTTTGAGTCCATTTCCTGTCAGGACAGAAACGATTCGGATCCCTCCCGGAAGGTCCCCGTTCCGCAGCTGTTTAATGACTCCGGCAATGGAAGCGCAAGAGGCAGGCTCTGCAAAAATCCCTTCTTTTCGGGCAATCAGCTTATAAGCCTCAATAATTTCGTCATCGGTTACCTCATCTATTTTTCCGCCTGACTGCTTTGCAGCCTTAACAGCCAGTTCCCAGCTTGCCGGATTCCCGATTCGAATGGCTGTCGCAATGGTTTCGGGCTGATGAATAATCTGATTGCGCACGATAGCCGCTGACCCTTCCGCCTCAAATCCTCTCATTTGCGGCAATCCGGTTTGTTTTGCCTCGTGGTACTCGGTGAACCCTTTCCAATAGGCGGAGATATTGCCGGCATTGCCTACCGGAATCGATAATACATCCGGTGCGCTTCCAAGTGCATCACACACTTCAAAAGCAGCTGTCTTCTGGCCCTCCAGCCTGTAAGGGTTCACAGAGTTTACTAACGTAATAGGGAGCTTCGCACATACACTCCGCACCATTCTGAGCGCATCGTCAAAATTGCCGGCAATGGAGTATATTTCTGCTCCATACATGACTGCCTGCGCAAGTTTGCCAAATGCAATCTTCCCGTCAGGAATGACAACGATGCATTTCATTCCCGCTCTTGCCGCATAAGCAGCAGCCGCTGCGGATGTATTTCCTGTGGACGCACACATGATCACACGGCTTCCTTCTTCTTTCGCTTTCGCTGCAGCCATCACCATTCCCCGGTCTTTAAATGAGCCTGTCGGATTCGTTCCCTCCGTCTTCACATACCAGTCAACTCCAAACTCTTCGGACAGATTAGACAGGCGGATAAGCGGCGTGTTCCCCTCATTTAGGGAAAGAAAAGGTGTACGGTCATTAATCGGCAGGTACTCCTTATATTCCTTCAGCAGTCCGCCCCAGCTCATGCTCCGCCATTCCCTTCGACCCTGTATGTGCTTTTCACTTCGGAAACCACTTCCATGTGATCCAGCCTGTTCATAATTTCAGCAAAATCCTTTTGGGATGCGTGGTGTGTTACAATGACAATTTCCGCAAGTTCACTATTTTTAAGGGGCAGCTGGAGAATTTTCTCGAAGCTGACTCCGCGTTCTGAGAAAAGCCCTGTAATTTTTGCCAGCGCTCCTACCTGATCTTTCACATGGATACGGAGAAAATGCTGGGCAAAAATCTCCTCATCCAGCTTCAATTGTTTCTCGTATTGGGGGGCAACGGCACTTCGTCCGTTCACGCCAAGCCTCATATTTTTCATTACCCCAACTAAATCTGACACCACCGCAGTTGCTGTAGGCAAACTTCCTGCACCGGGACCGTAAAACATCGTTTCTCCCACCGCTTCTCCATATACATACACAGCGTTGTATTCATCGTTTACAGCAGCCAGGGGATGATGGTCAGGAAGCAGGGTCGGCTCGACGCTCACTTCAATTTTATTGTTGTGCCTGTGGGCAATTCCGATAAGCTTCATTGTATAGCCGAGCCTTTTGCTGTAATTGATGTCATCGTCTGAAATCGCTGAAATTCCCCGTACTTGAACATCTTTTAAGTCCACATTCATGGAAAAACCAAGGCGGGCGAGGATTGCCATTTTCCTTGCTGCATCCAGTCCTTCAACATCCGCAGTCGGGTCAGATTCAGCGTATCCCAAATCCTGCGCTTCTTTCAGCACTTCAGCATACGGACTGCCGTATTTGCTCATTTTCGTTAAAATAAAGTTCGTTGTTCCATTCACAATTCCCATCATTTTAGTAATCCGGTCAGAAGCTAGTCCATCTACAAGACTTCTGAGAATCGGGATACCGCCGGCTACACTTGCCTCATAAAATAAATCACAGCCATTTTTGGTTGCAGCCGCAAGCAGTTCAGAACCATATAAAGCCATTAAATCTTTATTGGCAGTCACAATCTGTTTCTTTTCGTTTAAAGCAGCAAGTAAGTATTCTTTAGTCTGTTCAATTCCGCCCATCACTTCTATTAATACATCCACCTCTTGATCATGGATCACTTCATAAGGATCTGTTGTCAGCAGGGATGAATCCACATCAATCATCCGCTGTTTATCTTTTTCGCGGACAAGTACTTTCCTGACTTCAACCGGACAGCCCACAAGATGGTTTAATTTGTCCTGGTGCTCGCGGATGATTTTTACGACCCCGCTCCCTACCGTGCCTAATCCAAGCAGTCCTACCTGTATTGCTTTCATCAGTGGTCTCCCCCTTCTGCAAACACAAATGTACTCCCTAAAAATACATTTGTACTTATGTAATAGACATTTGATATATAGTTGCATTATAAATCCCGTCATATTATTTTACAAGGCTGAATTTTCTGCTAAATTATCCTGTAAACGCTTTCTCTTAAGAGCAGCATGGAAACATTCTATATTAAAAATCCCCGAATCTCATTTCAGAAACGGGGATTTACGGGATTAGCCAAGCCAGTGCAAAACAGGAAGCTGTATTTTTCTTGTCCTCATGGATAGCATGGCAGAATAAGAAGTAAGAAACTGCTCGTATTCAGCTGACCGGCTGAGAAGTTGCTGCAGTTTTTTCTCATAAAAAGGTTTTCCGGACTCAGACGATAAATAGTAATCCTCAATGCATTCAAAATAATGGATCGGGAAAAGCAAACGGCTGTAAATCAGCCGCCAGCCAAATGAAGAAATTGGGGCTGTGCGGTCATAGTCTTCGAGAAAGCTGCCGCCTTCACTTCTTAGCTGCTCTGGATTCTCAATAAATTCATACCGCAGATATTCGGCAAGATCCCTTGCAGCATGATCAAACACCCAATCTGTCGGAAGTTTCATTGGAAATTCCTTATTCCATACTTGTGAATGAAAACGGTTATGGCATATGGTAGCTGAATCAGACGCAAGCGGCTCATCATCGAGTTCCGTATCCACCAGATACTGAATCCCATTTTCCGCCATCCCCAGATAATAAGGAAAGGATTCAATAAACAGTTTCTCGAAATGATCCAGCGGGTGCGCCTGCACTTTCCCTCTCCAGAACGCCTCCAGCTGATCGAGCCTTCTTTCCCAGAGATTTTTCCATTCCCCAATCCGCTTTGTTTTGTCTGCCTGGTATGGATAGCTTCGGGCACGCTGATGGAACTGTGCTAATTCTCTGCCGGGTGATTGGCTTCTGGACATGAGTTTATCAGGGCATTTAAGAATCGCGTATCTTCTCCCGTCTTTTTCTGCCGATAAGGCCCCCTGCAGACTCGGCCAGAAGGAGGCTACGTATGGTTCTCTTTTTTCCTGTAAATACTGACTCATATAATAGAGCTCATACAGCTCCTGTTCGTCCATATGCTGCACAGGGACAATGATGCCAAGCGTGCTTTGCACACGAAAGGCGTCGCGGTTTCCTGCTTTAAACGTTCCGGGTACATGGATACCGAATTGTTCTTTTAAAAAATCTTTCAGCGGAATCATCTCCGTTTCAGGCAGTCTTTACCCTATCCTAATCCCGGGTCCTCCTGAATATGCTATTTTTAGCACTGAATGCTTACACCAATTTTCCGGGATTGTATAAAATAAGAATAAAACAAGGTGCCTTTTTAAGGCCCGGCTTCTGGAATAATCGAAAGATCCTAAACAAGATAGGAAGATGCGGATGGAGAAGCGGAGTATGAATGCTGTTGAAAAAAAAGCCAGACAGAAATTAAAAGACCGTGGTGTTAAAATAGAAGATATTGCAGAGCTCGTTTATTATTTGCAAAAAAAGTATCATCCTGATTTGCAAATGGCGGATTGTACGGCCAATGTAGAAAGAGTCCTTGCCAAAAGGGAAGTGCAGAATGCCCTCCTCACAGGAATTCAGCTGGATGAACTGGCCGAAAAGAAAATGCTGGAGGAGCCTTTGCAGGGCATCATTGAAACAGATGAGGGTTTATACGGTGTCGATGAAATTATGGCCTTTTCAATCGTAAATATATATGGTTCCATCGGATTTACAAACTATGGGTATATCGATAAAGAAAAACCGGGGATTTTAGCTTTTTTAAACGATAAATCCACTGGCATGTGCCATACGTTTCTCGATGATATCGTTGGCGCAATAGCGGCGGCAGCTTCCAGCAGACTTGCGCACCGTGCTGCCCATACAGAATAATGCGGCTGTCACCGGATCCTGATTAGAGATAATCATGAAAATAGAAGATGTTGGGGCAAAAGGTTTCTGGCTAATAAAAACGTTCAGTTAAACTTGGCTATTGGTTTCCATTGCAGGCGCTCGCTTTCCGCGGGGCGGGCGGTGAGCTTCCTCGCCGCTTTGCGCCTGCCGGGTCTCACCTGTCCCGCTGCTCCCGCAGGAGTCTCACGCCTTCCGCTTCAATCAACAAGGTTTAAAAAATCAACAACATGCTTTAATTGAGCGAATAAAAAAAACCGAACGATTATTTGAAACTCTGATATAGAGCTTCCTAATAGTTCGGTTTTATTGTTTTTCATTCTTTTTTCAAAGGAAATATTCGGCTTAAGGACAACAATTTAATTATGTCCCATCCTCTTTTTGTAAACATCGGTTCGTTTTACAGAATGGGTCAGCCTGATGGGAGCGGAAGCCAACATGAACAAAAAGAAAAAAAGGAAAAGCGTTAGGTTAACAGCCCCTGTATTCCCTTAAATATTTTCAAACCAATCCTCTAAAGAGTGCACAGCATAAGTTGGCTGAATTTCTACCTTTTCAAGATGCTCTTTAAGCGTCACTCCAGTATGAACAATAAGCGTGTCCATTCCTGTTCTGATCCCTGCCATAATGTCCGTAGCATAGTTATCACCCACCATCAGTACGTCCGATTTAGGGATTCCGAGAACTTCAAGGGCCTGTTCCATAATGATTGGCTCTGGTTTCCCTATAAACACTGGTTCCACTTGCGTTGAGACGGTAATGACCGAGGTAAGAGACCCGTTTCCCGGAAGAAGTCCCCGTTCGGTTGGGATGGCAATGTCTCCATTCGTTGAAATGAATGCTGCCCCATTTCTGACAGCCAGGCATGCTCCCGATAGCTTTTCATATGTAATCCCGCGATCGATTCCCACAACGACAAAATCGGCCGTTTCTCCGCCTTCGGTAAACCCTTTTTCTTCAAGTGCCTGCCGTATGCCCTCTTCTCCAATGACGAAGACAGATCCGCCCGGCTTTTTACCGTGCATATAATTAGCCGTTGCCTGGGAGGTTGTAAAAACCTGGGACGGACTGGCCGCAATATCAAACGCATTCAGCTTTTCAGCCACTTTTTCCGGTGTGGCGGAGGAGTTGTTTGTCACGAATAAATAAGGAATTCCCTTTTCATTTAAAAGCCTGACAAAATCGCCTGCTTCTTCAATTTTCTCTGTACCCTTATACATCGTACCATCTAGATCAATTAAGTAGCCTTTATAGGATTTCAAAGCTCATTCCTCCTGCTGAACATTAATTTTTAAAAGCTGACACAGGACCTAATTCATCAGAAAGATAGGTTCTAACTTTTGGAGGAAATGCCTTCAGCACCTCAAAATGCGTGTTCATTAAGATTTCAAGCTGCTTTGTATCAGCAGATATATACTCCTGGATTAAAGACTTCCGGAAAAAGACAAGTTCTTTTAAACCGGCTTCATCTTCTTTCTCAATTACTTTTTCATCCAGTAAAATGTCGATAATGTCTTCGTAGCTTCCCGGGTCCCTCATGATAAAACCATCAATCAGTGCATTGCCTGTATCAAGAATGCATTCCATTATTAAATGGCCAAGTCTTTGGAGAGCAAGCTTCTCCATTTTTGTTTCAAAAGAATTGGTTTCAGAAAAAAAGCCCAGGAGTTCATCCATTAATTTCAGTGTTTCTTCTATTTTTTCCCGGTCCACAAAATACATGCAGTCATCCCCTTTTTAAAAAGCTACCCGTTCTTTTTGAAGCAATCCAGGCTTGGCATAAAAATACCCCTGGGCTAAGTCTACCCGATTTCTTGTCAGCACATCAGCTTCTTCTTTCTTTTCTATCCCTTCAGCCACAACGAGTGATCCCGTTTCCCTCGCAATTAGGAGAAGTCCTTTCAGCATGGACTCTTTAACCCGGTTTGTATCAATATTTTCAATAACGGACCGGTCAATTTTGATGATATCCGGAAGAACTTCGCTAATCGTATGAAGGCTCGCATAACCTGCTCCTGTATCATCCACCGCAATGCGGATTCCGAGATCTCTTAACGCCATGATGTTGGACTTAAAGAAAGCCATTCCTTCAATGGAATCCCGCTCTGTAATCTCCAGAATGATGTTTTGCGGACTGACACCCGGATGTCTTTCGAATGCCTTTTTTACGGAAGATACAAACCGTTTGTTTCCGAGTGTAAGCGGAGTAAAATTTATATAAATGTCTTCTTTTGTTTTACTCTCTTTAACGAGAAGCATAGCTTTTTCCAAGATCAGCATTTCAAGATCATAGACCATGTTCGTCTGTCTGGCGACAGAAAAAAGCTGAAGCGGATTTTCAAGAGGCGTGCCTTCAGGGCCTCTCGTTAATATTTCCCACGCTTTCACCTCATTGGTTTCCAGCTGAATAATCGGCTGGGCGAGAAGCCGTATGTCTTGCTTTTGAATAATTTCTCTCATATTCAGCAGCGTATCAATGTACTTGGAGTGGATTCGTTTTTCAGCCATTTCCGCTGCTTGCTGCTGAGCTTTTAAGATCGCCTGGTGAGTAGAACTGTTCTCTCTTTCGACAAACATATAGCCTGACTCGCTTGTAAAATGAAGGTAAGGATATTCTGCTGACAGAAAGCTTTGAAGCTTTTTAATAAAATAAGCGATGAATTGCTCAATATGGGGCACGCTTTGTCTGTTCTCATCAATTTTCAAGAAAACGGTCAAGCCTTTATTATTATAATCATGCACAACAAGTATATCATTCTGAAAGTCAGACGTCTCCAGTATGAATTTTGCCTCTTTCTTAAAGTTCAGGCAAAATTCTTTTTCCTGGGATGCTTCAAGCTGATTCATCAGTTCCTTCATATTGGTAAACTGAATGACAATTCCGGCTACCTTTTTCCCTTCCGATACAGCGCGATAGACCCCTTCAAGAAGAGGGTTTCTTAAGATAAATTGAGGAGGGAAGTATTTTAAATACGTATATGGAAGCAAAATTTTGCTCCACTTCATAATACGCTTAGCATTTATAGTACAAAATTCACAGAACATCGTCTCAACCCTTCTGGTTTCGCACCTCTATATAATCCTATTTTACCATATAGAAAGGAAAATCGAGTTTTTGATTAAGGTTTTTATGCTTTTATCAAGAAAATTCTTCTTATTTGGTATAATTTTACGAAAAGACACGGCTAAGGAGAGGAAATAATGGAGCGATTCTATTTATATGATGAAGTGGATCAAACGAAAACGAGGTTTGTAAGCTTTACAGGAGAGCATCAGCGCTTTGATCTGGCTTTGCTTCACACAAACCGGTACTTCGGGAAAGTGATCGTGCTGAATCTTCAGAGCAGCAGGTTTGCCATCATTGGAGAAGACGATCTCAATGAACCAGGCTATCTCGAACATGCTTTCCAGCTCTCAGAGGAAGAAGCGGCAGAGCTTAGAGAATTTCTGTACGAAACCGTTTAATGAATGGGATAGGCACCAGCAGACCACACTAATGTAAACTGAAGATGGGCTGGTGAAACGAAATGGATGACCTTCAAAACGAAGAATACCGGGATTTTTCCAATGTAGAAGCCATGAGAAATTATGTGACACCTGAAATAACTCCTGAAGGCCCGTATGGTGCTCCGAGGGGGAAAGATGAGCCAGTCGAGAATAAAAGCACCCCATGGACAAAAGGACAGCGTTATTACAGCGCTTTCAATTATGAAAATAAAGATCTTCATCAGGAACTGCCGCGGCGGGATCCGGGCGCCCATCCTACCCATGATGATCCTGACAGAAATGAGCAGTAAAAAAGAGCTTTCGCAAAGATGCGAAGCTCTTTTTATTTGCGGATCTTCTTTAAAACAAAATACGCACAGCCGAAATTACAGTATTCATAAAGATATTCATCCAGTGTACTGATTTTTGTATCATAAGAGGCCTTCTGGTTCTGATCCTCAAAAAAGCCTTTTAGGCGCAGCTGGCCGTAGCCCCAGTCCCCAACGATATAATCGTATTTATTTAAGATGTCTGAGTACCGTGCTTTAAACGCTTCTTCGTTAAAGCCGTCTCGTTCATCCCGGAAAAGCTCATAATGAATATTTTGTACGGTTACCAATGGACAGCGCTCCTTACAGCGGACGTTTATTTCCTTTATCATATCGGATTTTTGCTTCTCCATCAATTACTAGGGAAAATTTACTGAAAACAGGCAATGTTAGAAAGGGAAGTGACATTTCCTTCAGCAGGTTTTCTGATGTCAGGATTTTGGAACAGAACACGGTTTTGCAAAGACTGTTTAAGGTCTTCAGCAGCCAGGTGAACCACATGCATTTAAAATGTATGCGTGGTACGAAAAACAGGAGGTCAAATCAATGAAACGATTCAGAGCATTGTTCATCGCTGCCACGTTTCTTTCTGCTCCTGCCTGTCAAAAGGCAGAAGAAGGGCAAAATCTCACAGATCAAAATGGCAGTACCATTAACGTGAATGAAAAGACAGACATGTACAAAAAAACGAGCAGCGAGAGCAAGAAAGAACAAAGAACAGAGAATTACGGTTTTGTCCGGCATAAAAAAAGCAGCCTTACGGACAATGGACAACAAACCGAGTTTTACGGAATTAACAGGAAAGAGCTTGCGGATACGATCAGCGGATTAGCGGTTCAGCTTCCAGGCATTGAAGAGGCGGCTGCTCTTGTAACAGATGAAGAAGTACTTATTGCTTATAGGGGCAGCGGGAAAAATAGAAATGAAATGGCGGATATGGTCAGTAAAACAGCCATTTCAGTTGTTCCGCGTTATTACCATGTCTACATTTCCGATCAGCCCGCTTACTTTGATCAGCTTCAATCCTACAGCAAGATGGATGCTCAAAGCCCGGATGCGGATGCGATTATTTCCAAATTGATCCGCCAGATGCTGAACGATTCTCCTCAGGGCAAAAGCCTGAATAAAGGAGAAAATGCCAACGGGGAAGGCTACGGGGAGAAGAATGAAAAAATGGACGAGGATATGAAAGATTCTTATGAAAAGACGCGCTACAAATAAGAGGTCCTGTTAAAACAGGCCTAATCAAAAGAGTCTGTGGGGAATATTAGAATGATTTAGCCTAATTTCCGCCCCTGGGTTTTTAGGCGGTTGAACCTCATCCCACAATCCCGAGTGCGGGTCTTTGCCCCGCTGCTTTAGGCAGGAGTTCGCCTTTCCGCTTCAATCAGCCTGGCTTATCCGTAAACGAAAAAAGGAAACGCCTGGAATGCGTCTCCTTTTTTTCTTTAAACAGTTATGCATTTGCCTGGCGTTTTTTGGAAGCTTCATTTACCTGCTCATCCGCATGATAAGAAGAACGGACCATAGGACCCGCTTCACAGTGACTGAAGCCTTTGCTCATTGCAATTTCCTTTAGTTCTGCAAACTCATCGGGATGGTAATACTTTTGGACTTTCAAATGCTTTTTAGACGGCTGCAGATACTGGCCGATCGTCATAATGTCTACATGATTCGCACGCAGATCATCCATCGTTTGAAGAATTTCCTCTTTCGTTTCGCCGAGCCCTACCATTAGAGAGCTTTTCGTTGGAATATCAGGCTGCAGTTCTTTTGAACGGCGAAGCAGTTCAAGTGAGCGGTCATATTTCGCCCGGGCACGTACTCTTGGAGTCAGACGCTCAACCGTCTCGATATTGTGGTTTAAAATATCCGGACGGGCATCCATTAATGTTTTAAGGTTTTCATAAGATCCGCCCATATCGGATGGAAGTACTTCGACTGTTGTGAATGGACTTTTTCTGCGGATCGCCCGCACCGTTTCAGCAAATACCTGGGAGCCGCCATCTTTCAGATCATCCCTTGCAACGGCTGTTACAACCGCATGCTTCAGATTCATCAGAGCGACAGAATCTGCCACGCGTTCCGGCTCTTGAAGATCAAGCTCCGTTGGAAGGCCTGTTTTAACTGCACAAAACCGGCATGCACGGGTACAAACGGATCCAAGAATCATGAAGGTCGCTGTGCGTCTGACCGCCCAGCATTCATGAATATTTGGACATTTTGCTTCCTCACAGACTGTATGAAGGTTTTTTTCCCTCATTAATTTCTTTAAGCCTGTGTAGTTTTCGTTCGTATTCAATTTTATTTTTAACCATTCCGGTTTACGCAAATGTTCCTCTTGTTTTGCCAAAAAAATCATCTCCAGTATGTAGTCTCGTGAGTGAAAGAACTAAATGAAAACGTCACCACTAACGGGTAATCACCCTGCGCAAGATTTTTTCCTACAACCTCCACTTTAACATAGAAAAGGATTTAAGGACAAGAAAAAGGAAGGGGCTCGCTATTACTAACATTTACTACTAATGAAATTCCTGCTTCGTTTAAAACTAAGCCTATTAAAGAAGAGTTGAAAGGAGGCTCCTTATATTGCGTTCTTTATTAATCGCCGTCATGCTGTTTCTATTTTGCTTTCCGCCTCAAGCATCCGCAAAAGGCATGGACGGGGAGACAGCTGAAAATGCTAAACGAATGGCGCTGTTTAAAAAAATCGGAAAACAAACTCACATCTCCTGGGAACTTCTGGCCGCCGCAGACCTATTTGAGAGAAATGTAAGGCTTTCAAGAAGGGATCTTCCGAAACAGACCGGATTAATCGGGATATATATTTTACCTGAGCGCTGGAGCGGACCTTTAAATACCGCCGCCTCAGACCGCAGCCCGGAACGCATCCGCCTTTTCGGAGGTATAGGAAAAGATGGAAACGGAGATGGACTTGCAGATCCGGCAAACGATGAAGATGTTCTATACTCCTATGCCTCCTTCCTTTCTAATTATGGAAACGGCTTTGAAAACACGAAAATCGGCTTGTGGGATTATTATCAGCGTGATAAATCAGTCGGTATGATTCTTGGATATATGAAAATTATTAATAAGGCTGGCCATTTGAATTTAAGCGGCCGGTCATTCCCGGTTCCTCTCCGCTATAATTACAGTTACCGCAGTACGTGGGGAGATGCCCGCGGCTGGGGCGGCAGACGAATTCATGAAGGAACCGATGTTTTTGCCGATTATGGAGTCCCTGTGCTGTCTACTTCGTACGGAATTGTTGAGATGAAGGGCTGGAACCGCTTTGGAGGCTGGAGAGTCGGTATCCGGGACGTCCGGAACACCTATCATTACTATGGACATCTTAACGGATTCGCAAAAGGGCTGAGAGAAGGCATGGTGGTTAAGCCGGGGCAGGTCATCGGTTCTGTTGGCAGCTCCGGATACGGGCCGCCGGGAACGGCCGGGAAATTCCCTCCTCACTTGCATTACGGGATGTATAAAGATAATGGACGAACCGAATATTCCTTCGATCCCTATCCTTACCTGAGGATTTGGGAACGGGCCGATAAAAAGAAGAAAACCCAATAAAAAGAGCGCCGGCGGCGCTCTTTTTATTTCAGTTCAATTGCAGGAGGCTGTCCCCCTCCCCCATTATAATAATCCGGAACATCTCCGCTGAAAGTTTTGATATCCACCGGAATATTAGCTGAAACGGTTGTGCTTTTACTGGAAAAGGGGATAATCACCCTGAGATTCACTTTTACATCAATGATGACTTTAATCAGTGCGTTATTGATTCCGAAAGGTTCGGCCGTAATTTTTGAATCGGTCAGGGCATGGCCAACCATTTCAAAGCGCACCGGAATTTTGGGACCGACACTGCCGAGCAGAACGTTTCCGGTTGTTTGCCCAAGCGGGATTTCATAAATAAAATTTTCTTTCGAATCCTGCAGCTCCGGAATATTCAGAACGGCTAAGTTCCCCTTTTCTGCCAAAATAAGATTTCTTTGAATATGATCGGTGAAACTCGCCATCATTTTCCTGACTCCTGCTGCATTGAAATCAGTGAGTTTTCCCTTTTCATCCACGTTTTCTTGAACAAGACGGCTTGTATCTCCTTCTTCCTCCAGCTCTTTTTTCAGAGCATCATTTATAATCAGCGATGCAATTTTTTGTGTTTCCGTTTCCGCAATACTCATCAGGACCGGCTGAATCTCTTTATTCACGATATACAGTCCTGCTGCAGTAGAAAAAACAAAAAAAATAAAAGACAGCAGCAGCACATATCGGAAAGGCATAACTCCTTTTCCCGGGAGACGTCTTTGAAATTTAGCCAAAAAAATACCCCCTTTACATGCTAAATGTATGCACGCAAAAGAGGATGTACGCTATAAATTTCACTAAATCATCAGCAGAAGGGCATCCCTTCCTGACATTCCGGTATGAATGCCGCGATTCTTCGCTTCATACGTAACGGATTCAAGCGGAGCATCCAATAGCTGGTCGATGGTCCGGACACCGACCGCTCTTGCTGCCACAATTTCACGATCCTTAAGCTGACTATTTAATAAGGCTACATCCAGTGCACCGCAGGCAATATAGCCCTTGTCGCTGGAAATCGCCATGAAGCTGGTTTTTGGCAGCTGAACCGTCACGGCTGTGAACATATGACCGGCTATCACAATGGGGGAAATGGTCACCATTATTCCACACTCCTTCCTCCTATCAGCTTATGTGCCGAAAAGGATGAAATGAACGGGAATCAATTTTTGGCGCTGTTTTTATTAGAAAGTGACCATTCCAGCAAATCCCGCAGGAACTCCGGCATGAAATACTCTTTCTTTTCGGATTGCCCGATTACGGGATAAAGAGGACCAAGCGTAAACATGTCCGCTGTAGCGATCCTGTATGTCCTTTCAGAATCAAGAGGCAGCCCGTTTATCTTAACCGGCGGAATATATGCTTCATCAGCGGATTTTTCCTCAGCAACTTCAATCCCGTCATACAGCATTTTGCCCATAACCGTTCCCCTGAACCCAAGACCCTTCAGCTTCAGCTGTTCCATCTCTGCTGTGGATGCCTGCCTGATCACCTCAAGCAGCTGATCTCCTTTCAGCTCGACTATACAAGGGTTGATTGGATGAGGACATATCCGGTGAAGATCCTGCTTCGTGACCGGTCCCTCAGGCAGTGATTCAAGAAGCATGCCCGCATTGATCATGGAGGCTTCTCCGTCACACCATGTTCTTAAGGCTTTAGCCAGAAGGGCGCCAAAATCTGAGTCTTCAAACCAGCTGATTTTCAATTCTTTATCAAGTTCAGCAATGGGATCGGATAGCAAGGCAAGGCTTTCTTCCAAATGAAGAGCGAGCTTCCGCTCATCCTCCTTGTTTTCCCCCTCCGCTGTCATCGACCGGACCGAGGCCGTCTGACGGATAATTTCTTTCGTCTTTTCATCATATTGAATTTCAACCCGGCCGGTATACATTCCGTATTTTCCCGCTCCGCACAGCAGTGTATCATTGATCCATTTCCCATGCTCCAGCAAATGATGGGTATGCGCTCCTAAAATCAGGTGTAATTCCGGAAATTCCTCTGCAAGCCTTTCATCATCATACAGCCCCAAGTGAGAAAGAACGACAAGAAAATCGGCTTCCCCCGCCGCTTTTGGAAGCACCTCTCTCAGGCTTTCAAACGGATCCTGAATCAGCCAGTCCAATTTTTCGTAAAATGGTTTGTAGCTTACCGTTACACCGAGAATCCCTATTTTAAAGCCATCCGGTAAGGTAAGGATTTTATATGGCTCGGCCCAGTCCGGCCGCTCCCCGTTTTTCCTGTAAAGATTCGAGAGGATGACAGGAAAGGCTGCATTCTTGTAAAGCGTGTTCAGTTTATCATGTGGAAGCGTGATGCCTTCATTGTTTCCGATGGTTGCCGCATCATAATGCAGCTCATTCATCATTTCCACGTTTTTTTCCCCATAGGATGCTTCACTAATCGGATGAAACCTGTCTACATGGTCACCGATATCAAATAAAAAGCTCTGTTCCTGTTCTTTTTCATTCAGCTGCCTGCTGCGTTTCACATAGTGCGCGATTTTTGGCCAGTTTTCAAAATGGCTGTGAAGATCATTTGTATGGTAGATGTGCAGCTTCCTCATTGACGTTCCACTCCTTCAGCAGCCTTAGCTGATTCCTTGATAGATTAAGCGGATTCCCACTAGAACGAGAACCAGCCTAAGCAAAATCATAATGGTTTTGCTCTCCAGTTTATTGTTAATGTAGGCTCCAAGCTTTCCTCCTGCATAAGCGCCGGGAATAAGGGCTATGGCATAAAGCCAGTTTACGTTTCCCATAGCCGCATGAATGCCGGAGCTTGTGATGGATGACAGAAAAATAATAAACATTGAGGTTCCAATCGCTACATGCGGCGGGAACATGAACAGCATGACCATCACAGGAACCATAAGAGAGCCCCCGCCAATTCCGAACAGCCCCCCTAAAAATCCTACTGCAAAGGCAATAAGAATTCCCGCAAGAGGCTGATACGAATAAGTTATGACTGAGCCATCCGGCTGAGTATAAGTCCGCTGAATTCCTTTCGCAGCTTTCATTCCCGGCAGAGGAGCAGCACGTTCTTTAAACATAAGCACAATGGCCATGGCAATCATAAAAAGACCGAACCAGACGGAAAAAGAATCATCCGTAAACATCCTGTTTACCCAGGAGCCAGCGAGACTCCCGGGGCCGCTTCCAATAAAGAAAATCCAGCCGCTTTTGTAATCGACTCTTTTATATTTCATATAAGCAAGGGTGGAGGACAGGCCCGTAAAAATCAAAACAAATAACGATGTACCTACCGCTTCCTGGGGAGTGATTTCCGCCGGCAAAATACCTGACAGAAAAAGAAGAGCCGGCACGATGATAATGCCGCCGCCAAGCCCTACTATACTTCCAAGCGTTCCCGCGAATAAACCCAGTAAGATTAAAATGAACCATTCCATCAAAAATTCCTTCTCTCTTCCTTATTCAAAATCAAGCAGGCTCATCTGCCTTGGTGCAAGATTCTTGTATGTAACACCTAAAAGCTCAATCAGTTCCAAAGCATTTCCGGCCGCATCTCCTCCGGAATTATTATTAAACACCACAAAAAGCTCCTTCGTTTTGCTGCTCAGGTCTTTCAGCGCCTTCCCCCATTCTTCAAGTTCCGCCGTACTGTATTTATATAAGTATCGGACCTCTCTCCATTCCTGATCGCTGCCCGTTTTATTCCAGCCATGAACATTCCTGCCGTGAAAGCGGACGAGCGTTTTTTGCGGATTGGCTATTTCAAGTACAGCGGGAATGGAACTCATTCCTGCCTGAGGTTCGTCACATACACTGTGAATCCAATTCTCTTCCCTCATAAACAGCAAGGTCTTGTCCCTGACTGCCGGCTCGAACCACGTTTGATTCCTGAATTCAAGGGCACATGGGATTTCTTCCATCTGCTGCCTGCACCAGCGCAGGTAGTCGACATTTTCCTTTTTACAGTCGAACCATGGGGGGAATTGAAAGAGAACCATCGCCATCTTCCCCTCCTCGATCAAGGGAGACAAAGAAAGCTTAAACGCTTCAAACATCTCGGATTTTGTTTCAAAAGGAATCTCTCCCCGTTCATGGCCCGTCATTCCCTGATAGGCTTTAACGATGAACTGAAAATTCCCGGGCGTTTCATCAGCCCACTTCTTCATATTCCGTTCAGGCTGAACCGCATAAAAGCTCGCATCCAATTCAACTACCGGAAAATAGGCACTGTATTCTTTTAACTTGTCACCTGTCCGAACGGAGTCCGGATATAGGGAGTCATGATCTCCCCAGCCTGTCAGCCCGATCTGAATCAAATGCGATCTCTCCTCCCCAGCCATTCTTATAATTCCTTATTATATCAAATGATGGCTTCATCAAAAAATTTGAGAATTCATGGAGTAAGAACATGTTATACTAGGGGAAATAGGAGGATGAAAATGAAAAAACACCTGATTATATCAGATATTCTCTTTTATTTAGTATTGCCGTATGTCATCTGGGAATATGGGAAAGCTCCGCTTGGTGATTACTGGGCCATGCTGCTGTCTACTGTCCCCGGAATTATTTATACCGTCTATCGATTTTTTGCAGAAAAGCAATTCAATGTGACTGGCCTTTTTATCATGGCTTCACTCAGCATTAACACAATCATCGACCTGCTCTCCCAGAACGCTGAACGCATGCAGCAAAATAACGTCTGGGTATCTGTCGGATTCGGGCTCTTCTGGATCGCCACCATTCTTATAAAAAAGCCGTTTGGCCTTTATTTAATGGCGGATATCGCTTATTTGCAGGGACAAAAACGGGAAGACAGCCTGAAGCTGTACAAGCAGCCTAAATTGCTGCCGCTCTTTTACCTGGTCAGCTTCGTGTTCGCTATGCAAAATCTGCTGAATGCTGCTTTAAGAGCGTTTCTGCTCAACCAGTATGGGATTGCCCAGTATGATAAGATTCTATTTTATATGAAAATATACGGCTGGGTATTTACGGTGATTCTTATGATCACATTTGTATTTGTGGGAATGAAGATTAATGAGGCTTCTCCGGATGATTCGGATGACAGGAATCAATCGATTGTATAAGCAAAGCTTACTTTTCCGGTAGCATGTTATTGATTTTTTAATCCCTGTTGATTGAACCGGAAGGTGTAAGACTCCCTCTTAAAGCAGCGGGACAGGTTAGACCCCGCAGTCGCGAGGAGGCGCACCGCCCGCCCAAGGATAAGCGAACGACTGCAGCGGAAATCAACAACTAAGTTTAACAGAGATTAAAATTAAAAAAGCACCCCGGGATCACTCATTCAGTGTTCACGGGGTGCTTTTTTGCCTCATGTTTATTTAAAGACCGGGTCTGTTTTTCACTCCCCACTCACACAGTTCTTCTAATACTGGCAGCAGCGTCTCCGCTTTTTTGGAAAGACTGTATTCTACTTTAGGAGGGATTTGAGGATATTCTTTGCGGTGGATGAGACCATCTGCCTCCAGCTCCTTAAGATGTGAGCTTAACGTTTTGTAAGTAATCGTCCCGATTTGATTTTTTAATTCATTAAACCGAACAACCCCGTTTTCAGCAAGGAGATAAAGGATAACCATTTTCCACTTTCCGCCGATCACAGATATTGTATAGCCAAAAGGCGTATCCTGAATATGCTTTACTTTCCCCCTATACTCAGTCATCCCCATCCTAATCACTATCCTTTCTGATAGTATCTATCCATTAAGTGCGTACTTTTCTTTATTTTCGTACAGTGTAATCTAGACTTAATCGAAAGTAAAGGAGAGAGGAAAATGGACAAAAAAACAATTCGGCTTCTTATGCCGCAGTGGCAGGGCGGGAACAATCCTAATTATTCTTTTGGAGCAGAGCTGCTGGCATGGCTTGCCCCTGATCATGGCCAGCCCCTTATAGAGGTACCGGTTCAAGCCTATGGAGGCATCCCTCTGGAAAATGAAAACGGTGTCTATGGGAGAACTCAGCTGCTGGAACAATTAAAGGCTGCCCGCCATCTTATCAGTGCCCATCAGCCGGACCGCATTGTCATGTTTGGAGGAGATTGTTTAGTGGAGCAAGCTCCGTTTGCCTACCTGAATGAACGATACAGCGGGGATCTCGGATTGCTATGGATTGACGCCCACTCTGACTTGATGAGAATTCCCGGCTATGATTATGGTCATACTCTTCCCCTTGGAAATCTCCTCGGGGAGGGCGAAAAGGAGTTTGCAAGCTTCGTAACCACTCCCTTTAAACCTGAAAACGTCTTTATCGCAGGCCTGGCCGAACCTGCGCAGCAAGAAGCGGAAATCATCTCCAAGACGCTTGAGGAAAAAGGAATTGCGATACCGGATGATACGGAACTGGTAAACAGACTGGGGATCCGAACCGCGGGAGCTAAAGAGATTGCGGAAAGCATGGATTCGGTAAAATCATGGATAAAAGAGAGCGGCATTAAGTACCTGGCCATCCACCTTGACCTGGATGTGCTTGATCCGGCTGCCTTCCGTTCATTATTATTTGCCAATCCGGAAGCACCCTATCTTTATTCTCCTAAGGGAACGATGCAGATCCCCCGTCTCCTTGAATTAATGAACCTGGCGTCCAAGGAAGCAGAGGTTGTCGGATTAGGAATCACGGAGCATATGCCATGGGATGCTATTACATTGAAAAGCATGCTTAACTCGTTCCCATTGTTAGCGGATCCGATCTGATTGTTTGGCACAGGCAAGTAAGAAGAGTCCGCTGCTGCGGACTCTTCACTTGTTCACCTTATCTGAATGGATTGACCACATACTTCTTACTAAAGGTTCCCAGGCCGTCAAAATAGGCATCAGTCAGAGCTGCGGGATCCAATGCCATTGCTCCCCTTTCCTGGCTGTCATCCGAGTCATCCCACCCCCACGGAGCATTGGCTGCGTTATCTTTTCCGTTATCTCCTGCAAACGTTCCAAATGACGCGTACGTTTCACTGCTGCTTCGGCGTTCCCATAGTCCGCCCGGCTCTGTTACGGCAATCAGTTTATAGAAGGCATTTCGGTCATTTCCGCCGGAGGGTACGGTTCCTTCTGCAGCCGGTCTGTAAATCACTCCGTCATCGCCAGGGAATTCCTTCCCGTTCCATGCTTTCAGACCATGGCCTTTCGATTCCTGGAACGTTGCTGGTCTGCCATCCGACATCAGGATAGAACCGTCAATATTCTCTTCCCCGTTCGTGAGCGGGCTTCCAGCCGGTACAAATGAGTAAAAATGATTGTGTGCAACGGTAACCATTCCTTCAAGGATGCCTGTGGGGCTTCCATTTTTTCTGACAATCATCATGGCGCCTTCCATATCATTTTCATGAGTGTCCAGCCCGAAATCAGGATAGTCTGTCCAGTCTCTTGGATGATAAAAGCTGTAAATGATAAACCAGTGCGTTTCTGTCTCAGATACAGAATAGTAGGCACTCCCTTTTAGCCTGGCGGGATCCTTGGCCTGATTCTCCCAATTATTGCGCATGTTCCAGTCCCCGTCATAATTAGCGGCAGTCAGATAGTCAGCATCGTAATCGGTGCTGTCCGTATCCTGATAATGAACAGGTGCCCACTTCGTTGCAAGGTCCAGTTCGGATGCGTTCGCATGTCCTAATGCAAGAAAAGCAGCAATAAGTGAAATTAATATAGCTCCAGCGGTTTTCTTCACGGTTCATCTCCTCCTGATCTGTTATCCTTATAACCATAGCAAGGTTTTGTTAAGGCTGGATTACAGATTTTTGAAGGTTGGTAAATGAGCCGATAGACTTAGTGAGGGAGTCAGCAAATGCTTTCGGGAAGTCAGCAAATGCTTTCGGGAAGTCAGCAATTAATTGAAAAAAGTCAGCAATTAATTGAAAAAAATCAGCAATTAATTGAAAAAAATCAGCAATTATTCTTTGCAAGTCAGCAATTATTCAAAGAAGTCCGCCTTTCACCGCTCCGGTCTCCTTTAACTCAAGTCCTCTGCTTTAACCTGAATGAATAATCGGATTATCCTTCGACAGCATCCGTTTGCCAGCTGTTTTGGAGCTTACGGATAAAAATGATCTGTCCGATGTGATATGCATTATGTGTTGCTGCATTTCCAAGTATCTCCCACCATTTCGCAGGTACCGGAAATCCATTTACTTCACTTTCAACCTTCTCTTCCGATAATAGAACTTGCCATTTCAGCAAAACTTCCAAAAGACGCTCCTTTAAGTGGTTAAAGTTTTCATTTTCCGGAATGACAAAGCTCTTATTGTTATCACCTATAGATGGAACAGCCTTAACATTTGATTTTTCATACCTTGTTTGCCATGTTTCGTTCCAGTAAAGCAGATGCTGAACAATTTCAGCAATGCTATTACAATCTTCGTTTGGCTTCCAAAACGCATCTTCTTCTGAAAGATTTGCAACCGAATCAAAAAATGGAAGATACCAGCTGGGATCATTAGCATTAGCTAATAATTGATCGGATAATAAGGCTTTTGCATGGACCATGCTTTTCACACTCCTGATAAAGGTTCTTGAATCCAAAAATATATATAAATCCAAAATCATTCGATCTTTAGCTACATCACTAGTTCTCTTTAATAACGGCTTTCTCCTTCCTATGAAATGATGACATTAAGTCAGTTTGAAACTTACACTGATCATTTCGAGTTAGTTTCTTACCGCGTCTAATAAATATTAATGGCTTTAACCATACTCTATGTTCAACAAGTCTGATGCTTTTCTTGAGTAACATTCCGATGATAGTCATTTTCAGCAATGGCCCCCGAGCAGCGGGACATGGGAGACCCAGCAGGCGCAAAGAGGCAAGGAGGCTCACCTCCCGCCCAAAAATAAGGGAACACCTGCTAACTGCAATCAACAGACAAGTTTAGCAGAGCTGAAAAATAAAAAGCACTTATCTAATTACAGATATGCACCCGATTGCAGAAAATATTGAAAGAAATTTCGAATAAAAAAAACATAGGGAGAATTGAATCTTCCTATGCTGTCATTTCTATTATTTCTCTGTTTGTTTTTGCTTCTTTTTCAAATACTCCGCACGTATTTTTTCAAGTTGCTTTTTTTTATCAAATTTGGCAGGCGTGTTTTTTTCATGAAACTTTGTCACAGCTACCTGACTTTTGTGATCCAATTGATATTTCCCCACTTTGTTCACCTACTTTTCTTATCTTTAAAGCGAATCTATTCACCAAATATAATATACCTTATTTTACTGAACTAAACCTTATCACTTTATTCATGTCTGCTAACTTTGCATATATCAGTAAAAACATTAGAAACTTAGTTTAATTCATCTTTTTTTTAAAATTTATCCAAGGTTATTATTCCTCCTAATGTAAGAGATTTGGCTAAGCCTTTAATTAAAGAAAACGAAATTTAAAAAGCAAAAAAAATTCGAGTTGGTGCAAAGTTGGCACGACACTGATTTACAAAAAAAAACCCTTGGTATATGACTAATATACGAAGGCTTCTTGTAATTTATCCGAAGGAGCCTTTCATCTCGACTATCATTTAACGAAAACAGTACCTTAGGACAACAAATCAATGTTTATGCGGTTTAGAGTATATGATTGTTAAAGTTCTTTTTCATTTTTTCGGGAAAACGATATTAAATATGGTTTCATAAATAATAACAAAAGAGCACAGCGCGTATAAGTAGTGCTACCAACACTCTTATACCTTCCGCCTACTCCGAATATATACCCTCAGATGTAGTTTATTACATTCCACTAAGGGTTTCTTCGCAACGGTTTGCTTACACAGGGCCGTTGCTTTTTTGTTTCCAATGGGAGACAACATGATGAAAAAACGTATCGATGTGATTGCTAATGAAGAAGCATTTTACAACCTTCCCTCTTTTACCGAGGTTGAGAATTTTAACCGTTCCATTCGCTAATATAGAGATACAATAAATGCAGCTGTTAAACGCTCAGATGTAAAAACTAGACTAATTGTATTGCTGGAACTCCTGTACAAGCAAATCGGTGTGAGCTATATGTGCAAGAATACAATCGCCAAAAAGATGGAGCTTGCATACAAAACCGTTCAGCGTCTGGTAAAGAAATTAGAAGACCTGGGCATGATCCGCCAGGTAGCCATGGAGAGAAAGAATGATATGCTGCAGACAGCTAATGCCATCATCATTCAACCTCTAAGAGAAGAACTGTCCGACAAGACACCGGCCAATATGTCCGAGAAGTGTCCTACCAATAAAACAAATACTCTTCCCTTAAAACAATAGATTGATAATAAACGTAACAACGCCTCAATTTTAAATCATGTGGATATTGCTGTGGAATACCATTTTTCCAAATCTAGTTTTGTAGCCCCTTGGATACAGTAAAGTTTGCTAGCTTAAAAAGCTCATTTTTTTGAATACTGAGGTTATTCAGTAGTTTTGGAAAGTGGTAAGGCAGTGTAATCGAGTGATTGACTTCTGCAGAAATGAGAGAGCATTCATTCCTGCTCAGGAACTTCGTATTGGAATTATGGCTATTAAAGAATATGTTTTGAAGGTTAAGAAAGAAACTGAGATGAAAAAGGGGAAATTTGCTTATTTTAACGGCATTGTAAACAACTTTTGGACAAGCTTTACTTTGACCAAGATTTCACCCCGGCATATATAACATTGATCTGACAGCTGCTCTACTCTTTTGTTTACAAGCTGTTTAGCTGTTTAACTAATAAGATAAACTTATAAACTCCAATCGAATTAACCTAATTTTCCAGCAAATAAAAATGTGGTAGTCTAAAAATGATATGAAAGGGAGGAAAAAACATGAAAGCTATAATTCAAAATGAATTTGGTGATGCTAGTGTTCTTACCTACTCAGATGTTGATTTGCCTTTAATAGGGGAAAATGAAGTTTTGATAAAAGTGGCTTATACAAGTGTTAATTATGCAGATATAAAAAAACGTAATGGAAATAAAGGAAAAGGTAACTTTCCTTTAACCCTTGGATTGGATGTTTCAGGGACAATTGAAGAGGTTTCCCCTAAATCTAACTTTTCAAAAGGAGATCGGATTATAGCCTTCCCGAAATCTGGTTCCTATGCAGAGTATGTTGTAGCAAATGAGCAATTGGTATTTAAAATTCCAGATAATCTACCCTTTGAACAAGCCGCATCAATGCCAACAGTTTCTATTTTATCTTATATGCTTCTCTATGATATAGGCCAAGTAAAAAAAACGGATACGATTGTAATACATAGTGCAGCAGGAGGCGTAGGCTCAATGCTCGTACAATTAGCAAAATTAGCTGGGGTGCAAAAAATTATAGGTACTGTTGGGAATCCTAATAAAGAAAATTATGTAAAATCATTAGGAGCTAATATTGTCTGTACCTACGATACATTTGTTGAGGAAGTATTAAAGGAAACAAATAATTTTGGAGCTAATGTTATTTTTGATTCAGTTGCTGGGGATCTATCCGGTAAAAGTATTGAATGCTTAGGACTATATGGGACACTTGTTCAATTTGGCAATAGCAGTGGAAAAGCAGGTAACTTTAAAACCAGCGATGTCCATAGTAGTTGTAGAAACATTAAAGGTTTTAGCTTAGGAACGACGAGGAAACACTGTCCAGAACGATTAGCACCTGTGGCAGAAAAAGTTTTAGAAATGTTTGCTTCTAAAAAATTGACACTTCCTATTGCTCGACTCTTTAATTTATCTGAAGTAAATCTTGCTCACCAATTAATTGAAAGCCGTAATTATGAAGGGAAAGTATTAATTAAAGTATAAAGGATAGAAGACCGCTAGGGCCTTGAACTATTTCCGTTTTGAAGGGTGTAACAACTAAATATTATGTAAATACCGTATCATACAGCATACTATTTTGCATTAGAATGGGTAAGCTTTTATTGATTTATAAGGGCTTAATTGTAACTCCCATTCATATCGGATCTTAATAGCAATTAATTAAGAAAGTACGCAATCAAAGTCAGTAATTAATTGAAAAAACAGTAATCGATTGATTACCAAGGCCATATTTACACGTTCTGACAGATTTATTCTGCATTTAAGTTCTGTTTCTCCTATTTCAGCTTTGGAAATTAAATTCCAGACATAAAAAACCCCCCGGTTTAATACCGGGGGTTCATTTATTATCCGATGGAACCTTCCATCTCAAACTTGATCAGGCGGTTCATTTCAACGGCATATTCCATTGGAAGTTCTTTTGTAAATGGCTCGATGAAGCCCATTACGATCATTTCTGTTGCTTCTTCTTCAGAAATACCGCGGCTCATGAGATAGAACAATTGCTCTTCCGATACTTTTGAAACTTTCGCTTCATGCTCCAATGAGATGTTGTCATTTAAGATCTCATTATAAGGAATTGTATCGGAGGTTGATTTGTTATCCATGATGAGTGTATCACACTCAATGTTGGAACGTGCGCCTTCAGCTTTACGGCCGAAGTGAACGATTCCGCGGTATGTTACTTTACCGCCTTGCTTGGAAATAGACTTCGACACGATGGTAGAAGACGTATTCGGTGCAAGGTGAATCATTTTCGCACCTGCATCCTGGTGCTGGCCTTTTCCTGCAAGGGCAATGGAAAGAGTCATTCCGCGGGCGCCTTCGCCTTTTAGGACAACTGCCGGGTATTTCATTGTCAGCTTGGAGCCGATATTCCCGTCAATCCATTCCATTGTTGCCTGCGCGTCACATACCGCACGCTTCGTTACCAGGTTGAACACGTTGTTCGCCCAGTTTTGAATCGTTGTATAACGGCAGTAGCCGCCTTTTTTTACAATGATTTCAACAACGGCACTGTGAAGAGAGTTCGTTGTATAAACCGGAGCTGTACAGCCTTCTACGTAATGAACATGTGCACCTTCATCCACGATGATCAAAGTACGTTCGAACTGCCCCATGTTCTCAGAGTTAATACGGAAGTATGCTTGAAGCGGAGTATCCACTTTCACGCCTTTTGGTACATAGATGAAGGATCCGCCGGACCAAACCGCAGAGTTTAGCGCTGCGAACTTGTTGTCTGTCGGAGGAATCACTTTGCCCCAGTGCTCGCGGAAAATATCTTCATTTTCACGAAGTGCGCTGTCCGTGTCCTTGAACACGATACCCATGTCTTCCAAGTCTTCCTTCATGTTGTGATAAACTACTTCGGATTCGTACTGGGCAGAAACACCGGCAAGATATTTTTGCTCTGCTTCCGGAATTCCAAGTTTGTCAAACGTGCGTTTGATTTCTTCAGGAACTTCATCCCATGAACGCTCGGATTTTTCAGATGGTTTTACGTAGTACGTAATTTCATCAAAGTTTAAAGCATTCAAATCTCCGCCCCATTGAGGCATCGGCATATTATAAAAATGTTCAAGTGATTTCAAACGGAAATCGAGCATCCACTGAGGCTCATTTTTCATGCGCGAAATTTCTTCTACGATTTCTTTCGTTAATCCGCGCTTTGAACGGAATATGGAGACGTCTTTATCAGAAAAGCCGTACTTGTAATCCCCAATATCAGGCATTTTTTTAGCCATCCGTCTTCACTCCTTCTTTCAGATTTTATATTGACTGTCACTGCTCTTGGCTGTGCACACCTTTTTCCATCGCTTTCCAGGACAATGTAGCACATTTAATCCGTGCCGGAAACTTCGATACTCCTTGAAGGGCTTCAATATCCCCTAAGTCTATCGTATCATCGTATTCTTTGCCTTGCATCATATCTGAAAAGATTTCTGATAACTTAAGGGCCGTTTTAACATCCTGGCCTTTAATTGCCTGAGTCATCATGGAAGCAGATGCCATCGAAATGGAGCATCCCTCACCATCAAACTTAGCGTCAGACACTTTTCCATCTTCAATTTTCAAAGTTAAATGAATCCGGTCTCCGCATGTAGGATTATTCATATCAACCGTCAGGCTGTCTTCCAATGATCCTTTATTGCGGGGATTTTTATAATGATCCATAATCACTTGGCGATAAAGTGTATCCAGATTGTTATTAAAAGACATTTGAGAAGTACTCCTTCGTTTTGATTAGCCCGGCAACGAGCTGATCAATGTCTTCCTCTGTATTGTAGAGATAGAAGCTCGCGCGTGCTGTCGCTGATACATTCAGCCATTTCATAAGAGGCTGTGCACAGTGATGCCCTGCACGGACTGCGATTCCCTCTGCATCAAGAACGGTCGCTACATCGTGAGGATGAACATCCTCAATATTAAAGGTTACAAGACCTGCTCTTTCTTTAGGACCGTAAATCGTAATTCCGTCTATTTCAGACATTTTATCCATCGCATAGGCAGCAAGTCTGTGCTCGTGCTCCAGGATGTTATCAAGCCCGACTTCTTCAAGGAAATCAATGGCCGCACCGAGTCCGATTGCCCCCGCAATGATTGGTGTGCCAGCTTCAAATTTCCAGGGAAGCTCTTTCCACGTAGATTCATACAAACCAACGAAGTCAATCATTTCTCCGCCGAATTCGGCAGGCTCCATGTTTTCAAGAAGGGCTTTTTTTCCATACAGAACGCCCGTGCCGGTAGGGCCGCACATTTTATGGGCAGAGAATGCAAAGAAATCACAATCGAGATCCTGAACATCCACTCTCATATGAGGAGTGCTTTGGGCTCCGTCCACAACCATGATGGCACCATGCCTATGGGCAATCGCTCCTATTTCCTTAACAGGATTAATCGTACCAAGTACGTTTGATACCTGCATGACAGAAACGATTTTCGTCTGATCAGTAATCGTATCCTCCGCATCCTGAAGGGAAATCGTCCCGTCTGACTGAAGCGGAATATACTTTAACTGTGCTCCGGTTGCTTTTGCAGCCTGCTGCCACGGAATAATATTTGCATGATGTTCCATATAGGTGATGACAATCTCATCACCAGGCTGAAGATTGGCACGGGCATAGCTCAAGGCTACCGTATTCAAAGCCGTTGTAGCTCCTCTTGTAAAAATCACTTCTTCCGTTGAAGAGGCGTTAATAAACTTGCGAACTTTTTCGCGCGCCCCTTCATATCCGTCCGTAGCTTTTGTTCCAAGAGTATGGACACCGCGGTGAACATTGGAATTGTATTCCCGGTAGTAGGTGGACAGGGCGTCAATCACAGCCAGTGGCTTTTGAGAAGTCGCAGCACTGTCCAGGTAAACAAGATCCTTTCCATTGACCTGCTGATCAAGGATTGGAAATTGCTTTTGGATATATTTCATATCCATTATCTGACTTTCCTTTCAATCACTTCTACAAGCTGTTTCTTAACGCCTTCAATTGGCATTTTCCTTACCACCGGATCAAGGAAACCAAAGATGACGAGTCTTTCTGCCTCAGCCTGGGAAATTCCTCTGCTCATTAAATAGAACAGCTGAATAGGATCGACGCGGCCAACAGATGCGGCATGGCCTGCTGTTACATCGTCTTCATCGATTAAAAGAATCGGGTTCGCATCTCCGCGTGCTTTTTCACTCAGCATAAGAACTCTGGACTCTTGCTCTGCATTGGACTTTGTTGCGCCCAGTTCAATTTTTCCAATTCCGTTAAAAATGGAAGTCGCACTGTCCTTCATAACTCCGTGCTTCAAAATATAGCCTTCTGAATGTTTACCGAAGTGAACAACTTTTGTCGTGAAGTTTTGAGATTGCTCTCCGCGACCTACGACAACCGATTTTGTATCTCCGAATGAACCATCGCCTACAAGGTTCGTTACATTCTCAGAAACTGTATTCCCGTCATTCATCATACCAAGAGCCCATTCAATGCGTGCATCGCGTCCCGCAACACCGCGGCGATTCACATAAGATGTCACTTCTTTTGAAAGGGTATCAACCGCTCCGTAAGTAACACGTGCATTTGTATTGGCGAACACTTCTGTCACAATGTTAAAAATGGCTTCCTCATGATTAACTGAGATGTAGTTTTCCACATAAGTAACAGAGCTATTATCTTCTGCAACGACCAATACATGGTTAAAGACTGCCTTAGCTTTTTCATGAACAAATACAGCTTGAAGCGGTGCGCTGAGCTCCACGTTCTTTGGCACATATACGAAAATTCCGCCGTTCATAAGGGCAGCGTGCAACGCTGTCAGCTTATGCTCTTCGGTCTTCACTCCATCTTTCATGAAATACTTTTGAACAAGGTCGCCATGCTCGTTTACAGCCGTAAAGATATCGGTAACGATGACGCCTTTGGATTTTGCTTCTTCAGAAAGTGAAACAAATGCAGGAGTGTTGTCGCGCTGGATATATAAAGTCTGATCCTGATTTTCAGAATCCACTAAAATTTTCACGGCTTCGTCCAATTCGCTAAGGGAAGAATAGCCCTGGCTTTCTACCGTATGCTGAGCAAAATCGGTAAAGTTCCAGTTTTTAATGTTCGTTTTATCCGGTTTTGGCATCGGAAGATCTTCAGATTTCTCCATCGCCTGCAAGCGAAGGTCCTTTAGCCAATCCGGTTCGCCGTTCTTGCTAGAGAAGCCGGCTACATAATCTTTATCAAATTTGATTTGCGTTTCCAAATTGAGCCCTCCTAACGCTTACGCTTCTTGTCCGACAGTTTCGTCTTCAATCCCTAGCTCTTGCTTGATCCAATCATAGCCTTCTGCTTCAAGGCGCTGAGCAAGCTCAGGTCCGCCGGATTTTACAATACGCCCCTGCATCATGACGTGAATGTGATCAGGTGTGATGTAGTTAAGGAGACGCTGATAGTGAGTGATGATCAGGCAGCCGAAATCGTCGCTGCGCATTTGGTTGATTCCTTTAGAAACGACTTTAAGTGCATCAATATCAAGACCGGAGTCAATCTCATCAAGGATGGCGATCTTCGGCTTGATCATCATAAGCTGAAGAATTTCATTGCGTTTTTTCTCTCCGCCCGAGAACCCTTCGTTCAGGTAGCGCTGCGCCATATCTGGATCCATTTCAAGAAACTCCATGTTCTCATCCATTTGGCGGATGAATTTCATAAGGGAGATTTCTTGTCCTTCTTCACGGCGTGCATTGATTGAAGAACGAAGGAAGTCTGCGTTTGTTACCCCGCTGATTTCACTTGGATACTGCATAGCAAGGAATAGCCCTGCGCGTGCGCGCTCGTCTACTTCCATTTCAAGTACGTCTTCCCCGTCAAGCATAATGCTTCCTTTTGTTACTTCATATTTCGGGTGACCCATAATGGCTGAGGAAAGAGTTGATTTACCCGTTCCGTTCGGTCCCATGATTGCATGGAATTCACCGCTTTTTATTTCAAGGTTAACACCTTTTAAAATCTCTTTCCCATCGATCTCAACGTGTAAATCCTTAATAGTTAATGTTGAACCTGACATGATACTACCTCCATCAATAACGGATTTTATGCGTAAAGAATTGCTGCAACCTCCTGCTGTGCCTGTTCCTGCAAAAACAAAAAAAGACCGAAAATGCAGAATCAGCTAAGGCAGCACAAGAGGTATCTGCTTTTCTTTCCTGCGGTTTAAAAACAAATGATTCTCATTTTATTCTCATTCTAATCTTATAACAAATGAAATCTGAATACAACCGTTTCACCGTCTGCCGATGATCCTGCAGCTCAGGCTGGTTTTAACATAATATTCTTTTGGCTGTCCAGACTATTATCATACCATTAATTCAATGGAATTACAGGAGAGTGTGCATGTAATGAAAACAGGAAAAAAGGCCGTCTGCAAACGGCCCTTTTTTCCTCTTTATTAATGATGTGCTTTCCTCTGATGGGCAGCTGCCATCCTCATACTTTCACGATAGCTTTTCTCACGTTTCTCTTCTACCATTAGACGATTATCCAATTTACGGCCGTACTCTGCGTAGCTCATTCCATGGGATTTTTGCATCGCTTTTTCCATTTCTGCCGTATGTTGCAGTTCCAGCTTCTGCTGAGTAAGAATAACGAATCATCCTTTCAAATTTTTCAACAGTTTAATTTTATCAAACTGCTGATTGATTTCAAATTGGCTGACGGACTGTAAACTGCTTTCAATCATTAGTTAGCCCCATTGCTGTGAATATAAACCTTAAATTGCAGTTATCCTTCCAAATGCTTCTGTTTCATGAATATTGAAAAGGCGTCCAGAGAATCATTTAAAAATGTCCGCTTCCTGTGTGACTTAGAGTTCATAAGCTGATTTCTGCTTCAATCTTTCTGGCGATAACTTCAAACGAAAACAGGGAACCGTTTAAAATGCGGTTCCCTGTTTTCCCGGATGGGGCTTTTTAGAGCCGCCTTCCGGTTATTGCTTTAGCTGATTCAATTCTGTCATGCATTCCTGTACGAGTGTTACAGCCTGACTCATAGCAGCCCCGCCCCCAAATGCAGCGGTCACTCCAACAGCTTCTAAAATTTCCTGTTCCGATGCTCCTTGGTCAAGACAGCCCTTCGTATGGTAAATGATGCAATATTCATCCTGTGAATAAAGACTGATTCCGAGAGCAATGAGCTGCTTGTCTTTTTGGGACAGCTCTCCTGCCTGGAAACAAGCTTCTGTAAATGCATTATACTGATGGGCAAGTTCCGGCATTTTCTGAGTAAACGCACCCAGCCCCATTTTATATTGATGAAGAGCCGCTTCCGTTGAGTTGCGTGGTTCCATATGTTCCATTATTCCCACTCCCATTTGTAAAAGTCGGAATTAGTATGCCACCTTCAAAACCCAGTCATGCACATTATGCATCAAAATGCGCTTTCCCTTTTGAAGAGACAGCAGGCGGATGAAATTCATTTTCATTTTTAGAAATGACGACGGTTGCCACTCCATTTCCAATCAGGTTTGTAATGGCCCTTGCTTCTGACATAAAACGGTCCACTCCGATCAACAGGGCAAGGCCTTCAAGCGGAATCATTGGGAAAGCAGCGATTGTAGCCGCTAATGTAATAAAGCCGGAGCCCGTTACACCGGCCGCTCCTTTAGATGTCAGCATCAAAATACCAAGCAGTGTAAGCTCCTGCCAGATGGTTAAATCAATTCCATAGGCCTGTGCAATAAAAATTGCGGCCATTGAGAGATAAATGGAGGTTCCATCCAGATTAAATGAATAACCGGTCGGAATCACCAGTCCGACAACCGACTTGGAGCATCCGTATTTCTCTAACTTTTCCATCATTCTCGGCAAAGCCGATTCCGATGAAGAGGTTCCAAGAACAAGCAGAATTTCTTCTTTAATATAGGCAATAAATTTAAAAATACTAAATCCGTTGAGCTTTGCAATCGCCCCAAGGACGAAAATAATAAACAGGAACATGGTTAAGTATACGGACCCCATAAGCTTCCCGAGATTCCCTAATGATTCGACGCCGAACTCCCCAATCGTATAAGACATCGCTCCAAAGGCAGCAATGGGCGATACTTTCATAATCATATTGACGATTCTAAAAAAGATATCGGTAAACCGTTCAAACAGCTGGATTACAGGTTTTGACTTTTCTCCAAGCCCGGCAGCCGCAATTCCAAACAGAACGGCAAAAAACAAAATCGGCAGCAGTTCGCCTTCTGCCATCGCACCAATGGCATTCTCAGGAACAATATTGGTGATAAACCCTACAAAGCCATGATCTGTCTCCTTTGCCTGTTCAGCAAATGTACTGACCGTATCCTTACTGGCATTTTCCGTATTCACCCCGGCGCCCGGCTGCATGAAATTAACAACCAAAATCCCGATCGCTAATGCAAAGGTAGTGACAATCTCAAAATAGATCAGAGCTTTTCCGCCGATGCGACCGACCTTTTTCAAGTCACCCATTCCGCCAATCCCAATCACAATCGTTAAAAAGATGATCGGAGCAATGACCATTTTTATCATTTTAATAAAGACATCTGCCAATACTTTTAATTCTTTTGCAAAATCCGGATAGAAAAATCCCAATAAGACCCCTAAAATGATTCCGATGATAACCTGGACGGTTAAGTTTCGAAAATTAATTTTCACTCTTTTTCACCCCAGCCCTATGTATGTGATCGCTTACAATATAATTGTAGCGGAATATTCAGACAAAAATAACCCTAAAACCGCAGAAATCCGTTTTTTTCGAGTTTTTTTGAATCAAACAGTTTCTGTACACCTTTAATAAGAGGGCAGATTTTATTAGATTGCGCTTCGAGGGGATGTTCCGTTTTCCAAACCCGCTCATAAAAAAAGCCCCGGGAGCTGAACTCCTGAGGCTTTCAATCAATTATTCACTAACCGGAACGACCGCACCTTTGTATTCTTTCTTAATGAAGTCCTGGATTTCTTTAGAATGGAGAACTTCAACAAGCGTTTTAATCGCCTTTTTATTCTCATCACCTTTACGGACAACAATTAAGTTCGCGTATGGCGATTCAGATCCTTCAATTGCAATCGCATCTTTGGATGGCTCAAGACCTGCATCAATTGCATAGTTCGTATTGATTACCACCGCATCCCCTTCATCATTGTTATAAATCTGAGGAAGAAGACCTGGTTCTACATCTGCTTCAAATTTAATATTCTTAGGGTTTTCAGCGATATCCTTAAGCGTTGCGTTTGCTTTATCAACACCGCTTTTTAGTTTAATAAGCCCTTTGCTCTCAAGCAATGTCAGAATACGGCCATGCTCAGCAACAGAGTTGCTCAAAATAACTTTTGACCCTTCAGGTAATTCATCAAGGGATTTGTACTTTTTAGAGTACACGCCCATTGGCTCAATATGGATGGCTCCTGCGCTTACGAAGTCATAATCTTTATTCTCTTTCATTTGCAGATCAAGATAAGGCTTATGCTGGAAGTAGTTCGCATCCAATTCTTTGCTTGCCAGTGTTTTGTTTGGAAGAACATAATCCTGGAAAGTCTTGATTTCAAGATCGACTCCCTTTTTCTCCAGAAGAGGCTTTGCTTCTTCAAGGATTTCCGCATGCGGTGTATTGGAAGCACCGACTACAATTTTCTCTGTCTTTTCTCCGCTTCCGTTTGATCCTCCTGTTCCGCAAGCTGCAAGTGCAACAGCCGAAAAAGCAAAAACGGTACTTAATAATAATTTCTTCATTTCTTTTCCCCCTAGCGTTTGTCTATTTTTTTTGTTATGGCATCTCCGATAAATTGGAGAATAAACACGATAATTAAAATTAACAAGGTTGCAATGAAGGTGACATCGTTATGGCTTCGCTGGAATCCTTCTAAATAAGCAAGATTCCCAAGTCCCCCGGCTGAAATGGCCCCAGCCATTGCGGTATAGCCGACTACAGCGATAGCCGTTACGGTAATTCCGGAAGCAAGCGCAGGCATAGCCTCAGGAAGGAGAACCTTCCAAATGATTGTTCCTGTAGAAGCACCCATTGAGCGGGCTGCTTCAATGACTCCTTTATCAATCTCACGGAGCGCGATTTCGACCATCCTGGCATAGAACGGTGCAGCCCCGATGATCAATGCAGGCAAAGCTGCATTCGGACCGAGAATCGTATGAACGATTGCTTTCGTAAAAGGAATGAGCAGGATAATCAAGATAATAAACGGAATGGAACGGAACACATTAACAAAGGCTGATACAATCACGTTTATCGTTCTGTTGGACCAAACATTTCCTTTGGAAGTTAAAAAGAGCAAAAGCCCGAGCAGCAATCCCAAAATGAACGTCGCCACTACTGAAAATGCAGTCATATAGAGTGTTTCGGCAGTTGCTTCCCATACATCTGCCCAATCTACATTAGGTAGCCATTGTTCAAGCATGTGCAACCACCTCCACTTCTACTTGATTGTCGGCTAAAAATTGCAGAGCACGGTCCATTTCTGTTTCTTCTCCGTCAATGTAAAGGAATAGGGCTCCATAGGCGCCGCTTTGCGTTTGGGAGATTTTCCCCTGCAGAATATTAACCTTCACATCGTAATTCCGGATGAGGCTCGTAACAACCGGCTGCTCGGTCGAATCTCCTACAAATGTCAGCTGAATGATCCGGCCTGACGGATAGGAATCAATTAGGTGGGCAATTGTCTCTTTTGTTTCTTCAGGCTCTGTAACCTGCTGAACAAAACGTTTCGTAATCGGGGCCTGAGGTTTTCTGAATACATTCAGGACCTCTCCCTCTTCAACAATTTTCCCATCCTCCATTACGGCTACCTTATGGCAGATTTTACGGATTACATGCATCTCATGCGTAATCAGCACGATGGTCAATCCAAGTCTCTCATTAATATCAACAAGAAGCTCAAGGATGGAATCCGTCGTCTGGGGATCCAGCGCAGATGTTGCCTCGTCACACAGCAGCACTTTTGGATTATTGGCCAGGGCACGGGCAATTCCTACCCGCTGTTTTTGGCCTCCGCTCAGCTCGGAAGGATAGGCGTTCTCTCTTCCTTCTAACCCAACGAGCCTGACTAACTCTTTAACCCGTTCTTTACGCTTCGCTGCTGGAATCCCTGCAACTTCCAGCGGAAAAGCGATATTATCAGAAACCGTACGGGACCAAAGCAAATTAAAATGCTGGAAGATCATGCTGATTTCCTGCCTTGCCTTGCGAAGCTGACTCCCTTTAATTTCACCGATCCGGTTCCCTGCTACCTCAACGGTCCCTGACGTCGGGATTTCCAGTCCGTTTAACAGCCTGATTAAAGAGCTCTTTCCTGCACCGCTGTAGCCGATGATTCCAAAGATTTCGCCTTTTTGAACCTCAAGATTCACATCATCAACCGCTTTGATGCTTCCCGACTTAACCGAATATACTTTTGACACATTAGTTAGCGTAATCATGCCTTCACCTTCTCTCTCATACGATCTGAAAATTAAAAGCTCAAGAAGAAGTAAACCGTCCAATGTTGTAAAAACAAAAATGCCTTTCTGCACAGATGAGCAGAAAGGCATTAATATTCAGGATACCTTTCTCTCATTTTTCAAAACGCCTGGGCATTTTGAGTGAATTGGCACCATTTCAGTCCGCTGACTGACGGTTGCCGGGCTTCATAGGGCACGTCCCTCCACCTCTCTTAATAAGAGAACAATCTATTATTCAATTGGGATGGTTTGAAATTTTATAAATATTTCAGATCTGAGAGTGATTCTATCACGATAGAAAAGAGGTGTCAACAAAAAATGTATTATTATTTTGCACTGGCTGTTAGCGACCGTTTGCCTGTTGCAGCAAAGATGGCTTCCTCCAGATCTTCAAGCAGGTCATCGGCATGCTCTATACCGACAGACAGGCGAATCATGTCTTCCGGAACCCCAGCTTCAGCGAGTTCTTCTTTGCCAAGCTGCTGATGGGTCGTGCTGGCAGGGTGGATAATTAAACTCTTTGCATCTCCCACATTCGCTACATGTGACCATAATTTTGTATGATTGATGATGGCTTTTCCCTCTTCCAGACCGCCTTCAATTCCAAATACGATAACAGCCCCTGCCCCTTTAGGCAAATAATGGTCTGCCAGTGCTTTCGAAGAGTGTCCATCTGCTTCGGGATACAGCACCCACTTTACAGCAGGGTGGTTTTGCAGGTAGCCGACCACCTTTCTTGTATTATGAATATGCTCCTTCATACGGACATGGAGAGTCTCCAGACCGAGCGTAAATTGAAAAGCATTATACGGACTGAGCGCCGGACCGAAGTCTCTCAATAGCTGAACTCTTGCTTTCACAATATAGGCGAGTTCCCTAAGCGCTTCTGCAAAAACAATATTGTGATAGCTTGGATCAGGGGTTACAAAGGATGGAAACTTTCCGGTAGACCAGTCAAACTTTCCTCCATCAACAATGATCCCTCCCAGTGTGGTCCCATTCCCCAGAAGCCACTTAGTAGCAGAATGCACGACAATATCCGCACCATGTTCGATTGGCCTGCATAAATACGGGGTGGCAAAAGTATTATCGACAATGAGAGGGATACCGGCTTCGTGCGCGATGTCAGCCACTGCTTTTACATCCAGTACCTGCAGGCTCGGATTTCCGATGATTTCGCCAAAAATGGCTTTCGTTTTTTGAGTAATGGCTGCTTTGAAAGATTCCGGGCGGGAGGCATCTGCAAAAATGGTTTTAATTCCGTATTTGGGAAGTGTGTTTGCGAATAGATTGTATGTACCTCCATACAAGTTCGATGCAGCAACAATCTCATCCCCTGCTTCAGCAATATTCAGGATCGCGAGAGTGATGGCAGCCATTCCGCTTGAAACAGCTAAAGCTCCTGCTCCGCCTTCAAGCTGGGCTACCCGTTCTTCCAATACCGTAACCGTAGGGTTATGGATTCTTGTGTAAATATACCCCGGCTCCTTTAAAGCAAAGAGATCTGCTGCATGATCGGTATCTTTAAAAAGATACGCATTTGACTGGTAAATCGGAACAGCTCTGGCTCCTGTTACCGGGTCTTCTTTAAGGCCTCCGTGCACTGCTACCGTTTCCTGCCTGAAGATTTTTTCACTCACTCCAATTCCCCCTGTTTTCATAATAAAAACCCCTTCCGGAGAAGAGGTGGATAGCCGTCTCTTCTCATCTGCCAGAAGTTCTCCTTCTGCTGGATTTAGCACCGTATCCTAAAGACCGGTTGCTGCGCTTTTTCCGGGCCAGTACCCTCCAGCGCTCTTGATAAGAGTATTTGTTTGAATTTTCTTTATATTACCTTTATTTAAGATATTTGGCAACCATTTACTTATTTCCTGTGTGGAATATTTCCCGAGAAATATGATGATTGCCCCGGAAATTAGGAGGGTAAAAAGGAATTTTGTCAAAACAAAAATAAAAACGCCGCATTATGCGCCGTCTTTTAAAATCAGGTTGTATAAAAACTCTACTGATTGAAAAGCATATTGCTTCGTCTGAAGCTTTCCTTCTTCAAAAATCATCAGGCACGGGACGCTTTCGACTTCCCATTTTTCAGCAAACCCCGGTAAATAATTGAGGTTGGCCATGTACAGGTCGGTCGACGGCAATGTTTCATCCACAACTGTAAGCATACGTTTTGCAAGCTGGCATGTACCGCAAAATGGTGTATACAAATATAAAATAAACCGGTCGCTTTTTATCAGTGCCGGGATGTTTTCTGCATTTATTTCAATCATCGCCAAACCAGAACTCCTTGCTATAAATATTTCGCCTGAACATCAATGTTCGCACTAAGCAGTACAGAAGCAATATGATGCTCTGGAGCTGAAGCTACTTCCTTATACATTTTATCAATGTACAAATGGGAAGCCTCGGGAAATTCCCTTAAAAACTGCTTTCTAAGCTTCTCTCCTGCTTCATCTGTATCCACAAGCACATACACGTCATTGTCAAAGTATTCATCAATCAGTTCATCCATTTTGGAAAGACTGATCGTGCCGTTTGTACAAATAATCTCTACAGGCTCATTGATGACTTCCTGAATTTTAATTTTATCGGACTTGCCTTCAACAATAATGATTTTAGAAGCCTCTGACATGAGCATCACCTATTCATTTTGTCTTTCTTTACATTATTCTCTTTTCATTGAGATGTTTCCTGCTGAATCCATCCCGCCTTTTTTGAGAAGGAATCATTATACGGATCATTAGCTGTTCCGCTTAAGCAAGACCAGTTTCTTATTCAAAGAGTAAAGCAAATGGAAGAATGAAGATAAGGCAGTGGACGGCTCCACTGCCTTATTGTTAACACCAGCCGTTTTGATCGTCGCAGTCCACGTACTTTTCATCCCGTTTTTCGGGAACATCAGCCATTTGAAAAAAACGGTTCTCCGCTTGCTCAATTCCGCTTTTCAATTCAAATTTGCTGCCATTTTCACCGTAAGTCATGGTTCCGATCGGCTGATTGTCCAAATAAAGATTCATTTGACCATTAGAAAATTTGCCGGTTACTTTATCCGTTACATCAATGCGCTGTTTTTTAAATGTCAAAGTGAGCCCTCCTTTTTACATAGGATGGCCCAACTTAATTTATGAAATGCTGGTTAAATTAGTCTTCGTTGGTCATTTCTGTGTATTGTTCTGCTGTCATTAAGTTCTCAATCTCACTTGAATCAGACGGCTCAATTACGATCATCCATGCTTTTTCGTAAGGAGATTCATTTACATATTCAGGATTGTCATCCAGGTCTTCATTCACTTCCACAACTTTACCGCTGATCGGTGCATAAAGCTCAGAAACGGTTTTAACAGATTCAACAGAACCGAATGGCTCGTCTGCTTTAATCTCCGTACCTGCTTCCGGAAGCTCAACGAAAACAATGTCCCCAAGCTCTGATTGTGCGAAATGTGTTATGCCTACTCGTACTTTATCGCCTTCTACTTTTACCCACTCATGTTCTTCGGAATAGCGAAGTTCGTTTGGTGTATTCATTTTATTCCCTCCAAAGTTCTATTGTTTATGGAAAAGACAGAGTCTCTTCTTACTTCCACAGCTGCTCAAATTCATTTTCTTTAAAACCGACAGTGACCTTGCTTCCGCTCGCTGTAATCGGTCTTTTAATAAGCATTCCATCTGAAGATAAAACGGTTAGCATTTCGTCTTCACTCATGCTGCTCAAACGGTCTTTCAAGCCCAGCTCACGGTATTTCTGACCGCTTGTATTGAAAAACTTCTTCAGTTCCAGACCGCTTTTGGAATAAAGATCTTTTAATGTCTCTTTACTCGGCGGATTTTCCGCAATATGTATAGCGTTTAGTTCGTGGCCATGCTCTTCCAGCCATTTTTTCGCTTTCCGGCATGTACCGCATTTAGGATACCAGTAAAAGTCCAACGTAATCCTCCTTATTGTACCATGCAGCCTTCCCATTATGTAGAAATAAACGCTCCTCACCAATCAGGCTGACTGAAAAGTTATAGCCTTATTTTACTCACCTTTGCTGCTCGTTTGCAAGGAGGAGCATTTTTAAAAGAAAAGACGCTGCATTTTCAATCCCTTTACGCATCTTCAGCAATGGGTTTTAAAATCAGCAAGAGCATGCAGGCCGGCCTGCATGCTCTAATTAAATTATATTTAATTTACATAGCGGTTTGCATCAATGATTGCAGCCGCAATTTCACGTTTCTTTGCAATAACGTTAATTGGAGTATAGCGTGTAAATTTGCGCAATGCGGAAATCATCATGCGAAGTGAATCGCCCGTTTCGATAGCGATCAGGGATTCCTTGGCATGTGCTTCGATTTCGTTAAACGCCTCTTGGCAGTATACTTGTGTATAGAGAAGCTTTTGGCTGTTTTTAGACTCTCCTGTAGCAGCGATTGCTTTCTCCGTACGCAGAATCGCTGACTCCATTGCGTAAATATTGCTCACAATATCCGCGATATTCACAAGAACCTCTTGTTCCTTTTGTAATTCTTTACCGTATTTCTGTGCAGCCAAACCAGCAATCATAATACCGATTTTCTTTGCATTTTTAAGCAAATGCTTTTCTTGTTCAAGTGTGCCTTCTCCTACTTCTTCCGGCATAAGCATCATTAGCTCTTCCTGAAGAGCCTGTGCTTTTTGCAGAAGAGGAAGTTCGCCTTTCATTGCTTTTCGAAGGAATGTACCCGGTACAAGGAGACGGTTAATTTCATTCGTTCCTTCAAAAATCCGGTTAATACGGGAATCACGGTATGCTCTTTCCACTTCATATTCCTGCATGAAACCATAGCCGCCGTGAATTTGTACTCCTTCATCCGCTACATAATCAAGTGTTTCAGATCCCAAAACTTTATTTAATGAACACTCAATCGCATATTCAGCAATTGAGGCAGCAACAGCGCGGCCGTCCTTTGTCTCCTCTTCTGAAAGCAAGCTCATTCTCTCTTCAAAAAGACCTACCGTACGGTATACAGAGCTTTCCATAGCGTATGTTTTGGAAGCCATGTTCGCAAGCTTCTCTTGAATGAGCGAGAATTTTGAAATTGGTGTCTTAAACTGCTGGCGCTGGTTCGCGTATTGAACGGAAACGTCGATGACCCTTTTTGAGCCGCCAATTGTCCCAACAGCAAGCTTATAGCGGCCAATATTCAGAATGTTAAAGGCGATTACATGGCCCTTTCCAAGCTCTCCAAGAAGGTTTTCCTTTGGCACCATGGCATCTTCAAGGATCAGTGTACGTGTAGAAGAACCTTTGATTCCCATTTTCTTCTCTTCAGGCCCAGTTGAAACTCCCGGAAATTCTTTTTCAACGATGAACGCGGAGAAATGTTCACCGTCAACTTTTGCATACACAACAAACACATCAGCAAAAGCAGAATTCGTAATCCATTGTTTTTCACCATTCAATACATAATGAGTACCTTCTGCATTCAGTTTTGCAGTTGTTCTTGCTCCAAGTGCATCTGAACCGGAACCAGGCTCTGTCAAAGCATATGCAGCAAGTCTCTCACCAACGGCTAAGTCAGGAAGATACTGTTTTTTCTGTTCTTCATTACCGAAAAGAACGATTGGCAGAGACCCAATTCCTACGTGAGCTCCGAAGGAAAGCGCGAAGCTTCCTGCACGGGAGAATTTCTCTGTGATAAGAGCAGAGCTGATTTTATCAAGACCAAGTCCGCCGTATTCTTCAGGTACGTCCGCACCTAGCAGTCCCAGTTCTCCTGCTTGCTTTAAAAGCTTAACGGATTTATCAAATTCATGTTTTTCAATGTCTTCAAGCTGTGGAAGTACATCATTTACGACAAAATCCTCCGTCGTTTTTGCAATCATTTTATGCTCTTCCGTGAAATCCTCCGGTGTGAATACACGGTCAAAGGATGCATCCTCAATTAAAAAGCTTCCGCCCTTAGTTACGGTTTCCAATGATTTAGCCATTTTGAACCCTCCATTTTATTATTCTATTAAACTAGTTCGAATACGCCTGCAGCACCCATACCGCCGCCGATGCACATAGTTACAACACCAAACTGCTCATTTCTGCGTTTCATTTCATGAATAAGGGACAGCGTAAGCTTTGCGCCTGTACATCCAAGCGGATGACCGATTGCAATGGCTCCTCCGTTCACGTTCACCTTTTCTTCATCTAATCCAAGCTCACGGATCACCTGAAGAGACTGGGAAGCAAAGGCTTCATTTAATTCAAATAATCCCACATCTCCAACAGTCAGTCCGGCAAGCTTTAGTGCTTTCGGAATTGCGGCAACCGGACCGATTCCCATTACTTCCGGCGGTACTCCCGCAACAGCGAAGGATCTGAATTTCACCATAGGCGCAAGTCCAAGTGCATCCGCTTTTTCACGATCCATCACCATGACAGCGGCTGCACCATCGCTCGTTTGAGAGGAATTTCCTGCGGTTACGGATCCTCTCACATTAAATACAGGACGGAGTTTGGCAAGGACATCCTGCGTTGTTCCCGGTCGTACTCCTTCATCTCTGGAAAATAAGATGGACTTTTCTTTCAGCTTGTTGTCAGCTCCTACAGAACGAAGCGTAACCTCGACCGGTACGATTTCATCATCAAATTTCCCTGCTTCTATAGCAGCTGCAGCTCTCTGATGGCTTCTTACCGCAAATGCATCCTGATCTTCACGGCTGACTCCGTATTTCTGGGCCACTTGTTCTGCTGTATGTCCCATTCCCATGTAATATTCAGGCGCTTCTTCTGCAAGCCTTGCATTTGGACGAAGTGTATGTCCCATCATTGGCACGAGACTCATCGATTCCGCTCCGCCTGCTATAATCGTATCGGAATGTCCAAGCATAATTTTTTCTGCAGCATAGGCAATCGTCTGAAGTCCGGAAGAACAATAACGGTTGATCGTAACCGCAGGAACGGTATGCGGCAAACCTGCCAGCGCTCCGATATTTCTTGCCATATTCAATCCCTGCTCAGCTTCAGGCATTGCACAGCCGATAATCAAGTCATCAATATTGCCTTCATAATTGCCCGCACGCTTTAATGTTTCTTTTACAGCAAGTGCTCCCAGATCATCAGGGCGCACGCTTGCCAATGTTCCTTTTTTCGCTCTTCCTACAGGTGTTCTTGCACCTGCAACAATGACCGCTTCTCTCATCTTGTATCCCTCCTTAGTTACGTAACGGTTTTCCTTTTACAAGCATGTGCTGCATGCGCTGCTGTGATTTACCTTCAGAAACGAGACTCAGGAATGCCTCTCTTTCAAGATCAAGCAGATATTGTTCATCGACTTTTGTGCCAAATGAAACTTTTCCTCCGGCAATAACAAAAGCGAGTTTCTTCGCGATTTTCAAGTCATGCTCAGAAATGAAGCCAGAGAGATGCATGGTTTGAGCTGCAAGAAGCAGCGTTGCATAGCCGGTTTCCCCTACAACCGGAATTTTTTCTTTTGCAGGAGGACGGTAGCCATTCTCATGGAGCTGGAGCACAACCCGTTTCGCATCATGGAGAAGATGGTCACCATTCATGCTGATTCCATCCAGTGCATCAAGGAATTGTGAATCTCTTGCTTCCGCTGCGGAAGTAGATACCTTAGCCATAGCAACCGTTTCAAATACTTTATTGGCTACATTTTGAAGGTCAAAGTCCAGACCTTTAGGGATGCTGTTTAAATGTTTGATATAAAGCTCTTTGTTGCCTCCTCCGCCAGGAATAAGGCCTACTCCTGCTTCCACAAGCCCCATGTAGGTCTCGCTTGAAGCCTGAATTCTGGCAGCAGGCAGGCAGATCTCTGCTCCTCCGCCGAGCGTCATGCCGAATGGAGCTGCCACCACGGGTTTTGAACTGTACTTGATTTTTTGCATAGCCTGCTGAAAATGGCGGATAACCATGTCGATTTCAAAATAATTATCATCCTGCGCCTCCATCAGGATCATGGCAAGATTCGCTCCGACACAGAAATTCTTGCCCTGGTTTCCAATAACAAGGCCCTTGAAATTCAGAGAGACTTCATCAATCGCATAGTTAATCATTTGGATGATATCCATCCCGATTGCATTGCTCTGGGAATGAAACTCAAGGAGCGCTACTCCGTCCCCAAGATCAATCAGGCTTGCCCCGCTGTTTTTCTTAATGACACCGTTGGCTTCTTTTAACGATTTAAGCTGAATGGCTTTTTCACTTCTTTCGATGCGGCGGTATTCTCCGCTGCTGTAGAAAAAGCGGACTCCGTTTTCTTCAATGTAAAAAGAGGAATGGCCCTTCTCAATCATTTCCTGAATCCATGAAGGAAGCTCATATCCTTCTTCTTTTAATCTGGCTGCCGATTTTTCAAGGCCAATTGCATCCCATAACTCGAATGGTCCCTTATCCCAGCCGAATCCCCATTTCATAGCCTGATCAATCGAAACAATATCGTCCGCAATTTCACCAAGAAGCTTTGCAGAATAGACAAGAGTCGGTGCTGTGATTCCCCATAGAAGCTGCCCAGCCCTGTCGTCCGCATATATAAGCGCTTTCAATTTTGCTGAACCTTTTGCCTGTTTTGCCATTTCTATCGACGGGGCACTTAGTTTTTTTCTTGCTCCGTACTCCATAGTTGAAGGATTAAGCTCAAGAATTTCTTTTCCTTCTTTTTTAAAGAAACCTTGCCCTGTCTTAGCTCCGAGCCAGCCATTATCAAGCATCTGCTTCATGAAAGAAGGTACGTTGAAAACTTCCTTCTCCTTTTCTTCTACGTTTTCATAAACATTATTCGCAACGTGGACAAACGTATCTAATCCCACTACATCCAGTGTGCGGAAAGTCGCGCTTTTTGGCCGTCCGATCAAAGGTCCCGTAACGGAGTCCACTTCACCTACGCTATATCCTTTATCAAGCATTTCCTTAAGTGTAACAAGCAGCCCATATGTCCCGATTCTGTTTCCGATAAAGTTCGGCGTATCCTTTGCAGTAACGACGCCTTTACCGAGAACATCCTCCCCAAACTGTTTCATAAAAGCTAAAACCTGGTCGTCTGTATCTTTCGTAGGGATCACTTCAAGTAATTTCAAGTAGCGCGGAGGATTAAAAAAGTGCGTTCCTAGGAAGTGCTTTCGGAATTCCTCTGAACAATCCGACGCCATCGCTTCAATTGAAATACCGGATGTATTGGAGCTTACAATGCTTCCTTTCTTGCGGTACTGCTCTACTTGTGCAAAAACTTTTTTCTTCACTTCAAGATTTTCTACAACTACTTCTATAATCCAATCCGCTTCCGATAAACGCTCCATATGGTCTTCAAAGTTTCCTGCTTCGATTAAAGCCAGATTTTTCTTGGATGTTAACGGTGCAGGTTTTTGTTTTAAGAGTTTTTGAATGGAAACAGCTGATAAACGATTTCTTACAGCCAGATCGTCTAGCGTCAGCCCTTTCTTCTGTTCATCCCCTGTTAGCTCTTTAGGTACAATATCCAATAGCAATACAGGGATCCCGATGTTTGCTAAGTGTGCTGCAATTCCCGACCCCATGACGCCGGATCCAAGCACCGCAGCTTTATTAATTTGCTGGACCATAAGTTTTCCCCCTTGTTTGAATGAATGCTCATTCATTTTTTGCCCAAAAAATTTTATTCCCACTATTAATATAAAAGATTTAGAAAATTTCTTCAATACATTTGATGGAATTATTATGATTTTTTCTCTTTTCAAAGAGGAACGCTAAGACAAGGGAGGTGAAGAAAATGGCAAAGTTAAAAAAAGACCCGTCTAAAGCCGGAGTGAGCGCAGCCAGTGTAAAAGGAAACGCCGGTCCGGTGAATGAACATGATGGAGGCGGCAAGCACTCCAGTACCAATCAGCAATATAAAAAACAGAATATGGGCGAATCTTAAGAAAAGGATCCTCTTGCACGGTGCATGGAGGATCCGGTTTTTTATTTTTTTATTACTCCTTTAAGAACAAAGGCTACATTGGCAGGCCTTTCAGCAAGTCTTCTCATAAAATAGCCATACCAGTCATTCCCGTACGGTACATACACACGCATTTTGTATCCTTCGTTTACAAGTTCCAGCTGTCTTTCTGGACGGATTCCAAACAGCATCTGGAATTCAAATTGATCAAGGGGAATATTGTGCTCCTCGACTAGCTGCTTTGTATACTCAATGATGGCTTCATCATGTGTCGCAACTGCTGTGTAATTGCCATTAAGAAGATGTGTTTTAATTATTTTTTTAAAGTTATCATCCACATCGTTTTTATCCGGGAAAGCTACCTGCGGAGACTCTTTATAAGCTCCCTTAACCAGCCTCAGGTTGGGACTGTATTTATTCAGATCATTGATATCTTCTTCTGTCCTGTACAGGTACGCCTGAATGACGGTACCAATGTTATCATACTCTTCGCGGAGCTTTTTGAAAATCTCAATCGTTTTGCCGCATCTTGAGTAATCCTCCATATCAATTGTGACAAATACGTTATTTTTTTTCGCTGCTTCAAGAATTCTCCGCATGTTATTCATAACAAGGGCATCAGAAATATCAAGGCCCATAGAAGTCATTTTTAAAGACAGCTGGGATTGAAGCCTTTCCTTTCCAATTGCTTCAATCGCTTTGATCGAGTTATCTGCCATTTCATTGGCTTCAGCAGCATTATCGACAAATTCGCCCAGATAATCAATCGTTACATCCAGGCCTTTATTGTTTAATTGGCGAATTGCCTCTGCTGCCAGCTCAATCGTTTCACCTGCGACAAAACGGGAGGCTCCGAATTTCAGCCCATACCTTTTTGCCACTTTTGTAAGCCCTCTGTTTTTGGACAAAAACAGGAAAAAATTCCGCATCACTTGTTCCATATTCAATCCTCCTGTAACCGCATACATTATATTCAAAAAATAAAATGCGGTGAATCACGCAGCAAAAGTATCTATATATAAAAGCGCCTTTAATTATAAGTATTTTATCATCTTTCTGACTATTTGAATATCATTTTTTATCCAAAGATGTCGGTTGATGTCAGATGTATAAGAAGAACGTTTTCAGAGGAAGAATAAAGACGAAATGTTTATATGAGGGAGGAAAATAACCATGCAGCAGCAGCCCATGCAGAATCAGCAAAATGTTATGCCGCAGCCCCCGGAAGTTATTTCAACTAAAGACCATCTTTACTTACAGGATATGCTTTCCTGGAACCTTTTGGCCATGAAAAAAGCTCATTTTTTTGCGCAGGCCTGCCAAAATCAGGAGCTGAAAATGGAATTGGAAAAAGCGGGACAAATGCATAACCGCCATTATCAAACCGTCTTAAGCCATCTTCAGCCTCAGCAGGTTCAGTCCCGGCAGCCGCTTCAATAAATGATGCAAAGGAGATTGTAATGATGAACCAAAATCAGCCATCCAGTAAAATCGGCAATCAGGAAACCCAAGTTCCAAAAACACCTCAGATGAATGAACGCGACTTCGTGAATGATATGCTGGCAACGGAAAAATACGTGACTGATGCCTACTGCACGGCCATGAATGAAATGAGCCACGAAAGTTTATATAAAGATATCCAGTCCATCTTCAACGAAACCCAGGACTGCCAAAGACATCTGTATAATTTAATGTTTAAAAACGGCTGGTACAAAGTTGAAGCTGAACAAGCGCAGAAAATGCAGCAAACCTATCAGCAATTCTCAAACTACGCCCAACAGCAATCCCCCTACAACGGCATGCCGCAATAAAGAAAAGCGGATGGCGCTTGCTCAGCGCTGAGAGACGGTGGAGCTGGAACTGACAAAGTCGCTCTTTGACTTTGTCAGGGCCAGCGAAGCGGCCGAACGGCTAGCCGCCGGAGCTGGACACTGCTAAAAGCGGAGGCGGCTTGCTCAGCCGTGAGAGACGGTGGAGCTGGAACTGACAAAGTCGCCTTTGACTTTGACAGGGCCAGCGAAGCGGCCGAACGGCTAGCCGCCGGAGCTGGACACTGAGAAAAGCGGAGGCGGCTTGCTCAGCCGTGAGAGACGGTGGAGCTGGAACTGACAAAGTCGCTCTTTGACTTTGTCAGGGCCAGCGAAGCGGCCGAACGGCTAGCCGCCGGAGCTGGACACTGCGAAAAGCGGAGGGCGCTTGCTCATGTATCACAAGGCGCTTATTCTTTAAAACATGTAATGATAAACCTGCCGGCTCATCCTGATTAGTCCTCGTGAGCCGGTTTCAGCATAAAATTCAAAATTTCATCATAAATCTAAAAAATTCATCATAAGCATAGCAAAAGTCATCATAAATCAAAAAATTTCATCATAAACTAACATAAATTCATCATAAAACGGCAGACTTCTCTTTTTCATCCAAAATCCCCGGTTCATTTACCCTTTGATTAGTTAATCTAAATGTTATTCACCTGATTTTTCTGAAATCCCAAACATTTCCTTAAGGTGCTTAAGATTTTTTCTGCGTTTACGTCATTCATCCACCCCATTCATCCACCCGGCTTTCTCCAATAAATGACTCCAGCAGTCTGCACCTCTTCAAAATCAAAAAAGCACCTGGCTTAAATTCTGCCGGTGCTTAGTCGTCTTTTTTCTTTTGGCTATTTTCACGGTGCTGTTCGTTCATTTCTTTGACTTCAGTGCTCACTTGTTTCATCGCGTTCTTAAACTCAGGGTATTCTGCGTTCCAGTGTCTCAGCAGATTTGGCATCGTTTTGGCCATGTGGGTATAAAGTGCCCACATTTGTATTTTTTCCTGCTGGTCTGACGCAGATGACCCAACGAGCAGCTCGCAGTACTTTTCAAACAGGCCGTCAAATTGATCTTTAAACGTTTTATCCATCGTTATCCCCCGTATCCTTTAGGTGGTTTAACACATTTAACGGGACAAGTTTTGCAGCGGGCTCCGCGATCCGATGTTAAATAAAACAGACAGCATGTGCGTCTCATTCTGATTTCCTGCCCTGTCTCGGGCTGAATGGCCATTTGTCCATCATATCGCTTCAATGGATTTTGGTTGTAATCTCCAAAGAGGGACCCCTCTGCTTCCGCCACTGTAAATTGAAAGTCGTTTTCGATCTGGTCTTTATTTAATCCTGTAGGGACGGATGCTAGAAGGGTCTCATACATCCACTTAACATAGATGCAGACGTTCTCCCAAAGAATCCATTTAGAAATACTTGTATTTCTGCTTGCTGTTTTGATGAGCGGATAAATGTTTTCTGCGAAAAGCTGTTGGATGACTGAGCTTCTCCACTCTTCCCTGCTCTCAGTTTCTCCCGGCACGGACGCTTCCAAATCATGAAAATGAAAGGATGGAAGCCATAATGGATCCTGGTCATCCGTTTCCAGGGATAAATTGTCGGGTCTCACGTTAGGAACCTTATTAAAGACCGTCATGGAATACAGCGTTAAAGCTGCCAGAAAACCATAACGCTTCAAAAGCATGGACGCAGCTGTCTTCCGGTCAGGAGCTTCAATCTTTGGTTTCACTTTGTCCAGATACGTTTTTAAGGATTCAGGAGCCAGCAGATCTTCCACTTCAATAGAAAGAGCCGATGACCACCGCTTCCTTCCCAGACGGAATTTTTCAAGTTCTGCCAATTCTGATTCCAGGAATTTAGCCATTTTTCATGCTCACTTCTTTCAGAATACAGCGTCCCCTGCCATGAGGGATGCACAGTGGTGTGCCGAAAAGCGGGTCAACAGTGACCTCGCAATTCATCTGGAACACGTCCTGAACAAGACTGCAGCTGATTACTTCTTCCGGTTTTCCCTGATCATGGATCTTCCGGTCTTTGATGGCAACAAGATGATGTGCATACCGGCACGCCAAATTCAGGTCATGGAGAACCATAACAATTGTGCGGTTTTCACGTTCGTTCAGCTCAAAAAGCAAATCAAGAATCTCTATTTGATGAGTCATGTCAAGATAAGTCGTAGGCTCATCCAGCAAAATAATTTCCGTATCCTGTGCAAGCGTCATGGCAATCCATGCACGCTGGCGCTGACCTCCGGACAATGAGTCTACAGGACGGTCTGCAAAATCCAGCATTCCTGTTGATTCCAGGGCCCTGTAGACCGCCTCTTCATCTTCCTTTGACCACTGGCTCAGCCAATTTTGGTAGGGATAGCGTCCCTGTTTGACCAATTGAAGAACAGACAGTCCTTCCGGTGCCGCAGGTCCCTGGGGAAGGATCGCAAGCTTTTTGGCTACTTCTTTTGTCGGCAGCTTTGCTATAGAGCCGCCCTCTAAAAGCACAGAGCCCTGGCTTGGTTTCAAGAGTCTCGCAAGTGAACGGAGCAAGGTCGATTTTCCGCAGCCGTTGCTTCCAATAAAAACGGTAATTTCACCTTTTGGAAGAGTCAGATCCAATTCATCTATAATAATGGAATCCCCGTACGAAAGCGTCAGGGATTTCGTTTCAATTGCACTCATCATATCTCGCTCCTTTTCAAATTCGAGCCTGTTGTTTCTATTTACGTATTTCTCGTTTTATACAGCAGGTAAATAAAATACGGCGCCCCGATTGCTGCAGTAAATACACCTGCAGGAACCTCAAGCGGTGAAAATACCGTTCTTCCGATCAGGTCAGCAATCAGTACAAGAATGGCACCGGCCAGTGCCGATACAGGAAGCATTGCACCGTAGGATGAACCGACAAGTCTCCGTGCAATATGAGGAGCCATTAATCCGACAAAGCCGATTCCTCCTGCAAAAGCTACTGATACGCCCGTCAGTGCTGTACTTAATAGAAGGAGCAGCATTCTGTTTCTCTGTACGGCGCTGCCGGCTCCTGTACCAAGTTCATCTCCCAAGCCTTGGAGGTTAATGATCCGGATTGCCACAACGGTAATAATAAGCAGTACAGCCGTAATCGGAAACATGATTTTCACTTGCTCCCACGTTGCTCCGTAAACAGTACCGGTAATCCATGTATTCGCTTGGGAAGCACGGTAAATCGGTCCTTTAATCATCATCATGGTCGTCATAGACTGTGCAAGCATTGAAAACCCGATTCCTACAAGAACCAGTCTAAACGATGAAGAACCGCCTTTCCAGGATAGCGCATAGACGATAAAACCTACTGTTACCGCTCCGGCAAAAGCCGCAGCCGGCATCCACTGAATGCTTACCGTCAGCGCATTATTTTTATCGCTGAAAAGAGCAAGAAAGGTTACAACAGCAAATGAAGCCCCGCCTGTTATTCCAATAATATCAGGGGATGCCAGCGGATTTCTGATGATCCCCTGTAAAATTCCTCCGGCTACAGCAAGGCACACTCCTACCAGAATGGCGATTAAAATTCTCGGCATCCTGAAGGAAGAGATAATAAGCCGATTCATTTCCGAACCAAATCCCGTCAAGGTTTGGATCACTTCAAGAGGATTCATCATGACTTCCCCTGCACCGGTGCTGATGAAAAACGCAATCAGCAGAAGGGCTGCAAGAACTAAAGAAACTTTGAACGCCTTTTTATCTATCAGAAAAGAGATGGATTTTCCAAGTCGAACTGTCCAGTGTGTCTTCATACCCGGTCAAACCCCTTTCTGGCAATGTAAATGAAGAAGGGGGTTCCAATCAGAGCGGTCATAACCCCGACAGGCACTTCTTCGGGCATAACCACATACCGGGCAGCTATATCAGAGACCGTCAGCAAAATGCCTCCAAGCACTGCAGAATATGGCAAGATCCAGCGGTGATCATTTCCGATCAAAAAGCGGGCAAGATGCGGGATAACAATTCCGATAAAGCCAATGGGTCCTGATACAGCAACTGCACCGCCGGCAAGCAGGATGACTGCGACAGCGGCAAATATCTTGACCATGCCTGTTTTCTGTCCGAGTCCCTTTGCCACATCTTCTCCCATTGTGAGTACATTAATTTTCCCGGCAAGAAAACCGCATATGATAAAAGCTGCAGCAAGGTAAGGCAACACGGCAGCTAGGGAATCAAGCTTTCTTCCTTGTATGGAACCGGCAAGCCAAAACAGAACCTGGTCAAGAGCGGCTTCATTTACAACGAGCAAGCCCTGGGTCAGTGAACTGAAAAGCGCGGCCATCGCAGCACCGGCCAAAGTCAGTTTGACAGGGGTTAGTCCCTCCCGCCCCATCGAACCGATAAAGTACACCGCAAAAGCAGCTGCAGCGGCGCCGAGAAACGACAGCCACGTAAACGCCTGCAGGGATGATATACTAAAGACCGATACAGCTATTACTACAAAAAATCCTGCCCCGGCATTGATCCCGAACACTCCCGGGGAGGCGAGCGGGTTTTTAGTGAGTGCCTGCATAATGACTCCAGCCATAGCCAGGCTTGCTCCTACCAGCGCAGCAATAAGTGCTCTGGGGAGTCTGACGGTTGTTAAAATAATGTGCTCATTGGAGCCGTCAAAATCCGTGAAAGCTTTATAAGCAGCATTCCAGTTTGTCTGGGCATATCCATACACGACACTTGCACTCATGACAGCGAGAAGGATTAGAAACAGCCCTATTAATAGAATGAATTTTTTTGTACCAGACTTAACTACCATATATTTTCTCCGTTTGAAATCATCAAGTTTTGACTTTTTCAGTCTGTCATTATTGTATCAAATGCAAATGAATTTGAAAATCATTTTCAATTAGTGTTGACATCGCATACAAATCCGCCTTATTATTTTAATGTAATTGAAAATCATTATCAAATGGGGGTCAATAGAATGAGAAATACATATAAGAAGTCATGGTTAAGCGCAGCCGCCTTGCTCCTTAGCCTTACCCTTCTGCTCGCGGCATGCGGCGGCAAAACGGAAACTAAAAAGGAAGAGGCAAATCCGGAAGAGGCTTATCAAATAAAGCATGCGATGGGCGAAGCAAAAATTCCGAAAAAGCCTGAACGGGTAGTCGTGCTAACAAATGAGGGAACGGAAGCGGTACTGGCAATGGGAGTTAAGCCTGTCGGAGCTGTTCAATCTTGGCTCGGTGATCCATGGTATGACCATATTAAGAAAGACATGAAAGACGTAAAAACAGTGGGTACAGAGAGCGAAGTCAATTTAGAAGCGATTGCTGCCCTTAAGCCTGATTTGATTATAGGGAACAAAATGCGCCAGGAAGCGGTCTACGAAAAATTAAACGCAATCGCTCCAACGGTATTTTCTGAAACGCTGCGCGGCGACTGGAAAGAAAACTTTTCCCTCTATTCAAAAGCATTAGACCGTGAAGAAGAAGGAAAAAAAGTCATTGGTGATTTTGATAAGAGAATTGACTCGATTAAAGAACAAGCCGGGGACAAGCTTTCACAAAAAGTTTCCGTTGTCCGTTTTATGGCCGGTAAAACCCGTGTGTATTACGATGATTCATTCTCAGGGGTTATCTTTAAACAGCTTGGGATTAAGCATCCGGAAGGAACAGATAAATTGTTTGCTGCAGACCAAAAAGATCAATTCATGAGAGAAGTTGGGAAAGAAGCCATTCCTCAAATGGATGGAGACATGATCTTCTACTTCACTTATGCTCCACCAGGAGATACAGAGGCAGTGAAAACAGAAGAAGAATTTACGAAAGATCCTTTATGGCAAAACCTTAACGCTGTGAAAAACAATAAAGTTTATAAAGTGGATGATGCCATTTGGAACACAGCAGGCGGCGTTATGGCTGCCAATAAGATGCTCGATGAAGTTGAAAAATACATCGTTCAAAAATAAAAACCAAGCTGAAGGAGCCTTCCTTCGGCTTTTTTCTTTTAGAAGGAATACAGTGTTTCTCCATAGGGTAAGGATAAAATAGAAACGTGAAGAAACGGCAGGTGAAAATATGGGGCAGGCAGCTTTATGGGGAGCTTTTGCAGGATCTTCCATCCTGATTGGCGCGCTGCTTGGATTGCTGCAGCGTATTCCGGCGAGAATGGTTGGCTGGATTATGTCATTTGGAACAGGAGTATTAATAGGAGCTGCATCATTTGATTTATTGGAAGAATCTTTAGACGGCGGCGGAATACTCGGTACAGCAATTGGTTTTCTTGGAGGCGCTCTGCTGTTTACGATCTGTGAAGTCATGATTGCTAGAAAAGGCGGCCATCAGCGGAAGAGATCAAAAGAAAACCCTGAAAATCATTCAGGCGTCTCTATTTTTATCGGAACCATCATTGATGCCGTTCCTGAATCTGTCATTATCGGTGTAAGCATTCTTCAGCAGGGTTCTGTGAGCGTCTTGATGGTTATCGCGGTTTTCATCAGTAACTTTCCTGAAGGTTTATCCAGTACAACAGGACTAGTGAAGGATGGGTATTCCAAAAAGAAAATTTTGTTTATGTGGTTTACTGTGGTCCTGCTGGCAACCATCAGTTCTCTTCTCGGCTACTCACTTCTCCAGAATGCCTCCCCTGCTTTCACTGCTTCAATAGGGGCATTTGCAGCCGGAGGAATCATTGCAATGGTCGCATCCACCATGATGCCGGAGGCCTATGAAGAAGGAGGTCCCATTGTCGGGATGATTACTTCTTTAGGTGTTCTCTGCTCCATGATCCTATCCCAGCTGTAAAATTGAGCATAAAAGAAGGGCCGTTTCCAGGCCCTTCTTTTGTTTATAACTGCAAATAAAACTGGCCTGGCTGATTGCTAAATCCGGTCCCTCTCTATCCGGCCGGACGACTGCATTTTTTCTTCATTCAGATTAAACTGTCCGGTGAGACCCCGCAGTGGCGAAGCCAGGAGGAGGTTCACCACCCGCCCAATGATAAGCGAACGCCTGAATCGGAAATCAACAGCCAAGTTTAACAATGTTTTTTAGACTATATTAGTGCCCAGTGTTGATATTTATCACCTGTTGACTGGAGCGGAAGGCGTGAGACTTCTGCGGGAGAAGTTGAAAGGTGAGACCCCACAGTGGCGAAGCCAGGAGGAGGTTCACCACCCGCCTAAGGATAAGCGCACGACTGAAGCGGAAATCAACAGCCAAGAATATTACCCTGTTAATATATCCTCTTTCGGGTACCGTACCATTTGTTTTCCGGATGGAGTGGCAAGAGAGTAAATGAGAGTGAGCGGGCCTAGTTTTCCAAGAAACATGATGAAGACGAGAACAATTTTCCCAAACGCTGTAAATTTTGCTGTAACGCCCATAGAAAGCCCTACAGTGCCGAAAGCTGATACGACTTCAAAAAGGATTTCCAAAAAAGATTCATTTTCGGTGATTGTCATTAGAAAAACGGCTCCTATTATAAACAAAATCGATACGATGGAGATGGATAAAGCTCTCACAATGTAGCCGCTGTCAAGGGCCCTTCTGCCGAGGTTAATCTCTTTTTTTCCTTTTAAAAACGTGAGGGTTGCCAAAAGGATGACCATCGCTGTCGTAAGCTTGATCCCCCCTCCTGTTGAAGCACTCCCGGCACCGATAAACATTAAAATAATAATGTAGAAAAGCGATGCTTCATGCATGGCACCGATATCAAGAGTATTGAACCCCGCCGTACGCGGTGAAACAGCCTGGAACCAGGATGCCCATAATTTATCCCCTAAAGAAAGTCCCCCTAACGTACCGGGGTTTCCATACTCCAGGACAAAGAGAATCAGCATGGATACAAGGTTAATAATGAGCGTGGCGACCAGCATAATTTTGGTATGCAGACTGAATTTTTTAAATTTTTTCTTCTGCCATATATCGACCAAAACCGTGAATCCGATTCCTCCAATGATGAAAAGCAAGCTGATGACGATATTTACAATGGGATTTCCCACATAGTCCATTAAATTATTAGAAAAAAGCCCGAATCCTGCATTGTTAAAGGCTGAAATTGCGTGAAAGAAGCTATAAAACAGTCCTTTCCCCCAGCCAAACTCAGGAACCCAGACAAAAGATAAGAAAATCATGGCAAAAAGCTCAATTCCGAATGCGAATATAAACATATATTTAACGAGCCTGATTACTCCGCCAATATTCGTTTGATTTAATGCCTGCTGCATCACAATCCGGTCTTTAATTCCGACTTTTCTGCCGAGCATCAAATAAATGAGGACAGCGAAGGACATAATTCCAAGTCCTCCAAGCTGAATTAACAGGGCAATAACCGTTTGGCCGAACATCGTAAAAGCTTGACTTGGATCGACGGATGAGAGCCCTGTTACCGTCATTGCGGACGTTGTGACAAATAGCGAATCCACCCAGGAAATTCCATTCGTTGTGGAAATCGGCAGCTTTAACAGACATGTTCCCGCTATAATGCCAATAGCAAATGTCAGGACAAGCAGCTGTGACGGTTTAAGCTTGATAACTTTCGGCATATTCATTCGCTACATTCCTTCCTCCTCAAACCGGGAGATCTCTTTGTTTTTCCCAATAACAAATAAAATATCACCTTTGACCACCATTTCTTCCGGGTGTGGAGAAACAATCAGGTCATCATTTCGCTGAATGCCTACAATGCTGCAGCCGAATTTTGCGCGTGTATTCAAATCCATTAATGTTTTCCGATTGATTTTAGCTGTGGCGACCAATTCGGCCATGCTATGTTTTTTAGATAACTCAATGTAATCAATCATTTTTTCCGAACTGATATGGCGGGCAATCCTCTTTGCCATATCTCTTTCCGGATGAATGACCCGGTTTACTCCGATTTTGTCCAGCACACGCTGATGGTAATCGTTTTGAGCTTTTGTCCAAACCTCTTTGATGCCAAGTTCTTTCAAAAGAAGAGAGGTTAAGATACTGCCCTCGATATCGTCTCCAAGGGATACGAAAGCATGGTCCACATTCCGGACGCCAAGCTGTTTGAGGGCTTCCTCATCCATAGAATTGGCTTGAACAGAGTGGGTTGCATATTCAGAGTATTCTTGAACCCTCGCTGAATTTTGATCAACAGCGAGAACTTCTCTCCCCAGACTATAAAATTCTTTTACCAGGCTTCCGCCAAAACGCCCTAAACCGAAAACGGCAAATTGTTTACTCACAGATGAAGACTCCCTCTAAGAAGATTAATCAGGTTAGTATGTATCGGCTGCGGCAGCTGATTACAGACTTTCCGCAACAGGTCGAAATCAGGAAAAAATCAGGAAGCACAAAAAAACACAGAGGAATCTCCCTGTGCCTGATCTCAACACAAGTTTCATGAGCCTCTCCAATACGCTTACGAGGTTAGCTGTCGGGTTAGGGCGCCGAAGTAGCCCCTTCTAATAAAAGAATTCACCCCAAGTGAAGGCAAGTGCCTTCACATCATCATGGATCCCCCGCTTCCATAAGAATTAAGCGATATAGGTTTTGAAACATTCCATTTTATTTACGTGATTACGGATGTATCTTACTCCTGTTGCGGTTTATAGTAAAGAGGAAAAAAGAAGTTTTTTTGCCCTTCTCCTGTTATTTTCCCCTGTTTACACTCCTTAACCCTATAAATACTTAACCAGGCTCTAATTATCTTCATTTATCTTTCATTTACAACGAAAAAAAGAGGCTGGGACAAATGGTTTACGGCTAATAAAAAAACCGAACTATAATTTGAAACTCTTGTATAGAGCTTCGTAATCGTTCGGTTTTACTGTTTTTCATGTTTATTAAAAGACTAAGTTAAAGCATGTTATTGATTTTTAACACCTGTTGATTGGAGCGGAAGGCGTGAAACTCCTGCGGGAGCAGCGGGACAGGTGAGACCCCGCAGTGGCGAAGCCAGGAGGAGGCTCACCGCCCGCCCCGCGGAAAGCGAACGACTGCTGCGGAAATCAACAGCCAAGTTTAACAGTGCTTTTTCAAAAGAAATATTCGGTTATAAGGACAACAATTTTAGTTATGTCTCAGCCTCTAAACCGTTTTCCTTTTCTTTGAACTCTTCGCGAAGAGATAAACTGCTATCACCAGAATGAAAATGATGATGAGCGGAATCATATAAGGCTGGGCAACTTCTTTGATGTGCATCCAGTTGCTGCCGAGCTGTATTCCAAGATAGAGAAAAAGGACTGTCCATGGAATAATAGCGGCGACAGTAAAAAGGGTAAACTTCCATGCCGGCATTTTAGCAATCCCTGCAGGAATAGAAATAGCATGCCTTACAACGGGAATAAAGCGCGCTGAAAAAATAACCCCTGTTCCATATTTCTCAAACCACTGTTCAGATAAATCAAGATGCTTTTTCTTAATCAAAAGATACTTTCCGTATTTCTCGAGAAGCGGCCGCCCTCCATAATAGCCAAGCCAGTACAGAAAAAGCTGAGCAAGCGTTCCGCCAATTACGCCCGCTGCCAGTGCACCTGCAAATCCTATTCGATCCAATGAAATTAAATATCCTCCATATCCAAGAACAATTTCACTGGGGATGATTTCAATCATTAATCCAATAGCAATTCCGAAATAACCTAAATCAGCCAATGCCTGCAATATCGTAAAAATGAAATCTTTCATAACGAACTCCTTTGTCCTCAACGACCTATAGTCTACTATACGTCGTTAGCAGACAAGTATTCAACCATTTATTGCGAAACTTTAAAACCAAAATAAAAGTGCCTGCAGCGGATTAAACTGCAGGCATTTTCACTATCTATTACATACTTCCTGCCATTTTTTGATCTGGAGGCAGGCTTCCATTCTTTTTCTCGGACTCGGCTACAATAACAGCACAAGCAGCATCACCAGTAATGTTAACGGTTGTACGTGCCATATCCAAAAGACGGTCGATCCCAAGAATCAGGGCAATTCCCTCTACCGGCAAGTTGACTGAGTTTAAAACAAGAGCAAGCATAATCAAACCTACTCCCGGAACACCTGCTGTCCCAATACTCGCAAGCACGGCTGTGAGCACAACGGTCAGCAGCTGGGTGAGGGTAAGGTTTTGCCCGTATACCTGGGCAATAAATACAGTGGCTACCCCTTGCATAATCGCTGTGCCATCCATATTAATTGTTGCGCCAAGCGGCTGGACAAAGCCGCTGATCTGTTTCGGAACCCCCAGATTTTTTTGCGCTGTCTCCATTGACACCGGCAGAGTCGCATTACTGCTCGAAGTACTAAATCCAACGGTCATAGCCGGAGAGAATCCCTTAAAGAACCAAATCGGACTCTTTTTAGCTAAAAACATAATGCTTGAGCCATACGTGAGGAACGCATGAATGACAAGGGCCAGGACGACAACGATGAAATATAGCCCCATCGCTTTAATTGCATCAAACCCCTGGCTTCCAACTGCAGTCGCAATTAATCCGAATGTTCCGTATGGAGCGAACTTCATAACAATGCCTACAAGGTACATCATTAAATCATTTCCCTGCTCCAGCACTTTCTTTAGAGCAGCCGTTTTTTCGCCAAGCATGGCAATTCCAAATCCTACAAAGACGGAGAAAGCAATAATTTGAAGCATATCACCGCTTGCCATGGCCTCAATCGGGTTCTTAGGGAAAATGTTTAGCAGGGTATCAGCTACAGAAGGAGCCTTCTCTGCCTTATACTCAGCGTTTTGTGTATTAAACTCTCCCACATTTCCCGGCTGAATAACCAATGCAAGTACAAGACCGATAACGATTGCGATCGCAGTAGTAGACAGGAAATAAGCAATGGTCTTACCCCCGATTCTTCCCAGCTTTTTCGGGTCACCCAATCCGGCCACTCCTAATGTAATAGAGAAAAAGACGATTGGCACGACGAGCATATTGATTAAATTAAGAAAGATTTTGCCAAGCGGAGTAAAAAGATACAGATCCAGCTGCTTGAACAATTCGGGGGATGTAATATTCAAGATAATTCCGACAATTCCACCTGCGATTAAACCAATAATAATTTTAGTAGCCAGTTTCATAGATTACCTCCTGTTGTTCGAATAGTTTGAATTTATTATAGCTCCCTATCTTTTCCCAAAATAAGTTAACAGCAAACGCATGCTCTAAATCAGCTTTTGCCGTCATCCAATGATGCAGATGTCTATTAAATAGGAAAGCGCGCAAAAAAGCCGTGAGAAGAGTTCTCTCACGGCCTATAAGGTCACAATGCCTAAAAACAGGATTTTCCTGTTAAGAATCTCTTCTCGCTTACGAGGTTAGCTGTCGGATTCGGACGAAGAGAAATGTCCTACCTTTAAAAAGGATTCACCCCTAGTGCCGCTGCACTGTATGGTTCCCCCGCTCCCTATTGGGATTAAGCGCTTATATGGACTTGTATTTTCATTATATACAAATCGTTTGTTATTTTGCAATTATTAATTTTTTCCTAAATCATGAGCCTTTTTACTGGCATATTCCCCATTAATAGAATTTTTTATCATAAATCCGGGACTTCCGGTAGTTTCATCCATTATTTGTTAGGGTAAGAAAATTCTAGTGAATTGATTTTTTTAAAAACTGAATTGGAGAGTGGAATGATTGAGAACAACGGCAAAATTATTAGGTCTATTCATGGTGCTTTCCCTTGCTTTATTCGGCTGCGGAACCCAAGGCAGCGAGAAGTCAGAGAAGACTGAAGGGGCTGAAACGGAAGAAGGCAGCAAATCAGAGGCAACTGAAAATAAGGAAGCTGAAAGCAAAGAGGCCGAGGACGAGGCGCCTGCCGCCACAGAGGCAAAGGATGAAAAATTGGATGCGGATCAAGTATTGGAAAAATCCATTGCCGCTTATGATGAGGTTAAAAGCTATTCTAGTGCGATGAACGTCAATCAGAAAATTGATGATGGCGAAACAAAATTGGATGTAACCGGTACATTAATGACTGAAAGCAATTACGAGCCTTTTGTCATGCATTCAACAGATACCTTTAAATCAAACGGCCAGACGATTAAGTCAGAAACATATATGACCGAAGACGCTACTTACACGTCTGAAAACGGGGCGGGCTGGATGATGCAGGATTCACCTGGCTCCTTAATGACAGGCCAGCCTAAGCCGACAGATGAACTTATGTCTTTAAAAGAAGTGGCTAAGGATCTGAATATGACCGAAAACGAGAATGAATATATTATTTCCATAGATGGAGCAAAAGAGGAAGTCTTAAGTCTATATAGCGATATGGTCAACGAAGCGGCGGCGGCTCTCGGAACAAATAGTGAATCCGTCAAAATTACCGGCTTAAAAATGTCTTACACCATTGATAAAAAAACGTTTCTGCAAAAAGCATCCGTGGTTGATCTGAATATGACCACGAATCTGGATGGAAAAACAGTCACGATGAACCAGTCAATGAATGGGACGTATGACAAATTCAACGAATTAAACAGCTTGTCTGTTCCAAAGGAAGTAATGGATACTGCTAAAAAACAGCAATAAGAATGGGGCTGTCTGGAGGCTCTCAAAAACAGGGTGACGACAGCGTCTCCCTGTTTTTGTTTGCAGAAGCGGATGGGCAGCACAGTGGGAAATCCCGGCGCTAGACCAAGCCCTATTCGGGAATGTTTAAGATAACCGGGTGGAAGAAAAGGTCCCGGGCGGAAAGAAAAAATAAAAGCAGCGTGCAAAAAAACAGCCTGCATATGCAAGCTGCTGAATTTATGGCCGCGCCCGTTCTTCTGTTTTTTTGGCTGCCTTCTCATCATCTTCGTCCATCATACCCCGTGTAGCATTTTTAAACTCGCGCAGGGTCCTTCCTGCCGCCTTACCAAGCTCCGGCAGCTTTTTCGGACCAAATAGCAGCAGCGCCACTACTAAAATCAGTAAAATTTCTCCAAACCCCAAACTGCCCATCTATAAAACCCCTTTGTGTTACAGTTTGTCACTCTTGCCTAAATTATAGGCGATTTCCTTAAGAATTCCAAGTTAATTCTAAGAAAAATCTGACGGTTCACTCAATTAAAGGGAATTCAAGGAATTTATCTTTACCTGTTGACGCTTGGATTAAAATGCATTATCATACTCAAGAATCGCAATTAAATAAGTCAAAATCCTCACTCCATATCTCGGTGAGGTAGAGGTTGCACCGATTAATAGTAACCAGTCTGAAGCCGTTGGGGCTAGTGATGACTGCTGAAAGGAAAAGGTGCCGAAGCAATTTTGAAACCAACATTCATTTTTGCTGGGCCTGTATTAAAAAAATACAGGACTGCCGCAGTCATCACCCGCGGAGCGCTATCAGGAGATAGGTTGAGGCGACTATGTATATAAAACGCATGGATTGCTCCATGCGTTTTTATTTATGTACATAATCTCATCCATCTTCCTCAAGTATAAGAAATAGAACAAACTAGGAGGATTTTAATATGGAAGAAAAAAAATGGGGCTTCTGGCTTCTGTCTGCTTTCGTTATCGGAAATATGGTGGGCTCCGGTATTTTCATGCTTCCAAGCACATTAGCCCAAATGGCCAGTCCGCTGGGAGTCGCCGCTGCCTGGCTCGTTACAGGTTTTGGCGTTCTGATGATCGCTCTTGTATTCGGTAATCTTTCCATAAGGAAACCGGAACTTACCGGTGGCCCGCAAAGTTACGCAAAAGCTATGTTCAGATCTGAAAAGGCCGGAAAAATGGCCGGATTCAGCATGGTATGGGGCTATTGGGTGGCAAACTGGATCAGCAACGTGGCCATTATTACAAGCTTTGCAGGCTATTTATCCACATTTTTGCCCATTATGAAGGATTCAACCGTTCTTTTCACCATCGGACCGCAGGATTTTGAAAAAGGAAGACTGCTTACATTTGCCGTATGTACCATTTTACTTTGGGGCACTCATACCATTCTTGTTAACAACTTAAACGCAGCCGGCCGCCTTAACTTCGCAGCCACTGCTTCAAAAGTGATTGGGTTCATGCTTTTTATCGGAGCTGCATTGTTTGCTTTTCAAGGAGCATCTACAGGCCAATGGTATTTTGATGTACAATCAGCTTCCGGGGAACCTCAGGGACTATTCAAGCAAGTTCAGCTGGCAGCCGTATCCACCCTCTGGGCTTTCGTAGGGATTGAATCAGCAGTTATTCTTTCAGGCCGTGCCCGTTCACAGGCGGATGTGAAGAAGGCAACAATTTTCGGACTGATTGTGGCTTTATCTATTTACATGATTACAACATTGCTGACAATGGGTGTTATTCCAAAAGACGAATTGATGCAATCCGATAAACCGTTTGTGGATGTATTGGCTCTATTTCTTGGAAACGGCGGCGGAATTGCAATGGCGATTCTTGCGTTAATCTCTTTGTTTGGCTCCACTTTAGGTTGGATTCTCATGAGTTCTGAAGTGGCTTACCAGGCTGCAAAATCAGGCATCTTCCCAAAGGTATTCGGAAAAAACAATAAAAAAGGCAGCCCTGTAGTTTCACTAACCATTACAAACATCATGTCGCAGCTTTTCATTTTTTCGGTTATTTCCGGAACGATCAGTGAAGCCTATACATTCTTAACAACTTCGGCCACACTTGCCTATTTAATCCCTTATCTCGTCTCGTCCGTCTATTATTTGAAACTTGTACTAAAAGGCGAGTCATTCAATGAAATAAAGGGGTCAAGAGTAAAAGAGGGAATCATTGCTTCTCTTGCTCTGCTGTACAGTATCTACGTGATTGTGTCAGGAACATCCGACCTTACTACATTCTTCCTCGGAATTGGGTTATTCCTTGTAGGATTTATCGTTTACCCGCTGCTAAACCGCGGAAAAGCAAACAGGCCTCTTAAGACGGATTCATGACAAGTAAAAGAATAAAGGAGCTGTCCAGGAGTCTCACGCCTTCCGCTTCAATCGACAGGGATTAAAAATTCAACAACATGCTTTAACATAGCGAAGAAAAAAACCGAACGATTATTTGAAACTTTGGTATAGAGCTTCGTAATCGTTCGGTTTTATTGTTTTTTATGCTTTTTTCAAAAGCGCTGTTAAACTTGGCTGTTGATTGCAGCTAGCAGTCGTTCGCTTATCCTTAGGCTGGCGGTGAGCCTCCTCCTGGCTTCGCCGCTGCGGGGTCTCACCTGTCCCGCTGCTCTAAGCAGGAGTCTCACGCCTTCCGCTCCTTAAAAATTAACAACATGCTTTAACATCGCCTTTTCAAAAGAAATATTCGGCTTAAAGACAACAATTTTAGTTATGTCCCAGCCTCTTCCTTTATCTGATTTCCGGAGAAAAACGTTTTGACAAGGGTAGGGGTTAAGCCAAAGACCCGGAAATTTTAAAAAACAGGCAGCCATTCATGAAGCAAATGGCTGCCTGTTTTGTATGTTGTGCAAAAACCGAATCTGTAATTTTTATGCTGTTCTTTTTGCTTCTTCCAAAGGAACAGGCTTATATTCGCCTTCCCATTTTGAAATAACAACAGCGGCTAAAGAGTTTCCGATAATATTGACCACTGTCCGCCCCATATCCAGAAGACGGTCAATCCCAGCGATAAAGGCCAGTCCTTCTACAGGGATGCCCACGGTTCCCAGAGTCGCAAGAAGAACAACGAATGAAACTCCCGGAACGCCGGCAATTCCCTTCGAAGTGACCATTAACACAAGCATGAGTGTAAGCTGCTGTGTAATCGTTAAATCGATGCCGTACATCTGAGCGATGAACAAGGCTGCAAGTGCCTGGTAGAGCGTGGAGCCGTCCAAGTTAAAGGAATATCCAGTCGGAATGACGAAAGAAGTGATGGCTTTCGGACAGCCGAAGCGCTCCATCTTCTCCATAATACGGGGAAGAACCGTTTCAGAGCTCGACGTAGAGAAGCCCAATATTAATTCATCTTTTAGTAAACGTATGATATGGAAAATGTTCACTCCGACAATTTTCGCCGTAATTCCAAGAACAACAAGTACAAAGAAAATCATCGTTGCATAAACCAAAATCATCAGCTTGCCCAGCGGAATCAAAGAATCAAGTCCGAATTTGGAAACGGTAATCCCGATCAGCGCAAACACGCCGAACGGAGCAAATTTCATTACTTGGTTTGTTACATAAAACATGGTGTCAGCTGCTCCCTGGAAAAAGGCGAGCACTGGTTTGCCGCGTTCTCCTACTGCTGCTACCCCTAATCCGAACATAACGGAGAAGAAAATAATCGCAAGCATGTCTCCTTCTACGAAGGCTTTAAATATATTGGAAGGGACAATATTGACAAATGTATCGGCAAATCCATGGCTTTCTACCCCTTCAGCTGTATCCACGTAACTCGAAATATCGGTTTTTTCAAGCCCGTTTTTGTCAACTCCCGCTCCGGGCTGAAAAATATTGGCTGAAAGCAATCCTATAACAATCGCAATGGTTGTAATGATTTCAAAATATATAATCGTTTTACCGCCAAGCTTTCCGAGCTTTTTTGTGTCTCCAACGCTTGCAACACCAACGATAATGCTCGAGATCACGATTGGAATCACGATCATTTTAATTAATCGAAGAAAAATATCTCCAATAGGCTGCAAATAGCTTACAATAGCCGGATTTCCATAGAATATGGCCCCTACCGCTATCCCAAGTGCAAGTCCTATTAATATTTGCCATGCTAAACTGATTTTTTTCACATAGAACAACCCCTTTACTATGATAATTAATCCAAAAAAAGAAGAAAATGGGAAATAAGGGTTTAGATTCGGACAAAAAGATTAGTGCACGCTGATAGTACACTATCTTATATGATAATTTGTTTTTTTACAATACAAATTTCGACATAATTTTCACAATTCAGAAAGAGAAACCGAGATTATCAGGTTTCCTTACTTGTATTCAGAAATAATTTTGAAAAGCGGATCCCCTTCCTGCCTTCACTGCCATTTCTTCGTCTGCAGAAAAACCGCTCCTCCGACTCCGATTACAAGAAGAAAGGCCATTAGAACCGCGATAAAAAAATGACCTTTCATGAGCGCTTCATCTTTTTCCATTTCATCCCGCTTTAGCGCCGGGGTTATCCCCTGACCATCGGGTACCGCTGATTCCAGTTTAGCGGAGGCCAGCTTCCTTCCGTCTTCTCCTTTAACAAAGAGTTCATTTGCCTTGCTTACCTCTGAAGTAATATGCTCCCCTTTATGCTTTGTATAGTACACCGCATGATTCAGCTGAAGAGGCTGCTGCCGGTCATTTTTCAGCGTAGCGGTTGGCCGGATTTCTCCTGTTTCAAAACGGCCGAAACCAAAATCAAGAAGCTTTTTCGTGTCATCATACGTTCCCTGGTCATTCGGGGACTTCATTGTAACCGTAATCAGACTAAGGCCATTCCGTTCTGCGGCCGTCACCAGCGTATACCCTGCTTGAGAAACAAACCCGTTTTTGCCGCCGGTTACCCCATCATAACGCTGCTGCATCATCATTTTGTGATGAGTAAAAATGGTCGTATTCCACGTTTCTCCTTCCCACTTTAACGATTTCGTGCCAAATATTTTAGCAAATTCTCTATTTTTCAACGCGTATTTTGTAATTTTAGCCATATCTTCCGCCGTTGTCCGGTGTTCAGGATCGAAAAGGCCATTCGGATTTTTAAAATTTGTGTTAGACGTCCCTATTTCTGTTTGCAAATAACGATTAAGGTCATGAGAAAATCCGCTCACACTGCCGCTTAGATGCTCTGCAATCGCTACAGCCGCATCATTTCCCGAATTAATCAGCATTCCCTGAATGAGCCGCTCCAGCGTCACTTTTTCCCCTTCTTCAAGAAAAACCTTTGTTCCATCCGTATTCCGGGCATTTTTACTGACTGTCACTTCTCCATTTAAATCCCCATGTTCGATTGCATAAATGGCCGTGGCAATTTTGGTAATACTTGCCGGGTACATAGAGGACTGACTATTTTTCTGATACAAGATTTGACCTGTTTTAGCGTCTATTAATACGGCCGAATCGCTGTTCAAAAGCAAATCATCTTTTTCTTTCCCGTTTGCTTTTGCCGGATGAGCTATAACAGATAAAGTAAAAATGGCAATGATCAAATGCAGAAACCGCTTCATGACTTATTCTCCTTGTCTATACCGTTCGCTTTTTCTCCAGTAGAATATCAGCTTACTTTTTTGAAAACAATGTAAATATATAGAACAGAATGCATATTCTTTCACGCAGAATCAATATATGGAAATAGTTCTAACGAACGAAATAGGAACCGCACTTAAAAAAGCCGAGTTCCTATTCCAATAAAATATTCAAGTTTTATTCAAATTTCCGTCCTGCATTCTGCCCTTGTATATATCGGATTGCCTCACCGTCAGTGGCTGCAGGCAATTCAAAGGTTTGCTGATAGGCTTCCGCCCCTTTTCCAGTTACTACAATCCAATCCTCCGGAGTCGAAAGACTCATCATGTGCTGAATAGCCAGTGTACGGTCCCGCATAACAGAGCCCTTTTCATTGCCGAACTGGTTCTGGAGATTTTCTAGTTCAGCCGTCATATCCTCCTCTTTTGTCCCATTCAAATCATCCAGAGTCAGAATATACCGGTCGCTTAATTCAGAGGACAGTTTCACCATCTCCCACCGTTTTGATTCATCTCTTCCCCCCCTGAATCCAAAAACGTGATAGACGTTTACTGCTCCGCATTCTCTTGCCGTTTTCAGACAGTGAAGCAAAGCATCTGCCGTATGGGCGTAATCCACCACAAATGTAGGCTGATGATCTTTTTTATATATTTCATTCCTTCCGGGAACTCCGGGAAATGTCATAAGGGCGTCCTGAATCCCTCTTTCATCGAGTCCCATTTTCAAGGCGCTCAGAAAAGCCAGTCCGGCATTAAAGATGTTATGAAGGCCAGGAATGGAAAGCTGAATAAAATGGCCTCTGTTTTCTGTTTCGCTGAAGATAGCTGCAGGAAACGTACTCGTTTTCCAATCTGAAAGCCGAAGATCACAATCGATTCCTTCACCGAAAGTAAAACACTCTTTGCCTGTGTCCCTAATGGTATTCACAAGCCTTTGTCCCCATATGCTATCGGTATTAATAAATGCCGCACCGGATGGGGACAGCTGCTGAAACAGCCTTGATTTCACGGAGAAATATTCTTCCATTGTATGGTGGTAATCCAAATGGTCCCGGTCCAAATTCGTAAAAAGAGCGTAATCAAATTCAATACCTTCTACACGGTGCTGACTGATGCCATGTGAGGAAACCTCCATGACCACATATTCATCCCTGCTGCTGAAAAGCAATTTTTGAAGCTCCAGGCTGTCAGGTGTGGTATTAGATGCGGGAATCCATTTCCCATTTATGTAATTTGCGATGGTTCCGAAAAGAGAGCAGCTGTACCCGGCAGTCTCCAGGATATGTTTGAGCATAAAGGCCGTTGTCGTTTTCCCATTTGTTCCTGTTATTCCGATCATTTTATGTTTCCTTTGAGGGTCACCGTAAAACGCTGCTGCTAACTTAGCCATTTGTTTTCGGATTTCGCCCAGTTGGATATAAGGGACTTCCAGATGAGTGATGTTTCTTTCACCTGCAACCGCTGCTGCCCCCGCTTTTATGGCTGCGTCAATATATTCATGGCCATCCGCCTCATAGCCGCTGATGGCCATAAAAAGATTTCCTGGCTTTACGCATCTTGAATCGGATGCAATCCCTGATATCTCTATTGCCCTCCACATATTTGGCGCCGGTTCGGTGCTTATGGATGATTCCAAAAGTAACTGGTGCAAATTCATAGGTGCCAATCTCCTTCGTTTATCTTTCTCACATGGTTCGAAACCTTAGCGCTTTTTCTATCCATTTTGATACGGCCTTGTTTTTTGATGTTATTATTTCCTAAAAAAAGGGATGGATATCCGTTATTAAATGGAAAAGAATCCGATAAAAAAACCCATATAAAAAAGAGGCTGGGACAAAAGGTTTCCTTCTATTAAAAAAGCACTGTTAAACTTAGCTGTTGATTGCAGCTAACAGGCTCTCGATTCAATCAACTGGGTTAAAAAAATCAACTACATGCTTTAACATAGCGAAAAAAAACCGAACTATTATTTGAAACTCTTGTATAGAGTTTCGTAATAGTTCGGTTTTATTTTTTTCATGCTTTTTTAAAAACTCTGTTAAACTTGGCTGTTGATTTCCACTGCAGGCGCTCAGCGACCAGCGGGGCGGGCGGTGAGCCTCCTCTCCGCTTTGCGGCTGCGGGGTCTCACCTGTCCCGCTTGTCCCCCAGGAGTCTCACGCCTTCCGCTTCAATCAACAGGGGTTAAAAAAACAACAGCATCCTTTAACATAGCGTTTTTAAAAGAAATATTCGGCTTAAGGACAACAATTTTAGTTATGTCCCAGCCTCTGTCATCTTTATTTTGGTTTTGTCATTTCCTCTGGTACAACATATTCATCAAACTGCTCTTCTGTCAGCAAATTTAACGCTGCTGCTGCTTCCTTAAGCGTGATTCCTTCTTTATGGGCATACTTCGCGATTTTTGCTGCTTTTTCATAGCCTATATGAGGGTTTAATGCTGTAACCAGCATAAGAGAGTCATTGAGATATTTTTTAATCACTTCATGATTTGGTTCGATTCCTTTTGCACAATGCACATTGAAAGATCGGAGTGCATCCGCAAGCAGGCGGACCGATTGGAGAAAATTGTATAAAATGACCGGTTTATATACATTTAATTCAAAATTCCCCTGACTTGCTGCGAACCCTATCGCCGCGTCGTTCCCCATCACTTGTACAGCCGTCATCGTTAACGCTTCACTTTGTGTAGGGTTGACCTTCCCAGGCATAATGGAACTCCCGGGTTCATTTTCAGGTATTGAAATTTCACCTATTCCGCATCTCGGTCCGCTCGCAAGAAATCGTACATCGTTGGCAATTTTCATTGCATCCGCAGCGAGACCCTTAATAGCACCGTGCGCATAGACGATTTCATCGTGAGAGGTTAAGGCATGAAATTTGTTCGCAGACGATATAAAGGGGATGCCTGTGTAGTCAGCCATTTCTGAAGCAGCCAGATCGCCGAATTCAGGGTGCGCATTGATCCCTGTCCCGACAGCTGTTCCTCCAACCGCAAGATTAAGAAGATGTGAGGATCCTTCTTCAATCATCGCTTTTGATCTTTCAAGCATATACGACCAGCCGCTGATTTCCTGCCCAAGGGTAATAGGCGTCGCGTCCTGAAGATGAGTACGTCCGATTTTGACCAAATCCTGAAATTGATTTGCTTTATCCGTCAGTGTTTTTTGAAGCTGTCCGACTGCGGGAATCAGCTGTTCTTTTACAGCTTTTAATGCAGCGATATGCATAGCCGTCGGAAACGTATCATTCGAACTTTGTCCCATGTTTACATCATCGTTTGCATGAATCCGGATGTCCTTGTTTTCCAGCAGTTCATTCCCTCTGTGCGCAATCACTTCATTCACATTCATATTGCTTTGCGTCCCGCTGCCGGTCTGCCATACAGCGAGAGGAAATTGATCGTCCCATTTACCTTCAAGAATTTCATCACAAGCCAGAACAATTGCGTCTTTTTTTTCAGAAGAAAGCTTTCCTAATTTTTCATTTGCAATGGCTGCACTGCGTTTCAGTACAGCAAACGCATAGATCACTTCGAGCGGCATTTTTTCGGTGCCGATTTTAAAATTCTCTTTACTGCGCTGAGTTTGCGCCCCCCAAAGCTTGTCAGCCGGAACTTCTATTTCTCCCATTGTGTCTTTTTCTATTCTCGTTTCCATCATACATCCCTCCCCTGTTTACATTCCCGCCTATGCATCCCCTATAACCGGAAATTCTTCACTTAATAAGGAAAGAAGCCTTACATCCTCATATTGTCCATTCATCAGTTCATACTTTCTTAAAAGGCCTTCATAACGAAAATGAAGTTTTTCAAGAAGAAGAAGAGAAACCGTATTTTGAGGGACCACTTTTGCCTCGATCCGGTTAGCCCCCATAGAGGTAAAGGCATAATCCAAAAGAAGAACCAAGGCTTCTTGCATATAGCCATGTCCCCAATGTTTCCGTCCCAGCTCGTAGCCGATTTCACCCCTTGCATTCTCTTCATCCCACTCATTAAAGCCGCAAGTGCCCAGAATCTCATTTGTTTTTAAACTGATGATGGACCACCGATAGGCTTTTTTCTTTCCGGCAAGCGAGCGAAGGATGTAAATCATCGACCTTACCTCTGTAATGGCCGCTGCCGCTTCCATATTCAAATAGCGGACAACCTCAGGGTCAGACCAGATCGGATACAGGCTCTCCGCATCTTTCTCCTCAAGCTCGCGAAGGCGGATTTTTGTTCCCTCTTTTCGCATACAGACTCCCCTCAGCTTTGATTCTTTAATTTCAAATCCAAGTAAATGCGCTGATCTTTGGAATACTTATATTTAGGATTTGTTCTTCCATACTCTTTTGATGTATAAGAAACGGTATAATTTTTTTCAAAAGACTGAATGATCACATCCAGTTCTTCTTTGCTTCCCATTAAACGTATTTGTGCCAATATCCATCTTCCTTTTCCCTGTGATTTCAACATCGTAACGGGAACAAGCGGGAATGTCCAGAGGTAGATTCTTTCTTCAGCGCGGAATGCTCTTTATAATGGTAAGCATGAAACTTTTATTTCCCTGCTTCGTATTAAAACTTACTGACAGGAAGAGGAGGCACAAGGATGGACTCAAAGCAAACACTGCAGCAATCCTTACATGAAGTTGAAAAATGGGAGAAAGATCAGCAGGGGCTGTGGTTCTGGGAAAAAATTACCCGACTTCCTTTTAAGCTTTTAGATAAGATCACTCCTGCTTTTATCCAGAAAAAGATTGGTGTTCTTCTTGATGAAATCGGAAATTATGTACAAACCGGAGGAAAATATCTAACCCAGGAAAAAATGATGCTGAAGAAGTTATCTGTCCAGTCCGGGGTAGAAGTCGAATCAATCGAAGGGGTTTCAGAGGTCTCTGTCGAAGACATGAAAAAGGTCTGTCTCGATATTAGAGAATCGAGAGGCAATCTGGCAACTGTACAAGGCGCGTCTACCGGATTCGGAGGAATGTTTACACTGGCAATTGATATACCGGTCCTTCTTGGTCTTTCCATTAAAACTCTTCAGGAAATAGCCATTGCGCACGGGTACGATCCGAATAAAAAAGAGGAACGGATCTTTATCGTCAAATGCCTTCAATTTGCATCAGCGGATATTGTAGGGAAACAAGCGGTTTTAAATGAGCTGTCTGGCTATCATACACGCTCCCATTCAAAAGAAGTCTTCTCCCAGCTGCAGGGCTGGAGGGAAGTGATGTATTCATATCGGGATACATACGGAATTAAAAAACTGCTGCAAATGATTCCGGTTGCCGGGATGATTTTCGGGGCTTTAACCAATCGTTCGATGATTAAAGAGCTTGCTGAAACGGGAACGATGCTGTATCAAAAACGGAGGATTCTTGCAAGACTCGATGAAATCGAACAAGCAGAGCAGGAACCTCTCCAGGTGGAAGAAGAGGGAACACCTGCCCTTCCATCTGGTGAATAAAAACAAGGACTGTCTCAAAGTCTCGTTAGCTTAAAACAGGGAAACGCACCCTAAGCGTTTCCCTGTTTTCGTTTGAAGTTTGATTCATGCTGATTGAAACGGGAGGGCGGCACTCCGGCGATATGTTTATCTTTATCTTAGCTGCATTCGTGTGCTCTCTGCTGTACACCGGAAACCTGAACATCTCTTAATCTTTAATAATGAGCATGTCGGATTCATCAAATTCCCAATCAGGGCCGTATGCCACTTCCCAGTAATACCCGTCCGGATCTCTGAAATAGCCGCTGTACCCTCCCCAGGATGTCTTCTGCGGTTTTTTGGCTATTTCAGCACCTGCTTTCTTTGCCCGCTCGAACATTTGATTCACTTCTTCTTCCGACTTCGCATTATAAGCAAGTGTAATGCCCGAAAATCCCCCCGCTGACAATTCAGGCGGATTTTCTTCATTAATGTCTTTAGCCAGCTGTTCGAGAGGAAATAATTCGAGCTTTGTTCCTTGATTTTTAAAAAACACAATCACCGGTTCTTCCTCGTTTCCAATGACCGATGCTTCAAAACCAATTTGCCGGTAAAACTTAAGCGATGCTGCTATTTCCCGAACTCCAAGCGCAATTAAATTTATTCGATTCACTAAAATCCCCTCCTCTGCTTATGATTCATTTCTACTCTCATTTCGACAAAAAGACTTCTCCTCCTTCCGCCAGTCAGTCTATCGCTTTAAAAACACATCCCTTGCTTTTGCCGGCACATTCAAGGAGGCTATTTCGTTTACACCATTTGGAGGAAGGCTATAACAATACTAATCTTTCAGGAGGTGAACCTGTTATGGCTTTTGAAAAAGATACTTCGGTGCAAGAAGAAAAGATTGAAGGGAAAATGGACCAGCTGAGCCATGAAGAAATGGACAGCATTTTAAAAGATTTTAACCATTTCAAACAATTTCTGCATGACAAGGTAAAGCAGGGTGAGAAGTTAGGATTATCCGAAAACACACTGGCTAAAGCGGCAAAAACGGCTGCTGAGTATTTAGCCAATAATACCGAACCGAAAAACCGTGAAGAACATTTATTGAAGGAACTGTGGAAAACGGGGAGTGAGGAAGAACGCAAACACTTCTCACATCTTCTTGTAAAAATGGCTCAAGACGAAGGCAGATAATCTGACAGTTAAAGAAAGGATGGGTATCTTGAAAAATAAAGTCGTCATTATATCAGGAGCAACATCAGGGATTGGAATGGCAGCCGCATTACATTTTGCTGAAAAAGGTGCCCATGTATACGCACTGGGCAGAGATGAAGAGCGGGGAAGCGAGCTGGAAGAAAAAAACGGAGAACTGACAGGCTCCATTACTTTCTCAAAAACAGACGTTGACCGGGAAGACAGTGTCCGGCAGTTTTTTGAACGTTTCAGCGGGGAACAAAGAGAATTCCATGTCCTTTTTAATAATGCAGGAATCGGCAGTGCAGCAATTGGCCCGCTCAGCAGAATTGATGAGGACGACTGGGAGAAACTTTTCAGCACCAATTTAAAATCACAGTACTTTATGATTAAACATGCAGAGAAATATTTTTCAAAAGATGAACCAGTAAGCATTATCAACAACGCGGCCATTGTGGGCAGCGAAAAGTTTCCTCCTGCCCTTCCTGCTTACAGTGCCAGCAAAGCAGGTGTCATTGCTTTAACCAAATCACTTGCCTCCCGTTTTGCCAAGCGGAATGTACGGGTAAATGCCATTTCTCCAGGGCCTGTAGATACGAGACTTGCAAGAGGTCTCTATCCAAACGAAGAAGCCTATGAGAAAGCCGCAAAAAATCATCCAAGAGGAAAATTCGGCACGCCCGAGGAAATTGCCAAAGCCGTTTATTTCCTGGCAAGCCCGGACTCAAGCTACATTAATGGCCATAATCTGATCATTGATGGAGGATACTCCCTGTAACGAATAAAAAGGCTGGGACATAACTAAAATTGTTGTCCTAAATCTTGAAAAGGATGTGGTAGAGTATTTTGTTGATACTTAACATCTGTTGATTGGAGCGGAAGGCGTGAGACTCCTGCGGGAGTAGCGGGACAGGTGAGACTCCGCAGTGGCGAAGCCAGGAGGAGGCTCACCGCCCGCCCCGCGGAAAGCGAACGACTTCAGCGGAAATCAACAGCCAAGTTTAACAGAGCTCTTGAAGAAAGCTTGAAAAACAATAAAACCGAACGATTACGAACCTCTTTACTAGAGATTCAAATAATCGTTCGGTTTTTTTATTAGCCGGAATCCTTTTGTCCCAGCCTCTCTTACCTTTGCACGTATACTCTTCTTTTCTTATAAACACTCATTCCATACCCTGCTGCTGCTCCAACTACAGCAGGCAGCAGCCAGCCAATGCCCTGTTCGGAAAGAGGGATGGCATGGATCACGCTGTCAAGGCTTCCTTTTAAAAGGGAGGTATTTAAGAATTCAGCTATACTGTATACGCCTGTAAATAAAACAGCCATATAATAGACCGGCTGATGTTCTTTAAACACACGTTCCATAAGGCCGATTACAACCAGGACAACAAGGATTGGATACACCATACTTAAGATAGGGACAGAGATGCTCAAAATCTGATTCAGGCCAAGGTTCGCAATCAGCATACTCGCCAATGTAAATACAGCCGCCCACAACCGGTAGGAAAGAGCAGGAAGCAAGTTAGAAAAATATTGGCTGCACGCAATCACAAGACCGATTGAAACGCTTAGACAAGCAAGAGTGAACAAAACACCGAGAATGACAATTCCCGCATCCCCGAAAAGCCTGCTGGTCAGCAGAGTCAAAACCTCCGCACCGTTTGCCGCTTTTCCATAACCGGCTGAAGATGCTCCCAAGTAAGCGAGAATGCTGTATACAGCAGCAAGCAAAACCCCTGCTCCGATCCCTACTGTTATCATACTTCGTGAAATCTGCTTTGGCGTTGTCATTCCTCTCGAACGAACTGTATTCGTAATGAGAACACCAAATGCCATGGCTCCCAAAGCATCCATAGTCAAATACCCGTCAAGAAACCCCTGAAAAAAGGAGTTGGTCTCATATATTTCAGCTGGCGCACCTAATGAAGCGGATGGAGTAAACAGTTTTTTCACAAACAAAATAGCTAGGATGGTGAGAGTGACTGGTGCCAATACTTTTCCAAGGCGATCGATCAGCTTGGAGGGAGAAAGGCTGAGCCACAATACAATTCCGAAAAACAGGATGGAATATAATCCCAGAGCGGCTGGCTGAGCAGCAGCCCCTTCACCCAGAAAAGGCTTCATTCCCATTTCATATGCAATGGTCGCTGCGCGCGGAATGGCAAGACCAGGCCCGATACAGAGATAAATAACAACCGGGAAAAGCACCGCAAAATGCGGATGAACCTTTTGATTCAAATTTTCTGCTGTGCCGTGAACGGCAATGGCCATGACTACCATAACAGGGAGTCCGACTGCGGTAACAATGAAACCCGCTAATGATAGAAAGGTATGAGTGCCGGCGGAATAGCCTAAAAAGGTAGGGAAAATTAAGTTCCCTGCTCCAAAGAACATCGAAAATAACATAACACTTATAAGAATCCGGTCTTTCCCGCTAAGTTTTTCCATCCTGATCTCCCCCTTCTCGAACAAAATATAATTATGAAGTATAACAACTGTAAAAAGATTTGGCTATAGCTTTCGAAAAATACTAAAATTTTAAATAAAACGTAAGGGTTTCCAAGATTTCACGCTTGTGGAGAACGGAATGATGGGAGGCGGTCCCACTTGTTTCAGGAATTTAGGACAATTGCTGACTTTACGGGGATCATTGCGGACTTTTCATGATTATTTGCTGACTTTCCGCTACTAATTGCTGACTTTTTATGATTATTTGCTGACTTTCTAGGATTTATGCTGATTGAGTAAAAGCTCCAGCATCCGTTAATCTCATACGACGTTCTAAACAGAAAAACAGCCCGCTGATTCCAGCGGGCTGTTTTTTCATTTCATTACTTGCGGATCCATACCATTCCAGCGGAGTTGTCTTTCGCTTCGCCCATAACTTGAACTTTCAAGCCGTTGCGAGGAAGGATTTTCCCTGCGTCTGGAAGAGTATAGTCAATGTAGGTTTGAGAGTCATCAAACAATGTATTGCCGAGCATTCCTTTGAATGTGTAGTCTCCGCGTGTCGGTGAAGAAACGGAGAATTCAGGTGTTTTATCCCATGAGAATGCTGCATCGGCTACTTGGTAGCGTGTGCTGTTTACCGCTGTTTTTTGTCCATTCAATGTACCCATGACGGTTTCAGGATGAGAGTCAACTACTCCGATAAACCCGTATCCCGGGTGGTAGCCAGGTCCAGTCCAGTTATCAAGGTAGCTTTCATCTCCGTACCATACAAGCATTCCTGTGTTGTATTTCGCACCGCGGGAGAAGGCAAGGGCTTTATCAGATCCTGCATAGTTTCTCCACTCTAGGTAATAGTAGTTATCCTTGTAGTAGTTTCCATCAGAAACGATGAAGCCTTTAAGTTCCATTTTCGGCGTGCCTTCTGCATCATCAGAAAGGACTACTTTTCCATCGACAGTTAGCGTTGCGTTATCAAGCCCGAAGCCGTTAAGCGCCAAGCCGCCGTCTGTTACATAGTTGAATTCCAATTTAATTTTGCTTCCTTTAAATTGGCTGAGGTCATAAGATTTGTCTACCCATTGGTCTAATGAAGTTTCGGCAGTCGCATCGCCTTTCGTATCTTCATCTCCAATTGTATCGATCAATACTTTCGTACCATCCTCTTTTACCGCATTTACATACAGGTAGTCATACTCAAACTCCACTTCAAAGAATGCTTTGTAATCAAACTTAGCTGTTGTAGCTGCTGTTAAATCAAATACCGGAGTGGTCATAGACGTATTAAGATCGTCACCTTTTGTGCTGTAGTAATATTTGTTTCCGAATGCAGGCGCAATTCCTTTTACGGCTTTCTTCGGAAGGTTGATCTTAACAATGCCAGGATTTTTAGATTTTGTTACACTTTGGTCAATGACTGAAGCGTAGCCGAATGCATCGAGATCCTTGTAATCAATCTCCGTGATATTAGCCCAGTTTCCGCCCATTCCTTTTTGGAAGAACTCTTTATTCATCGGAGAGAAACTTGTCGGCTCAGTACCGGCAATGTTTCCGTTCCAGCTTCCGCCGCTCATGATGGACCAGGAAGCAACCGGCTCTCCGGCACCTGTGTACTGTGTGTCATACTCATCCGGCAGACCAAGGTCATGTCCGAATTCATGTGCGAATACGCCGACTGCTCCGTCTTCAGGCTGGATTGTGTAATCAAATGCCGCCATTTGTCCGCCCCAGTACGGTGTAGAAGAGGTCGTTCCTGGAATTTTGTACGGCTGTGTGCCGATTGTCCATCTGTGAGACCAGATGGCATCATCCCCAAGACGTCCGCCTCCAGCTTCCTGTCCTGTTCCCGCATGAATAATCATCAAGTGGTCGACCAGTCCATCCGGTTCGTTTTGATTGCCGTCTCCATCCAAATCGTATTGGTCGAAATGATCATATTCATTCAGATCAATACCGGATGCAACAGCCGCAGTAAGAGCATCCTTCACCAGGTCACGTGCCCCTTTAGGATTTTGGTTATCATGTCCTCCGTTAGGGTTGTCATCACCGTACTCTCTCGCTTTACCAGGAACAGTAAGCCAGTCGGATACCACACCATTCACCGTATAGCTTCCGCCGGACTGCTCTTCATAATATTGCTTAAAGGTTTTAATTTTTTCACCGTTGAACATTGTGAAATCTTCATTGCCGAACATCAGCTTCTGGTAATGCTCTTTATTGAAGTCATTGGCATACATGTATCCCGGCTCCTGATCAACGTTGTTATGCCTGAAGTCAGAGAACTCTGTCAGCAAGACAAGAACCTTATCTTCACGAACTTTTCCGTTATATGTAGCACCTTTAGCAGGATCTACTTTCACTAGCCCATTCGGTTTGCCTTTCGCTGCTTTATTTTTGCCGAATTGTTTCTTAATCTTTTCTTTTTGCTTTGTCATGAATTCTTTTACCTTTGAATCCATGGCATGTCCTGAAGAATCAGGTGCGACAGCAGGCTTCTCGCCTTCTTTTTTCTGAATATAGGATTTTACTGCTTTATTAACCTCTGATTTTGTAGCCGATTTAGAAATAACTCCTTGCTGTTTAAGAGCTTCAGCAAGTCTTTCTTCAGGAATTGTGTTGTAATCGATTGGTGCTGATTCAACTGCGGATGTGTTCACAGCAGCAGAAGCTTGTCCAGTGGCTGGAAGAAGTGTTCCAAGCAGCAGTCCGCTTGCAACTGCCGTTCCAACTGCAGCTTTTTGCCAGCGCTGGCTGTTTCTTTTGACTGATCTTTTTAATTTCCTCAATCCAAGGCCCCCCGTAATCATAAAAAAATGAGTAAAATTAGACATTTTTTCATGAAAATGAAATTTTTTCATTACAAAACTATTATAAATCTAATCTGAATAGAATAAATAGTCCGAAAATTCTATTTTGTAAAATTCACTTAAAGGCCTTTTATCCTATGTTTTTCGTCACTGTTCGTTATCCGTTTTGATTTAATACCATTTTTTGAATAAATAGGAACTTAAACAGAAATCTGTCTGCTCTGCCTTTACCCTATAAAAAAAACCCGGGGATAACCCCCCGGGGACAGGAAAAATGTTATTCTGCGTTTGAACCAGCAGTATTCTGAGACGGCTGTTTTACTTTTGCTGAGGACTGCTTAGCCATTGCTGCTTGCCTTGCTTCCGCTTGTTCCTTCTCAGAAACCTTCTTCATTTCGTTGGCGATAGCAGTTTTTTCGGATGGATCCATCACTTCTGTATGCTTAAAACCAATCATCACCGCTAAAATAGCAATGACTCCCAATGTAGACCATATCCCTTTTATCATTTTCATGACCATTCCTCCCAAATGTTAGTTAGATGAACTCCATGTGCCTGTTCGTCTGGGATCTGCTGCTCCGGATACTTGGCTGCTTTTTTTATCTATACTCAAGGCCATTACGCCTCCATAATAAAATGGAGATTTCTTTACACGTACGTCATAGCCGCGCTTTTCAAGTCTCTTCCTCACATTTTTCGGATATCCAGGTTCCATCGTAATCTGATGATTCTCAATATAGAATCGTCTTTCATTAATAGCCTCCTGCCAGGATGCCCCAAAGTATTCTCTTTGCACAAGCACTTGGGCCAAAACCGTTGGAATTCTCTTTCCACCCGGGGTTCCGATGCCAACAATTTCTTTGTCGCTTTCGAGAATGGATGGAGCTGTGTAATTGTTCGGCCGTTTACCCGGTTCCATTCTGTTGGCTGATTCGGGATCTTCACTGAAATTGCTAAGCGAATTATTCATAAACACGCCATTGACTTGCTTTTTGGATCCGAAGAATTCTCCGAGTGTATTGGTTACAGATATGATCGTCCCTTCTTTGTCTTTTATAACAAAGTGAGTGGTATTATCATGATCTTCTTCATCTGCCTCTGAATTGTTTACCTTTATGTCAAAGGAAGCTTTGTCAAAATCCATTTCATCCGCCATATTCCTCAAGTGTTTCTTTGAAAGAAGCCTTTCTGTATCGACTTTTCCAAAGGAAGGATCCTGAATTTCAGTAATTCTCTCATGGTAGGCATGCTTGGTAAATTCACCTAATAAATGAGTTGAATCCGTTACTTCCCCTGATTTGAATTCACTCTTGTACAGATCGGCAAGCTTCAGGATTTGCAGGAGAGAGATGCCTCCTGCAGATGGAGGAGAGGTCATGACTTTGTACCCACCGAACTGGCCTTCCAGCGGTTTTTCTTCTTTCACTTTATAATTTTTTAAATCATCTGCGCTCACGGAATCCAGTTCTTTTGCTAGAGACTTCCCCATTTCTCCCGAGTAAAATCCCTTGCTGCCCTGCTTTTGAATCGATCTAAGGGTATCCGCAAGCTCAGGCTGTTTGATAATTTCATTCCTTTTTACCGGATTGCCATCCGGATAAAAAGATTCCGGCAGGGTACCTTCAAATTGTTTCTCAGCGCCCTTGAGCCGTTCGGACAGAAATTCATCTGCCTTGTATCCTTTCCCGGCATACTGAATAGCCGGCTCAAGCAGCTTGGACATCTTCATGTTCCCCATGTCCCTATGCGCCCGCTCCAATCCTTTAACGAATCCCGGAACGGCAATCTGGTCTTTAGACCCTTCTCCGTTCACAGGGGCTGCATCTTTATAGTCATATACTCTTTTGATGTTTTTTTTCGGATTATAGACAACCATCATTCCGCCGCCGCCAGGCCCTGAGCCAAATGGCTCCGTTACCCCGAGCGCATAAGATACAGCGACGGCTGCATCCATCGCGTTTCCTCCGCTGTTCAAAACCTTCATTCCGGCTTTCACAGCCAGAGGATGGTTGGCCGCTACAGCAGCCTCACCTTCTGATGGACGGTTTAATATTCCGGATTGTGCGACGAGCAATAAGACAATGAGAAGAATTGCCAGTGCTGTCCATAGACGTTTCTTTCTCATTTACATCCCTGCTTTAATCGAGTTTTTTGGAGAAGTCCTTTTCAAAAATGAGCTTCCCGTTCTCTTCCTTCCAATCCAAGTTTTTTGAGGTTTTGGTCAGCTGCTGAACCATTTTCTTTCTCTGCAGTTCATTCATTTCCCTGATCGGAGCAGGCTGCCCTTCTTTTATTTCAAGAGGAGTCAGCTCAAATCGTGCTTTGCCGTCGGCCATCAGCCTCATCTGAGCGAGGGCACTCTCTCTTGTTCTGCTCCAGCCCTGATCAAAAACAAAATTCCCAAGACTGTAGAAAATGACACTGTCTTTATACACTTCAACTGGCGACAGCACATGCGGGTGATGGCCAATGATCACATCTGCCCCTGCATCCGCCAGCGCTTTTGCCAAGTCCTCCTGGCGGGGATGGGGAGTTGTATCGTACTCCTGTCCCCAATGGGCATGAACAAACACGAAATCTGCATTTTTTTTCGCTTCTGCAATCATTGGAACGAAGTTTTTCGGTTCCATCGCAAGAACCCCGCTGTTGTATTCTGTTGCTTTTGTTCCCTCAGCATATACATCTGTAAAAGCAAGGGTCGCAACCTTCATTCCGTTATAATTCTGATATGATATGGAATCTTTCGCATCCTTCAGATTGCTCCCGGCTCCTACCGGATCAATTGCATGCTCTTTTAAAGTCTTTCTCGTATCATTTAACCCTTGCACGTTATAATCCATCGCATGGGTATTGGCGAGACTGACAGATGAAAAGTTGAGATTTTGAAGAGTCTTGGCTGATTGTTTATCCGTCCTCAGCTGAATGCTTTTCGATTCGTTCTTTGGCGCGTCTTCGTCCAGAGTAATCGGCTGATCAAAATTGGCTGTTATATAGTCAGAGTTTTGAAGTAGCGGTTTTACATGCTGAAATAAGTAATCCTGTCCCTTAATATCGGTTACTTTTTCAACATCCCGGCCCATCATTACGTCTCCCATGAAGGAAGCTGTAAACACTTCATTTTTATACTGGGTAACGGCTGGGGCCGGAGGTCTTTCAGCAAAGGAGAAACCGAACATAATTCCAGCTGTGGCAATTAATCCAATTACTGCGTGAGTTTTTGAATTCCGCCGGTTTCTTTTAATAAAACGCAAGAGCTTCTCTTCGAAATTAAGCTCTTTTCCATTTGGATGGCTCACGTTTTTCTCCTCCCCTTAGAAAATATAGTAAAGCGTCATCAGCAGGAAGGTAGCTCCGCTCAGCAAAAGGGTACTCCCGATCGTAAGCGCCAGCCCCTGCTTTTGCATCGTATTGGCAATCAAACCGGGAACGATGATTCCAATCCCCCTGAATTCAAAAATTTCAAATGGAAGGATGGGGTAAGCGAAATCAAATGCCAGTTTCAGCAGGATTCCTACGGTAAGCATGGCGGCAAACTTTCTTCTCCCATAAAGAATGACCAGCTTCGATATTCCGAATGTGACGATTAAGTATGTAAGCAAACTGATAAAGAAAACCACTGCCAGGAATACAGGCTGGTCAAATACCAGTGCCAAGTACCCCGGAACAATCAGCCCGGCAGGTATGACCCCGGTTTTTTCCGTAAACAGCAGGCTTAGCAAGACTCCCAGTACCAGGGCTATGTATAAATCAGATCCGAACAATGACTCTTCCTCCTAACTGACAAATTGCTTAATTTTATAGTCTTCCAGTCTTTCAATCAACGGTGTAGCAGCACCATGGATGTTGCCTACGCCATAAATGGCCCGGCCGCTCATCATTGGCTCAAGAACAGCCAATATTTCTTCGGTTGAATACCCTTCCAGATTGTGAAAATTGCCGGCAGGAATGTTTCCAGCTTCATATGAATCAACAATTGGCTGTGTTGTATCTCCTATGATCACGACATCTCCGGCAGGGATGTACGGAAGCACATCATTTGCGAATTGAATGGTCCGGTCTACCCGGTCATGACGGCAGTTCATAATCACCACCGCATTACTGGTTGGGTATCCGAGGTCCTCTACCCTTTTCCATATATTAATTGTGGAAGCAGCATCATTTGCTGCAAATCCATTTACAAAGTAGCCAGGGTTCCCTGCATCAGCGAGCGGAAGAATTTTCATGGCACCTGGATCCGGAGGAGCATTCAGCATACCGCGAAAGGCTGTCTTCTCATCGATTCCCAATGCGTCTGCAACGGCTAATGCAAGCGATGCATTATCCGGAAAGACCATGTATTCAAAGCTCTTAAGAAACTGCTCGGAAATTCTAGTATTATCACAAACAATCAAAGTTGAATTGCGTTTTTCTGCTTCTTTTCGGTAATAGTCGATATAAGGACTTTCATTGACAATCACATGGCCATTATGAGGAATTGTGGCAACAAAGGCCTCTGCCACCTCATCCAGAGTCGGACCCATTACGTCCATGTGGTCCTCTAGTACATTCACAATAATTCCAATATTCGCCTGAAGCATGTCCTCCTGAAAGATAATTTGATAATCAGGATTTACGGCCATGCATTCACTCACAAGCGCATTCGCCTTCAATTCAGCTACCTCTTGGATCACACGTCTTTGCTCACCGATATTCGGACCCTCCGGCCGTCTCACAATCGGTTTTTCTTCTTTTGTATTCCAGTACATCATCCTTGCATCCGTACCTGTTGTTTTTCCGACTGTTTTATATCCGGCTTCCTTTACCACACCATATATAAGTCTTGTAACGGTTGATTTCCCCCGGATTCCGTTAATATTAATCCGAACCGGAATGGAATCGAGCCGCTTTTGGTGGCGCCGCTTTTCAATGATGCCCAGCAGCAGCACAAAAACAGCAGCAGCGAAAATGACCCACACGTAACCTCATCTCCTCTATTCGTTTTCATCAGCGTGTATGTTAAACCCATGTCTACTTTATGGATTTACCGCGCAGAATAATAGATGATAAAAGTTCGAAGTCCTTATTTTACATATGTTACAAAGCAGTGTGTAACGGCTCATATATTTAGACTTTTCCAACATTAATATAAAAAGCCGTTCAGAAGGGTTTTGTCCTATCCTTGCTTTAACAGGATTTTGGCAGAAAATCTCTCAGCAAGACTCATTTCCATATTTTTTCCTCATTGAAAGTTAAAGGATATCCCTAGATCATTTATCACATTGTAAAGGAATGTAAAAATTGCCGAACGGTACGAAATGTGCAGTTATTAATGTAAGGGCTTCCAATAATAAATAATGAGAGAAAGACCGTTTACATCTCTTCTTCTTGGTGAATCGTATGTCCTGATGTTATCCGGCGAGAGGTGTCTTTTGTCACACATCTATAAAAATGGGACTCAAACCAATAAGAATAGGCCCTGCAATAATAAAAGCTGAATGCATTCGCATTCAGCTTTGTGTTAAAGGCTTCTCGTATTTGCAGAAACCATTTAAAGTTCCTTTATATTCATAACCGGCTGCCAGATAGAATTGATTCAGTGCTGCATTCGTTCCGATGCAATCAAGACGAATCTGTTTTTTTCCTTCAAATTCAATTCCTTTCTCCGCCCACAAAAGAATTTCCTTTCCGAGTCCGGTCCCTTTAAAACTCCTCGCTGTAATAAGTTTATGCAAATATACAGATTCAGCATCCGTATCTCCCCATAAGCTTTTATCCCAATCCCCTGCTTCAGTCAAAAGCATGACCATACCGGCGATCTCTCCATTTTCAGCAAATAAAAATACCTCACCCCGGTTTATTGAACCGGATAACCCTCTCAATTCCCCATCCGTGATGAGTTCGTTCCATTGAGACGAACCCTTTGAGTGGAGCCACTGGGCCGTTTCTTTCAGTAAATGGGCGATCACGGATTTATCTTCGTTCGAAGCCTGTTTTGCTTCAATACCATTTGGCAGTTCCTTATGCGCAATTCGAACTCTCAATTCGTTCACCTCAAAATTTCATATGATTTCGAATCTGATTGTACTACTTTTTGAGATGAACAGCGAACCATCCTCCTTCCTTTACCACCGGGCGGATGGCACATATTTTCAGACCCGCTTCCCCGGCCGAGGCCCGCAGTTCTCTCTCGGCTGGGATCGGATGAAGATTATCAAACGCTGAGAAAAAGCTGTTAAACACACTCGAAAATTGTTTCCCATACTTGGGATGGCGCATAGGAGTGATAATGGCCATTCCCCCTCCTGGCCCGAGCCAGGAGGCCGCTTTTTTCATCAGTTCTCCGCGCCTTTCCAGGGGCACATAGTGAAGGAGATTATTGATTAAAACAAGATCCGTGCTTGCCGGATGTTCCCATTCAAATGCATCCCGGCATTCAATTTTCAATTCCGGGTATTCGCGGCATCTCATCCTTGCTTCGCTCGCTACTCCTTCGTTTAATTCAATTCCTGTTAAATCAAGTTCCGGAAAGTCTTTTGCCAGTCTTTTTAAATAGCCGCCATGACCGCAGCCAATATCCAGAACACTTTTTGCCGCGGTTTTTTTTACGAGATGGTGAATGACAGGATAAGCCACTTGCTCAAGAATGGATGAGGTTTGCGCCACCACTTCTCCATGCTGCTCATGATCAAAGGTTTGCTTGTTTTCAGTTGTCATGATTGCCGGATAGCTGAGCAATGCCGGGATATGGAGCTCCATCATTTCTTTTATAATCGCGCCTGTTGAATTCGGATTTTTCTTGCTGGATGGAAGCATAAAGCTCCGGGAGGTACGAAATCTGCCTTTGGACGCTTTTTTCATATAATGAATGGAAAGTCCCACCTCTATCCATCTCTCAAGAAGGTCTTTTTTGAGGGAATGCTGAAGCGCTACCTCTGTAATGGTCTTAGGCTTTCGGAAGGTTTCATACAAATCTAGCTCATATCCTACATAAGCATGCCACGTGTAGAGAAACGGAAGGTTTTTTTTCATCCATCCTCTGGCTTTAAACACTCTGACATATTCATTCAGCACCACTTTTCCCTCCTTCCGAATTCCACGGATAATCTAAAGCTCTTGTGAACATAAATTCCCTCTGCAAATGTTTAAGGCTGGATGCTTTGCGAACCGGCAGGAAACCGATTTGAACGAGCCTGTCATATAAGGACTCTTTCCATAGGCCCAACCCCGAAACATTCAGCATCTGCTTTGTATGAAGCCAATCATCGCTAGTCGTCTGGATGATTCCCTTTTTTCGAAAAGAGGGAAAATACGCGATTGGACGGGAATAGGTTAAGGCTGAAAGATGACTCAGATTCAGAACCGAGCGCGTCCTGGGCTTTCTAACCTTTTCATACCAGCGCAGAGAATCAGGAGAGTTCTTTCCATTTGTGAACATCCAGCAAAGCAGCTCTCCCAAAATATCGCCATCTTGAATAGCAAGGTTCATTCCTTCTCCTGCCATAGGGTGCACACTGTGGGCTGCATCCCCGACAAGTGCTTTATTGCCGTCAATATACCGGCTTGCGTGATACCTGACTGGAATCATGAGCTGGATTTCCCTAAAGCTTTTGATTTCTTCGACATATCCTTCAAGCTCAGGACAAAGCTCTTTATAGCATTCATGAAAATAGGAAATCCCTTTATCCTTTATCTGTTTATAGCTGCCTGCAGGAATAAGATATACGGTTCGGACCCGATTATCCGGCAGCGGAAACAGCCCTAAAAATGTATGGGGAGCAGAAATCATTTTTCCTTCCGTCATGTGTTCAGGGCGGCCGAAAGAAACGGTTAGAAAGTGGTGATCGTATTTTTTTTCTTTAATCACAGAATTCATGGAATCTCTCGTTTTGGACTTTCTGCCTTCTGCTCCAATTATATAATCCGCTGTAATTTCCAGCTCTTCTCCATCAAAGCTGACAATTGCCTTCCCTCCCCTGAATTCTTTGAACTTTGCGGGCTGCAGATAATGAAAATCAGGGAATTCAGAAGCTTCCTTTAACAGAATGTTTTTCAGCATTTCATGCGGAATCATGAGCGAGTAGGCAAACGGGCTGTTGATCATTCTATAGTTCATACTCGCTCTTCCCACTTCATGATAGGAGCGATTTTTTTGTTTCATTTCCTGAATATCAATGCAGTGAATGCGATGTCCCTTCTCTTCCACCGCATCAAGCAATCCGATGGTGTGAAAAATCTCCAGACTTTTAGGCTGCAGCAGCTCTCCCTTATACATATGGGTACCGCTTTTTGCCTGCTCTGCAACAGTTACATGAATGCCGCATTTTGCAAGCTTTAGCGCCACGGTAAGTCCGCCTACTCCTCCTCCTATCACCAGCACGTTCGTTTTCATCTGCCCACCCCTCTCGCTCGCATCTTTTTACAGCCAAATGACAGAATTATGTAGTATGATAGAAACAGGGTTTGAATGGAAAGGTTGTGTACCATGGAAAACGAAATGAAAGTCTTTACAGATACTTCGATCATGGTTGGAGGCCTGGAATTCAACTGGGATCTTGATCAGGGAACGTTTAAATATGAAAGGGACGACGCCGTTCTTTTTTGGATAGATTCTGCTATGAAAATTTTCTTTGACACAATTGAAGAAATTTCCGGTGATAAAGCCGCAGCCGTCGTTCTTGAAACTGCGGGGTTCCGGCAAGGTTTAGTTGTAGGGGATTATTTCAAATCCCAAAACCTCACTTTAAATGAAGTAGCTGCTGTTCTTCCCAATACTTATGCCTCTGCAGGATGGGGGAAGATGGAGATATCCCAAGTGAATCATGCTAGAAAAACAGCGATTATCCAAGTGAAAGACAGCTGGGAATATAAAATTAATAAAGCTCAGAAAAAATCTCTCCGAGGCACCTTTACTCCAGGTCATTTCGCAGGCATCCTGACCGGATTATTCGGTGTGAATATTTGGTATAAAGTGCTGAAAAGCCAGATTGAAGGAGACATTTACTGCGAATTTGAATATTTCCCTTCCGAAATGACAGTCCAGCAAAATATCCATGAACTCGCTCGCCTGGAACAATCTGAACAGATCCGCAAACTTGAACATCTTGTAGAAGAACGGACCCGTGATCTTAACGGATTAATCAGGGAAATTTCTTCACCGATTATTCCGGTTCTTGAAGGGATTGTGGTCGTTCCCCTCATTGGAAAATATGATGAACAGAGATCTTTCGACCTTGTCCAGCGGACTCTTTTAAGTCTTCCACAGCAAAAAGCGCAGTATATGGTGCTGGATTTAACCGCCATGAGCGAAGACGTCACAAAAGGAACGGTAGAGTTTATTGACCGGCTTGCGACGTCAGCTTCATTGATTGGCACAAAAACCATTCTTGTTGGAATCTCGCCTGAGTTTGCGATTTCGATAGCAAATTCAGACTACAACTTATCGGCATTCAATTGTTTCAGCACACTTCAGCATGGAATTTATTTTGCCCTTTCTGAACAGGGCAGACAGATTGTATAAAAGGGAATAGTAGAAGGATTGACTCGCGTACGGCAAGTCCTGCAGAATATAGAGGTAGATGTGCGAACCTGCTGACGGTTGATCAGCAGGTTTTTTTATTCCTGAATTAATGGTTGTTCTTTAAAAATCATGGAGTTACCTGGTGACTGTCCTCCTGTTTCCGTAAGGACTTCTTTATGTGCTCACATTCAAGGTCTCCAAGTTCAAAGCGTTCCATCATTTGTTTGTATGCCTCAATTTTCCCTTCTAGTCTCGCTCTCTCATTTTCACTGAGATCTTGTGCGCCAAGCTGCCCGCATAATTCCTCTCCCGTTGTCTTCAGATACGTTGCAATCGCTGACTCGTTGAATGTATTGACCATCCTTACCGCCTCCTTTTGTATTATTTTGGGTATTACCCTTATAAAAGCGTTCTCAACCCTTCGAGTAGGCTGCCAATCAGATAATCCCTTACCCCCGTTCCTATTATGCTTTTTGCCGAATACCGGTAAAGCTCCATGTTTTAAACGATCGCATCGTGCCGGACAAAAAACCGGATGCCTGCCTGTACCACTGCTCCCCCCGAAGGAATAATGGCTTCTGTCTTCATGGGACCAGGCTCGGGTGACGTATGGGATTTACCCGGTTATTAGCCGGATAATGGCATGCTTGTCATAGCCCGACCATGAAAAAAACCGCCCCAATCGGGACGGCTTATCAACTTTATCTTTCAAAATGAATATCTGCTTTTGTATTGTTTTCAAATTGAGACTGTACTTCCACTTTCGTGATGTCCGTAACTTTTATACCAAGAGCTTTAGAGAGCTGATCCAGGTATCCGTTCCACGTCACATCTTTACCGGGAATAATTCTGTCCTTGATTTTAAGAGCTTCAAGCAAAGCATAGATGCCTTTGTATTCCTTTGTGCCTTCAGCCGTTTTCTTTTGAATGACTGCTTTGATGCTGTCACCATGAGCAAGGTACGTTACATGATAGTAGTAGCCGTTTTTATCTTCTACTTTCATATAAAGCTTGCTGATGTTGTAAGGATTGATCACTGCAGATTTTTCCCCTTTCTTGAAAGAGAAATCTACAGCAGCCAAATTGCTGAATCCTACAGAAGCATTGGCTCTCTGGACGTCACCAGGCTTAACTCCCAGTGCATCAGACAGACGTTTAATCACTTCTTCTTTGCTAAGATTCATAGAAAGGTCCAGATTTTTCACAAAATCAATGACTTTTTTACTAGCTTCTTCACCGGTTACTTCAATGGTTTTATTCCCTGATTCCTTTTGAATGGTAACTTTCACAATGCCTTTTTCTTCTTTGTAATCAACTTTGTACTTTGCATCTTTAAGCTGTACTGTCCCTTTGAAAGTATCGACTGTTTTCCACAGGGAATTCACGTCAATCTTCTTCACTTGCTCGATGGTTCCCTGCGGAAGCTTAACCTCCGCTGCAGATGCTTGACCTGCCACGTTGACTGCAAGTGCTGCCGCCAATACTGCTGAAGCGATTTTCTTCATTTTCATAGCACCCTCTCGAATTTGGTTTACATGGATGCCGACCCTAAGCTGTAAGTGTAAAATCTATGGATTAAAAGGAAGCAGCAAGAATGGATTCCTGCTCTTTTTCACCTGTAGGAAGGACTGAGTCGCGTCCGATTGAAATGTACTCAACGTGAAGCTTCTGTGCTTCCTCGGCTGAATAGCAGTTGCGGCCGTCAAATACGATTGGATTTTCCATAAACAGTCCAGACATCAGAAGAGCTTTTTCTACAATTTCTTTCCAGTCTGTCAATATAAAGACTGCATCCGCTTCTTTAATCGCATCTTCAATTTGTTCGGCGTATTGTACTTCTTCAGGAAGAATGGTTTTTGCATTTTCCGCAGCTATCGGATCATATCCGATGACTTCGGCACCCTCTTCAACCAGCTGCCGGGAAACAACGATTGAAGCGGCTTCACGCATGTCGTCCGTTTCAGGCTTGAATGCAAGACCGAGCAAAGCAATGCGCTTTCCTTCGAGAGATCCTAAGCGTTCTTTAGCCTTTTTAACCAAAAGTGTTTTTTGGCTGTCATTGATTTGGATAACGGATTTCAGAAGGTGGAAGTCATGGCCGTGATCCTGGGATATTTTCACAAGGGCATGCGTATCTTTCGGGAAGCAAGAACCCCCGTATCCGATTCCGGCATTAAGGAATTTGCTTCCGATCCGTGCATCCATTCCCATACCGTTTGCCACTTCATTTACATCCGCGCCCACTTTTTCAGAAAGGTTGGCAATTTCATTGATAAAGGAAATTTTTGTAGCCAGAAAAGCATTGGCAGCGTACTTAATCATTTCTGCACTGCTGATGCTTGTTTTTAGAATAGGAAGACCAAATGGCTTGTTGATTTCTTCAATGATATTAGCGGCTTCCGCGTCATCCGCCCCGATTACAATACGGTCGCCATTGAAAGAATCATGGATTGCCGCACCTTCTCTCAGGAATTCAGGATTCGAAACAGCTTCCACCAGGTAATTGTCCTGAAGGTTGGCCATGACCAATTCGCGCACTTTGTAGTTGGTTCCGAGCGGAACTGTACTTTTCGTTACGACCGTCACATCACGTGTAATGTTTTGGCCGATATCTCTTGCTGCTTTATAAATATAGGAAAGGTTGGCAGAACCGTCTTCGGACTGCGGGGTGCCTACAGCGATATAAACAACATCTTTGTCTTTAAGGCCAAGGATATGGCTGTCTGTAAATTTCAGACGGCCAGCCTCAATGTTTTTCAGCATTAATTCTTCAAGTCCCGGTTCATAAATAGGGGAAATTCCTTTTTGAAGCATTTCGACTTTTTCAGAGTTTATATCCAGGCACGTGACGTCATGCCCGATTTCTGAAAGACAAACTCCCGTAACAAGACCTACATAACCAGTTCCGATAATGGCAATATTCATGAATATTCCTCCTCTTAAACTTAACAGCAAGACGTGCTTTTCCCAGCTGCGGATACAGCTGGGATCCTTTGGCACGCTTACGATAGGATGATCTCTTTCTCTTTTACAAGGCTGCTTAAATATTCGTGGACATGAATTCCAAGATCTTCGCGTTCAAGAGCAAAGTCGATGGTTGCTTTGACAAAACCGAATTTGTCGCCAACATCGTATCGTTTGCCTGCAAAATTATAAGCTAGTACGGTTTGTGATTCATTCAGAATTTTGATGGCGTCTGTCAGCTGGATTTCGTTGCCGGAACCAGGAGGCAGTGTTTCCAGAATGCTGAAGATCTCAGGTGTCAGGATGTACCGGCCCATAATTGCATAGTTAGAAGGAGCTTGCTCAATTGCAGGCTTTTCCACTACAGATGCCAGAGATAGAACATCATTTTCTAGTGTTTTATTTTCAAGCGGAGCAATAATTCCGTATTTGGATACATCTTTATGCTCTACTTCCTGAACACCGAGTACAGAGGATTCATATTTGTCGTACACATCAATAAGCTGCTTTAAGCATGGAGTTTCTGATTTAACGATGTCGTCGCCAAGCAAAACGGCAAAAGGTTCATTTCCAATAAAGCTTTCCGCACAATGAATCGCATGACCCAATCCGCGCGGCTCTTTTTGGCGCACATAATGAATGTTTGCCATATTTGAGATGGACTGAATTTCCTCCAGCCTTTCAAACTTGCCTTTTTTGTAGAGCGTTTCCTCCAGCTCATAGGACTTATCGAAATGATCCTCAATCGCACGCTTGCCGCGTCCGCTGATGACGAGAATATCTTCAATCCCTGATTTAATCGCTTCCTCTACAATGTATTGAATTGTAGGCTTATCGACGATCGGCAGCATTTCCTTCGGCTGCGCTTTTGTAGCTGGAAGAAAACGGGTGCCTAAACCGGCTGCAGGAATAATCGCTTTACGTACTTTCATTAAAACCTCTCCATTCACATAAAATTCATCTCTCTAACACAGCTTCTTATCCGCGTGTACCCCAAGCAGTTGAGCGGATTGTCAAAAGCGCCCAGAAGCGAAGCGGGCAAAGCAGGATTAGGAACAGCAAACCATACAACGGTGCGAGCAGGAATGTAAACGGCCTCTTGTAGGCGTAAAACACGTTACGGGCATAAGCCGAGATAATCACGTAAGCCAGGTAATAAATGAGCATGATCCAGCCCATTGTCGTAGACGTAAAGTAGATAGCAAGAATCAGTGAAATACCAAATGCAATCCAAAGGAACATTTCAAGCATGACCCAAACGAAAACATTTGGCTTCGTAAAACCAATTTTCAGCGCAACAAGACTTTCGCGGAAGAATGACTTGTTCCAGCGTGATTGCTGCTTAAGAAGTGTGCGCAAAGAAGTTGGAGCATCTGTAATACAGCGTGCAGTCGATTGATAAAGAGTCTTTCCTTCACGGATTGCATAGTTTGTCAGACAGCGGTCATCTCCAAGCTGAACCTGCTGGCCAAGGAACATCTGGTTTCCATAATGATCAAGGTTTTTCATTACGACTTCGCGGCGGTAGGCACTAAGCGGTCCGCTGCAGACTAAAACGTTATTCGTAACCGAGTGAGCAGCACGCTCTACACGGAAGGCATTGTCATAGCGCATATCAATAAGACGGGTAAGAACATTATCAGTGCGGTTTCGGATATTTACGTGACCAGTTGTTGCCGATACTTCAGGGTTATTAAACGGTTTGAGCAATTCGCGGACAGCATTCGGGAATACCGTACAGTCTGAATCAACTGTTATGTATACATCCCCAGTTGCTCTTTCAAAAGCCCATATTTGTGCATGGCGCTTCCCTTTATTTTGAGGAAGGCGGTGAACAATCAGGTTTGGCATCTTATAATTCCCTCTGGCTAATTCAGCAGCTGTTTCACCAATGCCGGCCATCAGGTTTTCTTTTAGCTTCAATGTAGCTTCATAAGCAGAAACATCTTTACTGCCATCATCAATGACGAAGATTTCGTGAACCGGGTAGTCCTGCTTTAAAATACTTTCAATCGTACCAAGTACAGCGTCAGGCGCTTCGTTATAGGATGGTATAACAACTGATACTTTTAAGTCAGGCGGATCCATCATGACTTCCTGATATTTGAAGGAAAGAAGCATTTTCCCTAATAGGTAGGCAATCATTACAGAACCATATAGACCGATTGTTAAATTCAATTTGTCAGATGCAGTCCAGTTCACATAGAAAAGGGCAGCTACTGTGATCACAAACAAAGAAATAACGAAGGTTTTTTCCCTCGTGGATAATTTCTTTTGTGTGTTCATTTCCTGCGACTCTCTCACCGCAGACAGATCCTGTTCAACTTTAGCCATACTCGTTCTCCTCTCAAATTGATTTTGGCTCTGCTGCATCATGCCGGAATGCTTTTGCAGCCGAACTTTCATCTCGTTCAGCGTAAGGAATTTTTCAAAACCATTCAATCTGCCGTTATGCCCGTGACAAAATTCATCCTCTTTTCCGTAACAAGCGAGAAACATGGTGATTTCAAGGATGTAAGCGTTCTCTAACTGTTTTTTGAGATTTCTTCACTTTGTAATATTTATGTAACAATAAAAACCCTTGTTAAACAAAGGGTTTGAGGAAAGCTGTATTTGATATATAGGATTAAACCAATTAGAGGTCGAAATCTTTGTAACAATTTTGTAATAAAAATAGTGAAGATTTTTTTCATTTTTTTATAAAACAGAGAATATTTCAGAAATTTGCAGAAAAATGCGGAAATGTTAAGAAAAATGAGGAAACAGTTCTAAAAAAATAAACCTATTTCGACATATTTCAACAAAAATCTACAGAAGTGATGAGAAGGATTTCATATAACCGATGGCCTCTTTTACTATAAAATCCCAGAAAGGCTTTTTTTTCACGCTGTTTTCCTATGAATATTTACGCAATGATCACTTCATAGAACGTTTAAGGGGGTATGTATGAAGTTGCTAATCTTAATGACTCGTGATATTTAATGGTATGGAGGTCTGAACATTAATAAGATGAAACGCCAGAATCGCTTGAGGGGTGCAGGAATGATTGAAACCGTAGAGATTGAAAAAGTTTTCGCTAATGGGAACGAATGGCATCATGCACTAAAGAAAGTAAACATCCAGATTCAATCGAATGAATTCGCAGCCATAACCGGTAAATCCGGAAGCGGGAAGTCCACGCTGCTGAATTTGCTGTGCGGGATCGACAAGCCTTTTAAAGGAAAAATCCTTATAAACGGCACCGAGATTACCAGCCTCTCAAAAACAAAGCTGGCGAAATGGAGAAACAGGGAGATCGGAATTGTATTTCAATCATTTCACCTGCTTCCAAGTTTGACCCTTTTAGAAAATGTGATGCTCCCAATGGAGTTTTCCCCTTTTAAAAGAAATAAAAAACATCGGGCACTCGAACTTTTATATTCTGTCGGTCTTTCAGATAAAGCCAATATGTTCCCTGATTATGTATCCGGCGGGGAAAAACAGCGCGCTGCCATTGCAAGAGCCATCGCGAACGATCCTCCTGTCCTATTTGCTGATGAGCCTACAGGAAATCTTGATACAGAAAATGCCGAAATCGTTATGAACTTGTTTTCTAATCTCCTTCAGGATGGCAAAACGATTGTCATGGTGACACATGATCTGGAGCTAGCCAAACGGACGGACCGGATTATTCATGTAAAAGACGGATACGCATCAGATGAGAGATCCGATTCGGCAGACGTACATGGAGCACAGCTCATATGATGCCTTTATTCATGAAAAAGCCGCTCCGGGATCTGAAAAGGCAGAAGACAAAGACACTCTTAATTCTGTTATCAATTATAATCTCCCTGTCCATAGCGGGAATCTTAGTACATACGAAGCTTCAGTTTGAAGCAGCATTAACAGAAAGTATGAAGGAGTCAAACATTCCTGATGCTACATTCTACACCAATTCATTTCATTCATTCCCGGTCAATCTCACCAGGCTCGAAGGAGTTCGGGAAGCGGAGCCGGGAATTTCCCTCCGTGCCAGGGCAAAAACAAAGAATGGATATAAAAACATTGAAATTGTCGGATTACCGGAAAAAAAAAACGGGCAAATCGGAACGATCCAAATCCATAAAAGTCATAGCGGTCAGTCAGGCGTCTATTCCGAGGTCTCTACAAAGAAGCTTTTTGAATGGAAAGACGGGCAGGATACTGAGCTGCTGATTCCCGGAAAGAAACCAAAATCAATCAGGCTCACAGGCACAGTGGAAGACCCTTCCCGAATTCCCGCCTCGTTCAGCGGAACAGGCTATCTTTATTTATCTCCGGATGCCTTAAAAAATATCGGGGTGCCTCTCTCTTACTCTCAAATCCAGGTTGCATTTGAAGAAGGTACGAGCAAATCGGAGAAAGACAAGCTGATCAGCAAAATCGGCAAGATCTTGAAATCTTCCGGTATTACCTCTTACCGCACTGAATCTTCCGAAGAGACCTTCTATATACGGGACACACTCGTATCGGCCATCTTAACGGTTCTTATCTGCTTCGGTTTTTTTTCATTAATCCTTGGTTTTATCCTGGTTTCGCACTTATTCCACCGGGTAATTGCGGAGCATGTAAAAGAGCTGGGCATTCAGCGTACAGTCGGGGCCCCCATCTCCTTTATCTGGAAGCAATATTTTATTTATTTAGGGATCATTGGAGCGATTTCATTCGTTTGTTCTGCGGCTGCAAGCTACTATGGCAGTCTGTGGGCGGTCCGATACTTAGTGCAGGAACTGAACATAGGCGGCCACTCTGAGAGTATCCATCCTGCCGCTTTATTCATGCTGCTTATCCTGTCTTTTGCGATTCCCTATCTGGGTGCGCTTATCCCTATTCAGAAAGTCCTGAAAAAACCGCTTACCGATTCTCTGAGAAATGTGCCTCACTCCTTCCCGTCCAAAAAAGAAAAGAAAAGGGCCGGCCGCTTCTCGTTAAGCACTCTCTCCCGGAGACATGTGCTATCTAAAAAAGGACAGCTGCTCTCCAACATTGTGATGCTTTCATTTGGGGGAGCCGTCATCATCTCCTGTCTGTCTCTGAATCAAACGATGGCTCATCAGCTTCAGCAGATGAATCAGTTTTGGAATTACGATCAGGAATGGTCCATTAAAAGCACGCTGTCTAAATCTGAATTGACTGATCTTTTCAAGAACAACAGCCGTGTGAGCGAGGCTGAAGGCTGGACAGTCCGCAACACTGAAATTGCGCGGGATGAAACAAAAACCAATGCCCTGCTGACAGCTCTTCCCGAAGAGTCCACGCTGATCAGACCCAGGATGAACGATGGACAATGGCTGAAGAAGGGCGGTGTTCCGTCCATTGTCATTAATGAAGACTTGCGCACCATGCTAGGAAATCCAAAAATAGGAACACAAGCGGAGCTGCAAATAGGAAAGGACAAAAAAATCTTTACGATTGAAGGTGTAACCGGCAGTCAGCTGAAAGGCCCTGCCGCCTATATAAGCGAAACCGATTATCAAAACTGGCTCCATACAAATACGGCTAACAGAATGGCCGTTCAAACAAAAACCGGCACAAACAGCACGGCGATTTCAGCACAGCTTGAAAAACATCTAACGGAGCAAGGCGCTGCTATTGAAAGCTATGAAACCATTGAAGAGATGAAGGAGCGTCCTAAGCAAGTCATCGGCCTAATGGTTTCGGCTATTCTTGCTGCAGGAATTCTATTTACTCTTCTGGGAATCATCAATTTAATGACGGCAGCCAGCATCAATGTTTATGAAAGACAGAAGGAGATCGGTATCATAAGAGCTTTAGGGGGATCATCAGGTAAGATCATCCGCTTATTTGCCGGAGAAAGCATCCTTACGGCCATTATCAGCTGGAGTTTATCTGCTTTTCTTTCCATTCCGTTAAGCCGCTTTTTATTAGAGAAAATCGGAGTGGCTCTGCTCGGATTTCCACTGGAAGGCGGACTATACCTGAACGGAATGCTTGCCTGGCTGTTCGCTGCGATTTTGATTGGACTGGCTGCTTCAATTGTGCCTGTGTTCAAATCACTTTCCAAACCGCTGCCAAAGATGCTTCGGGATTAATCGAGGATAAATAAGGAGGCATTAAAATGAAAAGAATATTGGTCTTGCCGCTATTTAAAATGGAATCCGGACATCATAGGAGCGCTAATGCATTAGTGGAAGCCTTCCAAAAGCATGATCCAGAGATAACATGCGAAAAAGTGGATTTTCTAAGCTACGTTCATTCCGGACTTGAAAAATTTGTATCGAATGCCTACTTAACTTGGATCAGGAAGTTCCCAAAAGCATACAGTTCCTTCTATCATCTATTTTTCAGCAAAAAGTCAGATATGATTCAATCTGCTTATGAAGCTGTCTTTCTCGAAAAAATGGAACAGCTCATTGAAGTAAAACAGCCTGATTTAATTGTATGCACGCATAGCTTCCCTTCTTTTTTAGTCGATAAGCTTAAAAGATACGGAGTATGCCATGTACCTGTCTTAAATTTATATACGGATTTTTTTATTAATGGGCTTTGGGGAATGGAGCAGGTGGACCTGCATTGTGTGCCAAGTCAGGATGTTAAAAGCGAATTGCTCAGCAAGGGGATTGCCGAGAACAAAGTGATTGTTTCAGGAATTCTTGCCGATGACCGCTTTAGCAAACGGAGAATGGATCGCCGCAGCGATGATAAAATCCATGTCCTTTTATCCGGGGGAAGTCTGGGGCTCGGGGAAAACCTTTCTTCCCTGCTGAACACCTCTGCGAGCGGTCTTGTAGAATATAAAGTCCTTTGCGGTTCAAACCGCCGTCTTTTCGAAAAAGTGAAAAATTTACATTCTCCTCACGTAACTGCACTGCCTTATATATCGTCAGCTGAACAAATGAATCACCTTTACAGCTGGGCAGATGCCATTGTGACAAAACCGGGCGGTGCTACGATTAGTGAAGCAATCAGAAAAAAGCTGCTGATTTTTATTCATTCTGTTCTTCCCGGACAGGAAGAAGTGAATCTTGATTATTTGTTAAATAGAGGACTGGCTCAAACCATTGTGCCTCACCGTCCCTTTGAAGACGAACTGCTCTCCATCCTGAGTGATTCAAGCAGGCTGTTTGCCATTAACAAAGCGAGACATCTCTATATGAACGAGCTGGAAACCCGTTCTTGCATCGAACTTGTTACCTTAATTGAGAAAAAATTATTTACCGGCAAAACATCGGTTAAAGATCAATACTTAAACGAATTATTTACGAAGCTATACAAAAGTCTTTAAGCTTTGCTTTTTTTGCGATTCTTGTACACATGATAATAGATAAACGTGCAGCCCACGGCAAGCACTCCTATATGAGCCCACATAAAGGCTGCACGGAACATTTCCATAAATGACATGTTTTTCACCCTTTCTGGCTGATAATAACGAACAGAAGCTAATTCTTTATGACTATGATATCGTCAAATATGCAGATTTTTTTACTGGACACCCTAAAAATAGTTATTTATACCTACAACTTTTATCATTGTCTATGTGTTTCTATCATGTACAGGCTTATCTATCATTTTAATCACATTTAGCAGAAACAAACTTATACTGTAATGTGATTTGCAAACAGAGTTGCTGCGTTTCCCGCAAGCCCCTTATTGAGCCGATTGATACATGGCTTATTGCTGCAAGACTTCTGCAGGAAAGCTCTTTTATCGAGAGAAAGCAATCCTAGTCTTGCAGGAAAAGCTGGCAGCCGGGAAACTAAAAAATGATGGAAAGGAACATATTGCTGTGGAGATTAATCCTCAAGAAGCATTGGCATTGATAAAAAAGAGAGGTACTGAGCTTGAAAGAAGCTTAAACAACACGATTCAAATTCAGCTTAATAGGGAGGAACTTTTAAATCTCGCTGCTTTTGCTGCTCCTTTTATCAAAAGAGCATTTGAACAAAGTCAGGAAATTACAGAATTCCTGTCAGTCCCATTAAATTTTCCTACGAAGCGGGATTTTGTCAGCTTAGCGAATCTCTCCATTCAAATTGAAGAAAAACTGGATCAAATTGAAGGCTATCTATACCAGATCGCCAGCCAGAATCCGGCTCCAGTCAGCCTCCCTTCTCCTCCCGCCCCTGGACTTCCTGCCCCGTTGAAACAGCTTCAGCATTCTGCTGAAAGAGGCCGCACTCAAAAAGAATTGCTGAGAGCCACTTTAATGAAGCATGCTTTCGGCTTTGAGGAAACCGCTGTAAAGGATTCTCCCAACTCATGACTCCTTTTGAAGCCATCTATGAACAGGTAAAAAAATGCACTTTACTTTTTCAAACTCCTGAACCTCCAGTCGGATTAACGGAAAAAACAGCCGTCTGGAAAAAGAACAAGGCTACTTTATGGTATTATCCTGCCCCTGAAAAAAAGTCCTCCGTGCCATTATTTTTAATCTATTCTCTAGTAAATAAAGCATTTATATTGGATTTGGCTCCTGGATACAGCATGATAGAAGCATTTGTTAACGAAGGCTATGATGTGTATTTGCTGGATTTCGGTGTTCCAGGCTATGAGGATAAAGATTTAACGATTGAATCGTATGTTTTACACTATGTCCAGGAAGCAGCAAGAAGAACATTGAGGCATTCACAAGCCAGCGAATTAACGGTCATCGGCTACTGTCTTGGGGGAACCATTGCAGCCATTTATGCAGCAATGACCGATGATCCAATCCGAAATTTAATTCTTAATGTTGCCCCTATCGATTTTCATCAGTACAAAGTTTTTGATGAAATTACAAAAGGACTGGCAAATGGAGAAGCCGATTTAGATCCTTTATTCGACGCACTCGGTATTATTCCTGCTCCATTTATGAAAACAGGGCTCCGTGCAGTCAGCTATCCTATTTACTACAGCCCTTATCTTTCGCTTATTTACCGCATTGACAATAAAGAGTACACCGATTATTGGAGAAGGTTTAATAAGTGGACTCAAGGACACATTCCTTTTTCAGGCGGAGCTATCAAACAGCTTGTATCTGACTTTGGAAGGGAAAACAAGCTCATTCGCGGCGGATTAATAATCGGCGGCAAAAACGCCAGCCTCTCTAACATTTCATGTCCACTGCTTGTGATTTGTGCCGAAAGCGATAAGCTCGTTCCAATGGAATTAAGCACTGCCGTTATCGATCTCGTTTCAAGTCAGGATAAAACGCTGCATGTACTCAAAGGCGGCCATGCTACATTTACGGTAAACAATGGCCTCCCTGAGTATTTGGGCAGATGGCTTTCTGAACATTCTTTGTAATACAGCAACTTTAGAGAGAGGAGGAAGGTTTTGTATCTTTTAAGTTTCGGAATCAATATAAAATCCAGTTTTCCGACTGGAATCGCATCTGCAGTCTATCGGAATTTTTCCGCTAAGGAACACCACCCTGCTTTATTCCGTGATTTGGCGGAGCCCTCCTACTATAACCGGACTGCTCATTTCCCTTTGTATTTCCCTATACAAGAATAGGTAAATATTCCAGTTTACAATGACCCTTCCAAAGGGAATCGTACAGAAACTGCCTCTTGGAAAGGAGCCATTATGCTGGAATTCATCATTCACTTATTAAAGACATTTGGGATATGGGGACTGTTGGGCGGGATCGCCATTGAAGCATCCTCTGTTCCTTTTCCCGGTTCCCTTTTAACATTGGCATACGGCTTTGTACTTGACCAGCCCATGTCTTCGATGATTTGGATCGCCGTACTAGCAAGCATCGTATATACGATTTTTTCCCTTATCCCTTATTGGATCGGGGCAAAACTCGAACATAAAGTTAAGAAAAAATTTAAACGAAAGAAAAAAACCATTGAACGTACACAGCGCTGGTTCAAGAAATGCGGAATCTGGAGCATTGCACTCTCCAGACCCCTTGGAATCGGCAACTACATTTCTTACGTCTCTGGTTTATCAAAAGTTAAACTTGTACCGTTCCTTGCTCTCACATTCATAGGAGTATTTCCATTAAACATTGCTATGCTCTGGCTGGGTTCTGCGGGGAATCTCGGTTCCGTCCAGACCTTCATGTCGAATATGCAAACCATCATCCTTATTCTTGCAGGAGCTGCCCTGGCAGGATACCTTATCTACCGTTTCTATTTCAAAAAGCGAAAGTGCGGAAGCGATACACAGACGAAATCAAGTTCTGTCTAAAAGGGGCGATTTAAAAGGTTTTATTCACTTGGCTCTGTTAAAAGCCTAATGTTGATTTTTTAAACTAGTTGATTGAACTGGAAGGCGCGAGACTCCGAGCTGAGAGCAGCGGGACAGGTGAGACCCCGCAGCCGCAATGCGGCGAGGGGGCTCACCGCCCGCCCAAGGATAAACGAGTACCTGTAACGGAAATCAACATCCAAGTTTAACAGAGTTTTGAAAAAAGCATGAAAAACAATAAAACCGAACGATTCCGAAGCTCTATACCAGAGTTTCAAATAATCGTTCGGTTTTTTTATTAACCCGAAACCTTTTGTCCCAGCCTCTTTTACGTTTCCGTCATGATTTGAAGAAGAGAGCCACTCCGGCAGAAGCAGAGGACAGGTGAGACCCCTGGCATCAAGGAGGCTCACCTCCCGCCCCTGGATAAGGAAGCAAGTGGAACATCCAGAATCCTTTCCGGACAGTTCTTTACAGTTTTTTTAATTCATAGGTGAGCAGCACAATCTCATTAAATCTTTCACTTTTAGAGAGCGAAAGCTTTTGTTCAGGAAACCCCTTATCAAATAGAGAAATACCTTTCCCTAGCAAGACGGGAATCACCGCAATGATAAACTTGTCCACAAGCTGCTCCTGCATAAAATGCTTAATGAGATCTCCTCCCCCGATCAGCCAGATATCTTTTCCGGATTTCTGCTTTAGTTGCAAGAGAAGATCCGACGGGTTTCCTTTTTGAAACGATGCATATTCGTCCATTCCTTCTCTTTTATTGGAGAATACATAGCACTCTTTATCCTGATATGGAAATTCTATATCAAATCCAAGAACCTGCTCGTATGTTTTCCTTCCCATGATTACAGTATCAATCGTTTCTAGAAACTCCCCATATCCGTTATCCCCTTTCCCCTCTGCCTCCTCAAGCCAGTCAATCTCCCCATTTTCCCGTGCGATATATCCGTCAAGACTCATCGCAATATACAAAACTGTGTTCCTCATTTTTCATTCCTCCTGTCTGTATCGTTTATGAATCTTCACATATAATGATATAGGAGAACCATGACAGTTTTTGACGTATTTAAACTGATTATCCTGCAGCCGCTCAAGTCATTTCAGCCGGAGAGGAGAGGGGAATGAATAAACCGAAGAGGCTTTACGATTTGTTAAAATACATAAATGGAAAAGATCGTTTTACAGCAAAAGAATGTTCCGACGAATTCGGTGTGTCCGTTCGGACCATTCAGCGCGACCTGGAAGAATTAAGCACGTGGGGGGTTCCTTTTTATACAGAACAAGGCAGATACGGCGGCTACAGAATGCTGAACTGGAACATGCTTCCACCCATTCTTTTTTCTGCAGACGAAGCCGTATCTATTTATTTTGCCTACCAGGCATTATCTTATTACGGCTCTCTCCCATTTCAAATTAATATTGATTCAGCGCTTAAAAAATTCTATTTACATCTTCCCGACCAGAGTAAAGCAAAATTAGACCGGCTAAAAGACACCATTATGTTTGGAACTCAGGGCTATTCGCATATTCAAGCCCCTCATTTAGAAGAAATAGCAGATGCGGCTATGAAAAAAGAGGTGTCAGAGTGGCTGTATGACTCTAAAAACGGACAGAAAAAAAGACTGGTCGTTCCTCTCGGCATTTATGTTTATGCTGGCATTTGGTATGTTCCGGCCTATTTCATTGAAAAAGAAAAAATCTCCCTATTTCGGGCGGATCGTGTTCTTGAAGTAAGCAGAACCGGACAAACAATGAATGATCTCCCCACTCTGCAGGAATGGCTTCAAGAAGATAAGAAAAACGGGGCAACATCCATACTGGAAATTCGATTAACAAAAGAGGGGGTCAGGCTGTGCAAAGGTCATCCTATCTTGCATCATGGGCTGATAGAAGATGGGGACGGAGGATGGATCTATAGAGACATCGATTTATCTGAAATGGATTATACAATATCACTGCTGCTTCCTCTTGGCAAAAATGCGGAAGTCATTCAGCCTGAAGAAATGAGAAATGCAATGAGAGAGCACGTAAAGGTTCTTGTCGATATGTACAAAAATTAAAAAGGGCGGAACGTAAAATGTTCCGTCCTTTTTTTATTGGGCTGTCAGGATGAGCGGGCCGTCTGCCGTAATCGCAAGGGTATGCTCAAACTGTGCACAGCGTTTCCCGTCAACGGTTCTTGCCGTCCACCCGTTTTTATCCATCTTGGATTGCCAGCTTCCTGCATTGATCATCGGTTCGATTGTAATAACCATGCCTTCTTTTAAACGGGTACCTTTTCCAGGAAGGCCGTAGTGGAGAATCGTAGGGTCTTCATGCATTGTTTTTCCGATTCCGTGGCCGGTAAAGTCTCTGACAACAGAGAACCCTTCTCCTTCTGCATAAGACTGAATCGCATGGCCAATATCCCCTGTACGGTTTCCTGCAATCGCCTGTTCGATGCCTTTATCCAAGGAAGTTTTTGTTACATGCATGAGCCTTGATGACTCTTCATCCAATTCCCCTACTGCATAAGTCCATGCAGAATCCGCCAGCCCGCCATTTAAATTAACAACCATATCGATTGTCACGATATCCCCGTCTTTCAACTCTTTTTTCCCCGGGAAGCCATGACAGATTTCATCATTTACAGAAGCACATGTCGCATATGGGTATCCAAGGTATCCCTTTTGTTCAGGAGTCGCCCCATATTGTTTTAAAAACTTTTCCACAAATGTGTCAATCTCAAGCGTTGTGATTCCCGGCCGGATCATCATGGCAATTTCTTTATGAGTTTCAGCCAATAGCCTTCCTGCTTCATGCATTAGCTCGATTTCTCTTTTACTTTTAAGTTGAATCATATAAACGCTCCTTACCGATCTTTTTATCCTGCTTTTAAACGATACCATATTCCGGTTTGGAAGAGCGAACCTCCTGCATTTTCGCGTGCTTTTTTCTAATTGCCTTTCTACAGCCAACTTTAAGGAAAACCGGTGCAATCGTTCATGAAAAAGCGAACGATATCCGCATGAGTTTTTCTTCACATAAATCCATCCTTTTATTTATACGCCGAACAGATACTTCCGTAACAATCTTATGTAGATGGACTGTCATTGATCATGCAGAGATTCACTTTCTTGATATATAAGAAAAGTGTTTTTTTCCTGTTTTTTTCACCCAAAACCTTTCTTCTTGCTGTTGACAGGTTTTATTTATAGTATTTCAGGCTATGTATATTCTATACAAACGAAAGTTACACAAAGGAGAGATTCTTATGTCAGAAAAACGTCCGCTTGCAATGGTTACCGGAGCATCCTCCGGACTTGGTCTTGAGCTTTCCAAACAATTCGCCGAAAACGGTTATGATATCGCTATATCAGGATCAAGCGACCGGATTTACGAGGCGGCAGAAGTAATCCGCGGTCTTGGAGCTAATGCTTATCCCCATCAGGCCGATGCCTCTTCCTACGATGGTGTTGAAAGCTTTTGGACCTTTGTGAAGGAATTAGTCCGTCCTGTCGAAGCAGCCGTTCTTAACGTCGGAATCGGGCTTGGCGGGGCATTTGCCGAAACAGATCTTGAAGATGAGCTCAAGCTGATTTCCATTAATATTTCTGGAACGGTTCACATGGCAAAACGTGTCGTTCAGCATATGCTCCCAAACGGCCGCGGTAAAATTCTCGTTGTTTCATCAATTGCCGCAACACTTCCGACTCCATATGAAACCGTATATGGACCTTCCAAGACATTTGGCTTTTCATTCGCAGAATCTTTGCGTGAGGAACTGCGCGGAACAGGTGTTACGGTCACAGCCCTCCTGCCAGGTCCGACAGATACAGATTTCCACTCTAATGCTGGTATGGACTCGAGCGAAATCGGTTCTTCAGAGAAAAACGATAAAGTGCTCGTAGCTAAACAAGGGTATGAAGCACTAATGAACGATGTGGATCATGTCGTTGGCGGAGATGAGGCAACCAAACAGGAAGCAAAGGAAAATCGAAATACTCCTGAGCCGGAGAAAGCAGCCCGCCATGCCAAACGGGCACGTCTGCAAAACTAATACCACCCAGAACAAACGCCTGCTCACCTCCAAGATTTAATCTTGGAGGTGATTTATGATCTCCTGCGAAACCTTTTTATTCTTAATCCGTATGATTAGAGGAATGAATAGGAGGGACGCAATATGGAGTATGGACAGCATAAGCTCGATCAATACCATCACATCTTTTTACAGCTCAAGGATGAACTGAAATGGAAGGTCGCTGATCAGAGAATTTTAATGATGGCCGCTTCTCTTTATGCCGTATCAAACAGGGCTTTCAACCTTTCACACTATCTCCATGTATGCGACTATATGAAAGCATACAGCGGAATGTTTTCTCCATTTAAATCCTATCACCGCTTCATCACAGCAGCGATTCTCGACACAAGGTACGAGGATCCATTTGCCAAATTTGACGAAATGCACCGGATGCACGATATGCTTGTGCATGCGGGGTTCCGAAAGGGCATCTTTACGTATATTTCCGCGCTGGCTTTAATGGGTACGAACACCGCCGAAGACAAAATTCATGTAAAAGCCGCAAAGGCGCATACCATATACTCCTATATGAAGGATCAGCATTTCTTCCTGACGTCCGCAAGCGACTACCCGCTTGCTGTTCTTCTAGCTGAAAGAGAGGAACGGGCAGAAGAACTGATCGAATTAATGGAATCCTATTATGATGAGCTGAACCGCAGCGGGTTCAAACAGGGAAATGAACTCCAGTTTTTAAGTCATATCCTTTCCTTAACAGGCCAAGCAGCTTCACAGGATATCGTGAGCCGCTGTGTCCAGACAGCCCGTACACTGGAAGACTATGGATTCAGCTTAAAAAGAAAACATTATCCGGAAATCGGTCTGCTCTCTTTAATCAATAGCCAAGCTGCTGATTTTGAAACTCTTTTTAGTTTTATTAAAAAACTGAATGGGGAAAAACATTTTAAGTGGCATAAAGATATGAACTTCACAGTAGCCGTTCATCTAATCGCCAGTGACCGTCTGGAAAACTCAAGCCTCATCGGAACCGGGCTTTATACGTCTATTGAAATCATGATGCAGGCACAGCAGGCCGCCATGATCGCCGTTGTCGCAAGCTCAGCCGCTTCTTCTGACGGAGGCGGGGGCGGAGATTAAGGAGGAGACAGGATGAATCACTTTGACAATCGGCTTGAAACTTTCTATTTTAATAGAAGCGGAACGATCCCGAACCACCCTGCCTTTCCGGTCCTTCTATATAGGAGAGCGCTCATAAATCAGCCCGGCAGGATGGAAGAGATGTTCAATCGGAACAATTGGCTCAACAGCTGGGAGAATGGCATTTTTCCTTATCACCACTACCACAGTAATTGTCACGAGGTGCTCGGTGTAATCTCGGGTTACGCCGAGGTGCGAATCGGCGGAGAAATGGGAGCGGACCTTTTGATTCAGACAGGTGATGTAATCGTTCTTCCAGCTGGAACCGGTCATAAAAACCTGTCTTCCTCTTCTGATTTTAGCGTAGCCGGAGCCTATCCGGACGGGATGAGAAGCGATCAGTATTCCGAAAGCGATTCTCTTCAGCCTGAAATAATAGAACGCATACAATCCGTACCCATCCCGGACGAGGATCCGGTCACAGGGGGACAAGGTCCCTTGCACCAATATTGGCGGTAAAAAAAAGACCTGCTTCGTTTCCGCGAAGCAGGTTTATCATTTATATATAATATGGGGGAAGGGTATTGACCATCTATTCTTGAGCAGCGAGGGTAAGAGTAAATTCCTGTTTTTTGCCATCACGGTATGCTGTAACGTTTACTTTATCCCCAATGGACTTGCTTTCATACAGATATTTCCTCAGCTCACTGGAATTTTTCACTTTCTTGCCATCGAGTGCGATAATTACATCGCCTCGTTCCAGGCCTCCTTTATCTGCCGGAGATCCTGACTGGATTTTATCCAAATAAACGCCTGTAGTCACTCCTTCAGGGAGACCAAGCTCCTGGCTCGCAATTTGAGGCGGAATTTGTTCAATGTCCCCAAGAGAAACACCGAGGAACGGACGGTCTACCTGGCCTTTTTTCATCAACTGACTTGCAATCGGCATCACATCGTTGCTTGGAATGGCAAAGCCAAGGCCTTCTACTCCGTTCTGGCTGATTTTCAGGCTGTTGATTCCTATCACTTCTCCATTCATATTTATGAGCGGGCCTCCGCTGTTCCCAGGGTTGATTGCAGCATCCGTCTGCAGGACATTCAGCTCCCAAGGGCCTTTCGATGTATCAATTTGGATACTTCGATTGGTGCCGCTTATAATCCCCTCTGTTACAGTACGGGAGAACTCAATTCCAAGCGGATTTCCAATCGCGATGACTTTTTCTCCGGCACGGAGCTTAGAAGAATCTCCGATTGCCGCTACTCCCGGAGCCTGATCGGCCTTAATGCGTACAACCGCCAAGTCCGTCAGCGGATCCGCCCCGACCAGGTCCCCCTTCGCTTTTTTCCCGTTTGAAAAAGAGATATCAAGCGACTGAGCTCCTTCCACTACATGGTTGTTCGTCAAAATAAAAGCATCCTTGCCTTCCTTCTTGAAAATAACTCCGGAGCCCGTACTGCTCTCTTGAGGGGTATCACTGAAACTCTGCTGGCTTTGCTGAAGATTGGCAATTCCGACAATCGCAGGCGACAGATTCTCTGCAACATCCGCCACATTCACATTATTGCTCACCGTCTGCACATTCGCTGACGGCTTCACTGTACTTTGAGAAGCCGCTTGTTCAGCAGGTGCATTTTGAACAGCCGGATTCTCCTGCTGTTTATCCTCAATCAGCGGATACACACCGAGAACAATCATACCGCCGACCACCCCGCTCGTTATAGAAGAAAGAACGGGCTTCCAGCGGCTCGGCTTAGACGCTTTCTTCTCATTCCCGTACCGGCTTGAAACAGATTCCTGATTATGATCATCATAGTAGCCCATTTAGAAAACCTCCCATACTAGTTCAAATCGTTCCTCCTTGCTGTTGTCTTTATTTTAAAAGAAGATTCTGGCAAGAGAATGAGAGAATCATGTGAAATTATGAGAAAAGCGGAGGGCGCTTGCTCAGCGCTGAAAGACGGTGGAGCTTCTGACCGAGAGGCGCTTATTTGCCTCGACCGAAGAAGCGAAGCGGCCGAAGCGCTAGCGCCCGGAGCTGGACAATGAGAAAAGCGGAGGCGGCTTGCAAAACAAAAATCCCGCTGAATGCTCAGCGGGATTCGTTCTCATTTCCAGAAGTCCATTTTGCAAAGTGGGATTCCTGTCCGTAAATATCGACAGAAGTGACCGAATAGATGGAGCTCTGGGAATCGGGGTCCAAATAATTTTTACGGTCTAATGAAGAAACACTTCCTACTTGCTCCTTCGTTCCGTTGCTGTTTTGGCGATAAACACGGTATCCGATGATTTTTTCATCTCTCACAGCATGCCATGAAACCAGGTTTCCGTTTACCTCAACGTGGGTTGGAGCTTCCGGATTTTCTGCGCTTGTTTCAATCTGTTTAACGAAATCATCTCTAAGCTCTGTATAAACGACGAGCCGTTCTTCATGAGTTCGTTTAGAGCGGTCAAAAGTTCCTGTACACGTAATTAAATTTAAATTCCTCCGGCTGGTACTGCCAAAAATCTCATCCAGAGGAGCTTTATCACGCGGATAGCTGACCTTATTTTTTACTATAAAAACAAGCTCTTTCCCCTCTGCGTCCTTCACCTTAATTTCATCGCCTTTTTCAAGTTTTTTAAGGTTGTAAAAAACAGCAGGGCCTGTTTTATTATCTACATGTCCCGCAAATACCGCGTTTCCGGCATTGCCGACTTTTGTTCCCGGTTCAAACCAGCCAACGTTTTTGTCATCCTTCGGAACATCCATCTGGCCAGTTGAAAGAGTTCCGACCTTTTCAATACTCGCTGATACATCAATTTTAGGTATTTCCACCTTTGCCGGCTCCATCCCCTTAAAGGCAGAGGTCAATCCGTTCATGGATTTAATTTGCTCTTTGATTCTCGGAAATTCCTTATCTAAAGGAAGCTTCGTTTTAACAACAGCCGGAGTCCCTTCTTTCTTTTCCTCAGCCTTTTTCTCAGCCTGCGTAGCATTTGCTGAAGGCTGCTCATTATTTAGAAAGAAGTAGTCAGCTGCACTATAAATAAAAAGGGTGAACAGTCCTGCATAAACAATGGAAAGGAACCATTTCACGAAAACACCTCCGCTTCAAGAGAGTGGATATCATAGGAAAAAGAAGAGATGACCTTCTCTTCTTTTTCCCTATTCCCGGTTTATTGCTTATTTAATGCTCTTTTGCGAATCACTAATCCGCCAGTCAGAGCCAAAATTCCAGCAAGTGCAGCATACATCATGTATTGAGACTGATCATTTGCTGTACCGCCCATACCTGTTTTAGGCATATCGGAAGGCATGTTTTCTGCCATGAATTTTTCTGGCATTTGTTTTACGATTGCTCCGCCAAGTGCTTCGCCTACACCATACATGTAAGCATATCCTTCACGGAATGAAGCCGTGCTTGCATCGTAATCTTTCGCTACATAGCTATCAAATGTTTTGATTACTGTATCTTCATGACCTTTTACTGCTGCCTGTGCATCTGCAGTAGGAAGGTTTTCTTCAGTAGCCGCTCCAAGGAATGCACCGAAATCTTTAGAGAACATGCTTAGCGATTCTTTCGCTGCTTTTACTTTTTCTTCATCACCTTGTGCTGCCGCTGCAGCTAAATCAGCTTGTGCTGTGATGTGCTTGGATTGCCATACTTTTTCAAACTGTGCTCCGCCTTCTTCACCATAAATAGAAGCGATCGCTGCTTTGAAATCAGCTGTGTGCATATCTTCAGCCCATGTTGCGAAATCGTAATCTTTTGCTCCATCAAAGCCTTTTTGCATACCCATTGCTGCTAAAGCAAAGTGCTCAGAAGCAAGCATATTCAGGTTGGACCTTAAATCAGCTGCTGGTGTATCCGCTTTTGTGTTTTCAAATTTCTCAGGCATTTGGGAAACGATTGCCGTTGATAGTGCTTTAGAAATTACAAACATACGTGCATAGCCTTCACGGAAAGCTGTGTAAGATGCTTCATAATCACCCTTCACATGCATATCGAATGCCTTCATTACATCATCTTCATGAGCACGAAGAGCTTCTTTTGCAGCTGCTTCCGGAAGTTTGCCTTCAGTCGCTGTTCCCAGGAATTTAGAGAAGTCGTCTACGAATTTTTGAACTTCTGCTTCAGCTGCTTTTCGTGCTTCAGCATCTCCGCTTTTCGCTGCTTCTACTAAAGAGTCTGTATAAGTGTTATGACCAAGGAAAATTTCTTCGAATTGTGCTGCGCCTTCTTTTCCGTAAATGGATTCAATGGCAGGTGTCATATCTTTTGCATTTTGATTTAGAGCGGCTTGTACTTGCTCTGCATCGGCTGCTCCGTCATATTTCTTCGTCATCGACATAACCGCTAACACAAAGTGTTCGGATAACAGCTGGTCTAAGGTCGATCTAAGATCTGCTGCCGGTGTAGAAACCGTTGGCTGCGCCTTTTCTCCTGCGGCCATAGCCATGGTCGGGATAAAAAGCAGTAAAGCCATCATCATTATAAGGATTCTTTTCATATTCATGTAGCTGTTCACTCCCTTGTTTTTTGTTTTACATATAGTAAACGGGACAGTTGACCTAATGGATCACTTTTTAATAAAAAAACAGATTTCTTATCGAAATCTGTTCTCTGGCCAGGCTTTTTTCAATGTATTTTGAAAAAGAAGATTCAGTTCTGCGGTAGGATCTGTATGGATTTGCCTCAGTGATTCGGCATAATCCCTTAATTCTTCCATTTCACGTTGTATAAAACTCTGGATCTCTTTACTTAATAAAACGGGATCTGTGTGACCCGATTTTTTCAATTTTATATAGGGTGCCAAGATAGAAGAGTCTATTACGTTTGGAGGAAATGTACCATGGTTCCTGATCCAGCCTGCGCTTAAGATAGAACGGATAAGATTCAGGAGCGGCTTTATAGTAATCGACCCTCCGCTGATCTTCTTTACATTTGCTGAGGCGATGTTCAAATAGTGGAACAGCGCCGGCTTTGGCTGAAAATAAGTATGGTTTAATACCCGGAGACTATCCGCGAATGAAAAACAATCCTCATAAACCGTTTCCGCCTGCAGCCATTCAAGTAAAGAAGGATTTGATTTTCTGAAAAGCCTCAGTGCCTTCGTCATTTCCCATCCGCTGATATCCAGATTTTCGCTTATCGGCTCTTCAATGACATCCTTCCCTTGATCAATGGAGAGATACCATTCAGGGCGGTGGATATAAATAAAGCGCACATCATGATCACTATCTTCAGATGCATATCCGAATGCACGGCTGCCCGCTTCGACGGCGAAGCAGATTTTGATGTTGTGAATGGATTCGATTTTTTGGAGGCTGGCGGGGATATGCATGTATGGAGGCTCCTTTCATTGGTTGATTAAGCGGGATAAATCATAAACTGTGCTCTTTTTTTCTCCTTCTGCAGGAAAACCTTCTTTTTTCATTAAATAAGCGGCAGCGTTCCTGGAATTGAGGTTTAAAAAGCTTCTCATTTCTTTATTCGAAATTTTTGTGTCAAATAATAAAGCATAGTCAGTTAGTGCATCCATATGTCCCCTTTTTGCTAGATTTCCGCAAGTTCTGCACTTCCAATTCCCATTGATTTTATTAATCGGATATGACTCACAATGAGAACAAATAACTCCTATTATAATATCTTCAGGAAGAATGCTGTACGAGTCTAGAACATCAACCTCGCTTGCAGTATGATTTTTCAATAAGTTTTTAATGATCTTCTTTAGCTGTTTATCTGTCATAACAGGCATTTTATACTTTTTTTCAAATTCTTCTACCTTAGAAATAAGCTCTGCGCTTTGAATTACTGGTTTCATTGAATGAGAATGTGGATTAGATGATTTTATAATAGCGGAGGCATTACTGAAGATCAACAGAGTTTCAACGGGGACATCCAAATTTAGATGTTCATTTAGCCAATTCGTTAATTGCATCTTGTGCCTGACAATTTGAAAAAGCGGATTAGGAAATACCTCTTCCTTACCATCGAACGTCCGGATAAATTGATTAAAAGAATGGTCAAAGTATAAGGTCCCGGCTATGTTTTTAATTTCCATTATTAGAATAAAATTCGGTGAGAGTAGAAGAGAGTCAATCTGAAAATGATGGGTTTTGTGGAGAAGACGGAGATCATGAAGGATATGGTACTTGTCGTTTGAGAGAAAGCTGAGGTAATAATCAAGCGATTGTTCACCTCTATACCCAGCCTTTATCTTGGCTAAGTCTTCTTTTATTAAAGGATATTTCAGATGCGCTTTTGACAGCCTCCTTAAAAGAGCCTCTAATTTAAGTACCTTTATAGGGATTTTTCTTTCTTTTCTAATCAAAATGCTTTCTCCTTTCGTTTGAATCTTTATAATTTCTGCAATTCAGGATCTTTCTCCTTCCTTTCTAGTAACTTTTATTCGTTAAACTGTCTTTATGATGAATTTCAGGCACCTTATGATGAATTTTTTGGATTTATGATGAAATTTAGGAGGTTTATGATGAAATTTCAAGATTTATGCTGAAAGAGGATCACGGCCCTTGTATCCCCCGCCTCCGCAGTCTCCTCACTCCAATTCCTTTACCTACGAAACCCACCATCCGAGTGCAGTACCTTATTCCTAGCCATGTAGAAATTCCTTCAACGAAGCACAATTGCTGACTTTCTCTAGTTGATTGCTGAAAAAGGGACCACAGGCGGCTCCCCGCCACCGCAGTCTCCTCACTCCAATTCCTTTACCTACGAAACCCACCATCCGAGTGCAGTACCTTATTCCTAGCCATGTACAAATTCCTTCAACGAAGCACAATTGCTGACTTTCTCTAGTTGATTGCTGAAAAAGGGACCACAGGCAGCCCCCCGCCTCCGCAGTCGCCCTCACTCCAAGCCCCCTTACTTGCGAAACCCGCCTTCCAAGTACAGTAACTTATCCACCAGCCATGAACAAAATTCTTTATTTCACGGCAATTGCTGAAAGAGGACCACGGACCTGAAATCCCATGCCTCCGCAGCCCCCTCACTCCAAGCCATCTACCTGCGAAAACCGCCTTCCGAGTGAAGCACCTGGCCGGTGATCCACTCTGCCTCCTCACTGACTAAAAAACGGATGAGTCTGGCGGCATCGGCGGGCTGGCCGATTCGGCCGAAGGGGAACATTGGCCCCAGGTGCTCCTTTACTTCACGGTTCATCCAGCCGCTGTCGGTCGGACCCGGATTTACGGCGTTTACGGTGATGCCCATCGGCGCAAGTTCAGCAGAAATGGAAACAGTGAGGGCATCGATCGCTCCTTTGCTCGCGGCATAAGGAATTTCTCCGGGCATCGGTCCGCGTGACTGGCCGGACGTCATGTTGATGATTCTTCCCCCGCTTACTTTTGAAAAATGACGGGCGAAGGCCCCGCACATGAGGGCCGTTCCTCGCACATTGACTTGGTAATGCCGGTCCATGTCGAGGGCCGTCATCTCCAGGATGTCTTTATTTACAGAGAAAGCCGCATTATTTACAAGGATATCGGGACCTGCCCCCATTCTCTTTTTGACTTCATTAAAAATCATTTCAGGTACCGCCGGATCAGACAAGTCAGCGTCCATCATTTCGGCGCGTACTCCTGCTGTCCGCAGTTCTTCAAGCAATACCGCTGGTTCGTTTGTGTGATTTTTTCCATACACCGCCTGATCAAATGGTGACCAGGCAGTAAAGAATAGATCAATCCCGGCGGCAGCCAGCTCTCTGCAAATAGCGGCACCTATTCCATTTAAACGGGAAGCTCCCGTCACTACGGCAATTTTCGTCATAACCCTCATCCTTTCCGCTTCTCTAAATCCTTCGCAGTTTGGCTCATCTCTACCTTTTTTTCATCCTTTAATGTTCCAAACAGAACATCTCCAATTGGGTTGGAGACGCCATACCAGTAGTTTTCATTTTTAAAATGATGGAGCTGATGGGTTTTTTTCATCCATTTTCCAAATCCAAAAAGCGGCTTGATTGGCCGGTGGGCAACATAGTGCTTCCACTCGTAGGTGAGCAGCATGAAAATCAGACCCATCCCGAATGCCGCTGTACTTAGTAAGTTCGCTGTGAAAGAATAAAAAATGACCGCCAAAATGATAAAATTCGGAATACTGTACCACACTGGCAAAAACAGCAGCTTTAAATCATTCGGATATTTGTGGTGATCATAATGTAAACGCTTTAAAAACTGGAGAAACAAACGGTTTTTCGGCGGCTTAAGGTGAAAAAGAAACCGGTGCGTTACATACTCGCTGAAAATAAACACAATTAATCCGGCACAGAAGAAGCCTGCATTCAGCCAGGAAGGATGGATAATGAAGACAGAGGCTCCCAGTGAAATAAAGATCAGTCCCATTACTAAAATATCAAAATGAAGGAAAAAATCACGATACAATCCTTTGCTTTTCATGTATTCAGCTCCTCATTCTTATTTCGCCATAACTTAAGGCTATCCTGCATCATCTTCCTAGTGATGGCCTCCGCTTCCTTTGAACGTCCAGCAAGTACAGCTTCCAGCAAACCCGCGTAATACGTTCTGGATGCCATTCGATGACTCTGCTCCTCAAAATATTGCACAGCCATTGTTATATAAAAATCTGTAAAACTATTAATAATAAGTAAATACAAAGGATTGGAAGATAGTGCGGCCATTCCGCGCTGCAGCTCCCAATCAAATCTTGCAAAATCTGCTGCATCCGGTTTAAGGTCATTCGCCTGGAGCAATAATGCGGCCGCCTTTGCCCGGTTCGTTTCAACGGCATCCCGAATATAGGAAGGAGTGAGCGAAATCCGCAGCTCCAGCATATAACTGATCCATTCCCTCGGAATGTTCTCATAGGAATTGAGCAGGCTGGCAATGGTCATCAGATTCCCCTGCTGCCACACATCATTGACTGCCGGCGGCATTCCTTTTCTCAAAGATAACCATCCATCACGCACCATTCTTTGAATCGCTTCCCTGACAGCCGGTCTGCCAACCTTGTAAATGGAAGCAAGCTCCCGCTCTGGCTTCAAAGTGGTATGAGGCAAAAGCTTTTGTTCCAGAATGGATTGAACCAGTGCTTTTTCAACAAGATCCGATGCCCTTTCCACATTCCTCATCTCCTTTTTGGTATGACCAAAATATATGCCGGTAAGACCAAATTATTCCATAATTCAGATATTGTCAAGGTGCTGTTTTAGGGTAATGGAGAATAAAAAGAGGGTATAGAAGAACGGAAACATAAATGTTCTGGGAGGAATGACCATGCCTGCATTTCAATTAAATCAAAAAGCGCCTGATTTCTCGCTGCCTGCTGTATCCGGAGATACTTTTTCCTTTGAAAAGCATCAGAAGGAGCATAAGAGCCTTCATCTTGTAGTCTTTTTCAGAGGATCCTGGTGCCCGGTTTGCATCAGTGATTTGACAAGCCTGCAGGAAAGCAAATCTTATTTTGAAGACAAAAATGTCCATATGATCGCCATCTCAACCGATAAGCTTGATGCCTTAAAAAAGATGTCCGAAGAGCATGACTTTACTTTTCCGGTCTTAGCGGATGAAAAGCTGGAAGCGCTGGAAGCGTACGACGTCTTCTATCACGGCGAAGATGCGCCCTATGAAGATCACGGTGTACATGGGGAACCCGCTTATTTTCTGATTGATGAAGAAGGAAAAGTTCTTTACCAGCAAAGACAAACCAGTCCATTCGGTCGTCCTTCGGTTACGGAGCTTCGAAAAATCGTGCAGTACGTTACAAAAAATAAGAAATAAAAAAAGCGGACCCATAAAGGTCCGCTTTTTGCTTACTGATCAACGGTTAATCTTACCCGGCTGTTAAAGATCTGATTCTTATTGCGAAGGACAAAGTGGTTATTGGAGAAGTCGATTTCCAGCTCGTGATCAAAGCCTTTTTCAAAATCCTTATCGACAATAAAATCGTATCCTTCTGCAGATATTTTCTTCTCGCGCCCTTCCAGTTCCCGATCCTTCATTCCTTTGATTTCATAAACATTGTTTACAATGTCACAGCTTCCCGGATCAAAAGGAATGGAGAAAACAGTACCCTCAGGTGACTCACTAAGTTTTTGTTTTGCACGTTCGGTCAGCTTAATCATGTTAAAATCCCTCCCTATTTTATAAAGAACGGATAATGCCTCCCTCAACCCGCTGGGCAGAGCCGTTAATAGCTGAAGCTTTATCCGATGCCAGAAACAATATGGTACTTGCTACTTCTTCAACGGTTGCGAAACGCTGAATCAAGGATGTGGGCTCATTTTCTTTAAAGTAATCCTTTGTAAATGGCTCGAGATCTTTTCCCTCCGATTCGGCTGCACCTTTCATAAAGTTTTCGACTCCTTCTGTCCAGGTCGGCCCCGGAAGGACGGAATTTACCGTAACATTCGTTCCCTTTGTCAATTCCGCCAGTCCTCTTGAAAGAGAGATGAGGGCTGTTTTGGTTACAGAATACGGAATCATCTGCGGCAAAGGCTTTACTCCTGCCTCACTTGCCAGGTTAAGAAGGCGGCCGCTGTTCCGTTTCAGCATATCCGGCAAAAATTTGCGAGAGAGTCTTACAGCGCTCATGATATTTGTTTGAAAATAATCTTCCCATTCTTCATCCGTTACCTCTTCAAATGATTTCACTTCGAAAAAGGCAAGATTGTTGACCAGGATATCCACCGGTCCAATTTCATTTACTTTTGAAATGAAATCATTGCTTCCCTCAAGCTTTGAGAGATCCGCTGCCACTCCATATACCGTTCCAAATGCGGAGAGCTCGTCCGCAACTTTTTGCACTTTTTCTTCCGTTCTTCCGTTAATAATAACTTTGGCACCTTCCTGAAGAAAGCTTTTTGCCGTTTCTTTACCTATTCCCCCTGTTGAACCAGTTACAACAGCTAATTTACCTTTTAAATTTAAATCCAAACCTGCCACCTGCTTTCATCTACTTGAATTATTCATTAGATTAGCATACCCATCACTCTCAGGGCCAATGTTTGAGCTTCTGGTAAAACCCTTCTATAATGGAATTGTCCCCCATTGAGGGGGTAAAAAAATTCAGGAGGGAATCATGACGATTATTCGTGTGAAAGAGCCGCAGAAGCAGTGGAATCAAGAAACTTCAGCCCATCAGGAACAGCAGGCGATGAAAAGGTATGAGCATCGTTCCAATGAACGTGAAAAACTGGCAAAGAAGCTTGAGACAAAGAATCCTCTTGAAGTCGATACACCCGAGAGAGCCGCTTATCGGCAGGCACTCGTCAATCCGCGGGATGGCTTGGCACTCGAACGAATTGTCGGTGAGAACAACCTTTTTCCTATTTCCTATCTGGAATCCGGAATTCAAGCTTCAAAATCTGTGTGCAGGATTGAAGTGAGAGACCGGATTGGCAGAGTGCTTGGACACGGCACAGGTTTTCTTGTATCCCCTTCCCTTCTGCTTACGAATCATCACGTCTTGGCTGACGAGGATGCTGCTTTAAACAGTCTGGCTCAATTCAACTATGAGTTGGATCTTCAGCTAAGAGAAAAGCAAATCAAAAGTTTCCGCTTGATTCCTGAAAAATTGTTTATTACGAATGAAGAAATGGATTTTACCCTGACAGCTGTCGAGGAAATCTCAGCCGATGGTTCACCGTTAAGTGATTTTGGCTTCCTTCCGCTCCATGCCCAGTCCGGCAAAGGGCTGGTCGGAGAATATGTTTCCATTATTCAGCATCCTTCCGGGGCACCTAAATCATTAGCCATACGCGATAATAAGATCACAGATGTTTTTGATGATTTTATTCATTATTCGACCGATACACAGGAAGGCTCTTCCGGCTCACCCGTTTTAAATGATGAATGGGTTATAGTGGCTTTGCACCATGCAGGCGTGCCGGATCCTGAAAATCCTGAGCAATACACGGCAAATGAAGGGATTCGAATCAGCAGCATCGTTAAATTTCTTTCAGCGCACAAAGCCTCTCTTAAAGAGCATCAAAAGGAGCTGCTCTCCAAAATCCTTGGAGATCAAAAGCCGGACCAAGAGCAGCATCATCCGATAAAAGTGAAAAAACTAAAGCCTTCCCGATATGAAAAAGCCACTGGATATGACAGCAAATTCCTCGGGAGCAAGCATACCGTATCGCTGCCTCAGCTCTCGAAGGAGCAGGAAGATGATACCGCTCCAGTAAAATCCGGCGGGAACGTGCTTGATTACACGCATTTTTCCCTCGTTATGAGTAAAAAGCGAAGAATTGCCTACTATACAGTAGTCAATATAGATGGAAAACAATTAAAGGAGATTGAACGGGACAAAGATTCCTGGTACTACGATCCCCGCATTGATGAAAAATATCAGGCGGGTGAGGAATTGTACAGCAAAAATGATTTAGACCGCGGTCATCTTGTACGAAGAAGAGACCCGGTATGGGGACCAGATGCAAAGAAAGCAAACGATGATACGTTCCATTTTACAAACTGCTCTCCTCAGCATAAAAACTTGAACCAGAAAACGTGGCTTGAGCTTGAAAATTACATCCTCGATAATGCCGAAAACCATCAGTTTAAAGCCACGATTTTTACGGGGCCGGTTTTCAGAGATGATGATCTTGTGTACCGTGATATTCAAATTCCGGCGGAGTTTTGGAAAGTGGCGGTCATGGTAAAAGAAGACGGCACCCTCTCCGCGACCGCGTACCTTCAGTCACAGAAGAATTTAATCGGAGACTTAGAATTTGCATACGGAGATTACAAAACATATCAGGTTCCGTTATCGAAAATCGAATCGTTAACAGGCCTTCAGTTTAAGGATCTTAAAAAGAGCGATCCGATTGAAAAGCTTGAATCGGCTGTCGGCCGGATTATTGAAGGACCCAAGGATATTAAAATTTAATCAAAAAGACTTGCCGCCCGGGCAAGTCTTTTTATTTTTGAGCCGCGTTTTCAGGCGGATTCGCTTCTAATTCAACCATATAATTTTTGCCCCAGTCATACATCGCTTCTAGAATCGGCATCAGACTTTCACCTTGAACCGTGAGGGAATATTCTACTTTTGGCGGAACGACAGGGTACACTTCCCTGTGAACAATCCGGTCTTCCTCCAATTCACGAAGCTGGTTCACAAGCATCCTCTGTGTAATGCCAGGCATAAGCGATTTCAATTCCCCAAAACGCTTCGTTCCTTCTTTTCCCAAATGCCAAAGAATCAGCATTTTCCACTTTCCGCCGATGACAGAAAGAGTTAATTCTTTTTCACAATTAAAAAGCTTGTCTTTCATCCGGGTCATCTTCATCACCTCAAACCTTATTATAATCCACAGTATACTTTTTATCACTATGTAAGTTTAAAGTCAGTACTTACACAAACATAAATTTGGGAGTAAGATGAATTCAGGCATCTTTAGGGAATAGTAAAAAGGATTGCCCATACTAATTTACAGGAGTGATTATAGATGGAATTGCAGCTTGCATTAGACCTCGTGAACATTCCAGAGGCAATTGAATTGGTTAAAGAAGTGGAAGACCATATTGATATCGTTGAAATTGGTACTCCCGTTGTGATAAATGAAGGACTGAAAGCCGTAAAAGAAATGAAAGAAGCATTCCCTAACCTGAAGGTTTTAGCTGACCTTAAAATTATGGATGCAGCAGGCTATGAAGTCATGAAAGCTTCAGAAGCGGGTGCAGACATTATCACCATTCTTGGGGCAGCTGAAGATATGTCTATAAAAGGCGCTGTTGAAGAAGCAAAAAAACAAAACAAGAAAATTCTTGTAGATATGATTGCCGTCAAAGACATCGAAACACGCGCAAAAGAGCTGGACGCAATTGGCGTTGATTACATTTGCGTTCATACTGGATATGACCTTCAGGCAGTCGGCCAAAACTCCTTTGAAGACCTTAAGGCCATTAAACGTGTCGTCAAAAATGCGAAAACAGCCGTTGCCGGCGGAATTAAAATGGATACATTGCCAGAAGTGATCAAAGCCAACCCGGATTTAGTCATTGTAGGAGGCGGCATCACTGGTCAAGATGATAAAAAAGCAACAGCCGCTGAAATGCAGAAATTGATAAAGCAGGGATAACCCCATGCAGACCGCAGAATTCTTCCGCACCATTCTCAATGAATTGGATGCTGCAGCAGATGCACTGAACGAAAAGGAAGCATCCGTGCTTGTCGAAAAAATATTGGAATCAAATAAAATTTTTGTTGCAGGCGCGGGCCGCTCCGGGTTAATGGCCAAAGCCTTTGTCATGAGAATGATGCATATGGGACTCGATGCTTACGCCGTTGGGGAAACGACGACTCCCCAATTTGAAGAGAACGATCTGATCATCATTGCATCCGGATCAGGAGAAACAAAAAGTCTTGTTTCAATGGCGGAAAAGGCGCGTTCTATCGGAGGCAGCATAGCCTGCGTCACCATTTCCCCTCAGTCCACTCTTGGCAATATGGCGGATTTCACCGTAAAACTGCCTGGAGCACCCAAGGACCAATCCGGGGAACGAAAAGAAACAATCCAGCCAATGGGTTCACTTTTTGAACAAACCCTCCTCCTTTTTTTCGATGCCGTGATCCTGAAGTTCATGGAAAAAAAAGGACTCGATTCGAAAACGATGTATGGAAAGCATGCAAATTTGGAATAAGTGTTTGGACTGGAGAGGTTTTATGACCTCTCCATTTTTTTGTGCTAATTTGTATGGCGGGGGAGGTGGGATGTCAGGTAATGTCTTGTTTTGATCGTGCTGTCTGGCATCATCCGTTTGGGTTGCGATGTCCGGCATTCTTGTCCGGCATCACCCGTTTGGGTTGCGATGTACGGCATTCTTGTCCGGCATCACCCCGTTTGGGTTGCGATGTCCGGCATTCTTGTCCGGCATCACTTGGTTTGGGTCGCGATGTCCGGCATTCTTGTCCGGCATCACATGTTTGGGTCTCGATGTACGGTATTCTTGTGCGGCATCACATGGTTTGGGTCGCGATGTCCGGCATTCTTGTCCGGCATCACCCGTTTGGGTTGCGATGTCCGGCATTCTTGTCCGGCATCACCCGGTTTGGTGACGTGATGTCCGGCATTCTTGTCCGGCATCACATGTATGGGTTGCGATGTCCGGCATTCTTGTCCGGCATCACCCCGTTTGGATCGCGATGTCCGGCATCCTTGTCCGGCATCACCCCGTTTGGATCGCGATGTCCGGCATTCTTGTCCGGCATCACCCCGTTTTGTCGCGATGTCCGGCATTCTTGTCCGGCATCACATTTTTGGGTCGCGATGTCTGGCATTCTTGTCCGGCATCACATTTTTGGGTCGCGATGTCTGGCATTCTTGTACGGCATCATCCGTTTGGGTTGCGATGTCCGGCATTCTTGTCCGGCATCACCCCGTTTGGGTCGCGATGTACGGCATTCTTGTCCGGCATCACCCGTTTGGGTTGCGATGTCCGGCATTCTTGTCCGGCATCACCCCGTTTGTTCGCAATGTCCGGCCGCAAAAAAAAGAGGAAAGACCTCGTCAGGCCTTTCCTTTAAAAAGGATACTTCTTATAGTCCTAAATCACCATCTTCAGAGTCAGTTACTCCATTCAGCATAAGGTTAAGACCAAGGTTCAAGCCGCTGTTGAAGCTGCTTTCGCTATCGTCTCCATCTTCACTGCCAGAGAACATCGCTTCAAGATTTGTCATAAGTCCAACGTTCGCACCGAGCATGGATTCTTCACCATCCGTCAGGTTTAGACCAAGCTGATTGTTCGTTTTGGAGTTTAATCCAGCTTCGTACGAATCATCTTCTTCATTTGATTGTACCCATAGTCCAGTAACAATATCAGACATTCCATTAATCATGACAGACTCATTGTCTTCCCCTTGCAAGCCAAGTCCAAATTTTGAAGTAGAATCTGTTCCAATTGCAGCTTTTGAAGAATCATCGTTTGTTTCGAAAACATTCCAGATTTTCGTGTTTGTATCAGCGTTTGCAGCAGCAGAGCTGTCTTCACCTTCCAAAACAGTTCCTAGACCAGTTCCAAGGCTGCCTTCAGTTTTAGAAGAATAAGTGTCATTTTCTTCATCAACCACTGTTTCATTAGTGATTCCAGCGTTTCCTTTCGCTTTTACAGCGGCAGAAGCGTCTTCACCTTCAAGAACAGCACCTGTTTCACCAGCAAGGCTGCCTTCAGTTTTAGAAGAATAAGTGTCATTTTCTTCGTCTACAACAGCTTCATTGGAGATTCCAGCGTCACCCTTTGCATTCACTGCAGCAGATGTATCCTCGCCTTCGATCATTGCTCCAGTTTCACCGGATGCTTTGGCATCTGTTTTAGAAGAATATTTGTCTTCTTCAACTAAAGTTTCATTGGAGATTCCAGCGTCACCTTTCGCATTCACTGCGGCAGAAGTGTCCTCGCCTTCGATCATTGCTCCAGTTTCACCGGATGCTTTGGCATCTGTTTTAGAAGAATATTTGTCTTCTTCAACTACGGTTTCATTGGAGATTCCAGCGTCACCTTTCGCATTCACTGCGGCAGAAGTGTCTTCGCCTTCGATCATTGCTCCAGTTTCACCGGATGCTTTGGCATCTGTTTTAGAAGAATACTTATCATCTTCGACTATTGTTTCATTGGAGATTCCAGCGTCACCTTTCGCATTCACTGCGGCAGAAGTGTCTTCGCCTTCGATCATTGCTCCAGTTTCACCGGATGCTTTGGCATCTGTTTTAGAAGAATACTTATCATCTTCGACTATTGTTTCATTGGAAACTCCAGCATTGCCTTCCGCTTTTGCGGCAGCAGATGTATCTTCGCCTTTAATTGCGGCTCCTGCTTCACCTTTTGCATCGGCATCTGTTTTGGAAGAATAGGAGTCGTTTTCTTCATTAACAATGGTTTCGCTGGAGACTTTTCCGCTGCCTTCTGCTTTCGCTGCGGCGGATGTGTCTTCGCCTTCCACGGCTGCGGCGGCTCCCGCAGTTCCCTCTGCTTCTGAAACAGTTGTCTTCGTATCTTCTGTTTCTTTCACATCGGATTTAATGTTTCCATCGGTAACAGTGTCTGCTTTTACACGCTGATCGTCACTGCGATCCAGAATATTGATGTTTTCGAGCAAGCTTTGATTTTCTCCGCCTTCCAGGATATTGATTCGATCCAAGTCCAGCAAAGAATCCTTTTCCGCTGCGTAGCTTGTTTGGCCTCCAACAAATAGACTTGCTGCAAGAGCACCTGTAACGGTTAATGTTCTGAGTACGTTTTTCATAATAAAATTCTCTCCTTTTAATAAAAGTTTTTTTGTTTATATGCTTTTAGTTAAAAGAAGAGAAGATTGGGGCGGCTGTGCCGGCGGAGCATTTAACCATTGGTCATAATAGCGCTTTTCCTGGCCATTTTGGACCGGATCGGCAAAAATAAATTCTTCCTGCATGGGATTAAGCATCCCCACGGCGTTAAAGCCTGCACCAGCAGAGCTGCCGCCAGTCATCGCAGAGGATGACGGAGCACTTTGGCTTACTGTAATGGCGGTTAGTTTTTCTTTCACCATTTCAGGGGGCCCATTTGCCGGAGCTTCCGTACCCTTTCCTATTTTTACAGGGCTTTTTTCGGAAGGCTTAGCCGTGATTTTTGCACGTTCAGGCTCAGTTTGGCTATTTATTTTTTTTACTGGCGCTGGAACGGCTGCTGCAGGTTTCTTGCTTGCTTCCGGTTTAGCGGCAACAAGCACGGAATTGGATGTTTCTTTTTCTATCGTTTCTTTCATATCCATTTCTTTCGGTTCGGCTGGAGCTTGGGCAGGTTCATCCTTTACCGGAGCTTGATCTGCTTCATTTTTCGGTTGCTCCTCTTTTACCGGAATGTCTGGTTTAGCCGGATTCACCGAGACCTTGTCTTTGTTTACTTCCGCCTGAACCATCTTTGTATCAATTTTGATACTTGGCTCTTTAGATACATCGGCTTGAATGACCTTTGTATCGATTTTAAAGCTTGGTTCTTCCGAGACATCGGCTTTGATTGTGCCGGTATTCACTTTCACAGAAGATTTTTCCGAGAGGTTTGCATCAGCAATTCCAGTTTCAACCTTCACGCTTGGATTTTTGGAAAGATCTGCGTTAACAGCTCCAGCGTTTACTTTTAATGAAAGGTTTTTTGATAGATTCAAGTCTACTAAAGGCTTGCCGTCGGATAGGGAATCTGTCACCTTGTCCGCTGTAGTAGATAGAGACTCTGTTACAGAAGAAACTGTTTTATTCAATGCATTTTGGCTGGTGCTCTCCTTTTTAATCGGAGCTGCCTGCTTTTCTTCCATAGCAGAATCTTCTTTTTCTGCTGAAACACCAACGACCTCAGTTGTGACAGATTTCACTGCTCCAGTGGCTGTTTTCACAGTAGAGCTCAGCAAGCCTTCAGCAGAAGCGAATGCAGGAACCGTCAAGATTCCTAAGACTAATGCAGCCTGAATTACTTGCTTTTGCACCTTATCTTTTCACCTCCTCCTTTAATAAAGTCGGATTGTATTCCAATACGTGTAATTTTTTGTGTTCGGTAAGCTAACGGGGGAAAAAGAGAGATGGATCACTCGGATATGAAATTTTTATAATTTTTTCACGATTTGTGTCAAGAATAATTGCACAAAACCCGAAATAATAGCATAAAAAAACCGCCAACATAAGTTGGCAGCCAGGTGTCTACATCTCAGAATTCGGTTTGCGCATTAAATGCTTGATGTCCTTAAACCGGACAAAGGTTTTATTCTTCTGATCCCACAGGTGAAAACGAAGAGACTTGAGGCTGGACAGCAGAGTAATCGTTGTCGCCTTGTGCAATGGAGGCGTTAAACGGTGTGCTTTTTCCAGGTTGTAGTTCGGGACTCTCGGGCTTAAATGGTGAACATGGTGAAATCCGATATTGCCGGTCACCCATTGAAGAACTTTTGGAAGTTTGTAATAGGAACTGCCGTCGACTGCGGCTTTCACGTAATCCCATTCTTCTTCATTTTCATAATAGGAATCTTCAAATTGATGCTGTACATAAAACAGCCAGATCCCGAGTGCTCCGGATACAAATACAATCGGAAGCTGCACCAGCAGGAAGGCCTGCCAGCCAATCGCCCAGCATAATAGAGCGTAAGTTCCGGCAATCAGCATGTTAATCAAATACGTGTTGAGGCGTTCTTTTTTCCTTGCCCCTTTCCGGTTAAACCGGTTTGAAATCAAAAAAAGATAAATGGGACCGAGTCCGAACATAATAAACGGATTTCGGTAAAGCTGATAGCCTACTTTTCTCCAAAATGAGGAGGAAACGTATTCGTCGACCGTGAGAACCCAAATATCGCCTGTTCCGCGCTTATTTAAGTTGCTGCTTGTTGCATGGTGTATGGAATGGGCTCTTTTCCATTTTTCATAAGGAAAAAGGGTAATCACTCCGCTGATGATGCCGAGAATGTCGTTGCCTTTGCGCGTTTTGAGAAAAGACTGGTGGCAGCAGTCATGGAAAATAATAAAAATCCGGATAACAAAACCTGAAGCGATAATGGAGAGAGCGAGAGTCAGCCAGTAAGATAAGGAAAGAGACTGATAGGCAGCAAACCAAAGGAGAAAAAATGGCGGAAATGTATTAATCAGCTGTCGGACGCTTGATTTCACGCTGGATTTTTCAAATGGGGCCATGTTCTTTTTAAGCATTACTTGTTTTTGTTTTGTCATATCTTCCTCCTCAAGGGGTAAGTACGATCTATGGCGGCCTGAAATCATTTTCTTTTTTCACGAACTATCCCCATCTTACTATGGAAGCTTATATAAAACTAGATGCTTTATTTTTTTAAAGAGGTAAAATATTGTGAACTTTTTTCAAATTTGCTGGTTTACCAGGGTCTGCAGGCTACAAAAGTTTAACAAAAGGATAAAATTCTGTTTTTACTTCCATTGAATGAAGAATATGTAAATCAGTCCAATCCTTTCTGTTATATGGCGGGGTTAGGCTGTCCATCATAATATCGCATGTGCCCCGGCTGAAACTCCAGGGAGAATGAGTCAGGTCTCCGCGAAGCAGCTGATTTTTCCCAACCGTATAAAGACAATAGCGTTCTGTCAGCCACTGCTCGAGCGGAGAGGGTTTAATCACATGTTCACCCGGCTTGTACGTCATATCGAGCTGAGCGGAAGGTTCTCCTTTATGCGTTCTCTTTGAAACTAAATGTGTCCCGCTATGTATGGGATCTGCACTCATTTTTGCCCGGAAATAAGGTAAATGAAAGAATGTCCTTGCCATCCAGACGCCGGCCGGATGACTCGCATCCAGGCTGAAGAAATAGACGCCTGGCCTTCCCTTATATGTTACATATGTTCTTACATTGAGCTCTATAAGGCTTGAAAACATCGGTACAGATGGCAGCCCTTTAAACCGGATATCGTGCATTTCGAATGGAACGAGTCCGATCCATGCCTCTCCTTTGAAAAGATCGGCCTTTAACGGGTCAGGAAGCATTTCCTCCAGCCACTCCGCTTCCACAGGCCAATGAACAAATAAAAGATTTTTCCATGTTTGCTTCATGATCCACTTCTTCATCGTCATCCCCCCTTTTTAGTATATGCGGAGCAGCCAGACTCCTGAAAGAAGCAGTGCTCCATGAATGTTTTTCAGTTAGCGCAATCCACTCACTATAAAAAAAGCCTTCCTATTTGGAAGGCAAATACTTCATTATTACCAGACATACAAACCGACAATCATCGCACTCAGCAGGGAAACAGCCATCCCGCTGACAAGAAGCTTCCAGACGTTTTTTCCGATCATGGATGATTTTTCGTCTCCCAGCACTGAACTGAATGTCCCGTAAATCATGCCGACTGTGCTGAAGTTGGCAAATGAAGTCAAGAATGTTGTCGCGACAGCAATCGTATGAGGATTGAGTGAAGCAAGATTTTTTTTCAGATCAAGCATGGCGACAAATTCGTTTGTAGCCATTTTAATTCCCATGAGCTGGGCCACATACATCGTATCTTTCCCCGAAAGTCCGAGAAGGAACGCAAATGGACTGAAGAGAATGGAGAAGATTTTTTGAATCGTTAACCCCTCAATAAAGAATCCGAGGATTCCATTCAATACGGCAGTCAGGGCGACATACCCGATTACCATGGCAAGAATAACGATGACCATGTTCATCCCGACCATCATACTGTTTGAAATGGTTGAGAAGAAATCCTTCTTTTCACTTTTTGGTGGAACATACACAATGTCCTCTTCTTTCGGAACAGCTACAGGGTTCAGTATACTCGCCAGAAGCAAAGCATTTAAACAGTTCAATGGAATCGCACTGAACACATATTCAGCCGGAACCATCGTGAGATATGCCCCAATAATGGATCCGCTGATGCTGCTCATGCTCATGATTCCGAATGTCAAAAGCCGGTTTTCTTTTAAAACGACCAATTGCTGGCGAATCACCGCAAGCGCTTCTGTATTTCCGAGGAACATCATTTGAATGGAAAAAAAGCTCTCAAGCTTCGGCAGTCCGGAGATTTTTGAAATCACCCAGCCTACCTTGTCGATAATCCAGGTTAAAATGCCGAAATAAGATAGAATATCAAAAAAAGTGACAATCACGATAATAGGAAGGAGTGCACTAAAAAAGAAATCTACGGTTTCATTCGCCATGACAGATGGAAAAACAAACGAAATCCCTTCATTGGCGCATGCGATCAGCCACGTGAAAAACGAAGCAAACGTGCTGATTGCCTTACCGCCAATCTCGGTTCCAAGCATGAACCAAGTGATAAGCAATTCAGCAGCAAACAAAATTCCGATAGACTTCCATTTAACCTCTCTTTTTTGGGGAGAGCAGGCAAAGACAAGTCCAATCACTACAAAAATGCCGAGCAGGTTAATTAAAAAATACATGATCTCAACTCCAAGATGTATTGACCCAATGAAAAAAACCCTAATTTTCACCCTCAGCCAAATGGACCGAAAGCATGAAAATCAGAGTCTGCAGACAAGGCAATGCCAAATAAGGCACACCCCACATCTCTTATGGATTCATACTTCCTTGTAGTCCGGCATTTTGCGGCTGCCAGGTAGAGACTATCAGACCGAAACTAAACTGATATTATACAAGGATATAAAGTCAGCGGGCGTTTTCTTGACCCACTGATGAATTGGACTTTCGCGGGAATGTTCATCACCTAATCTCTCAAAGTCTTGAGATCATAAGATTTGTATCGCCCGGAAAAGCGGGATAAATTAGGTTAATTGAGTATAGCCTATTCTAAAACAGGGATAGGCAATTCGCAACCCATTCTCGAGATTTTGTAATTTTAAGATAGTTTTCTAGTTGTCCATCATGTAATTCAAAAAGCACTTTATTAAGGATTTTGATTGCTGAAAATGGTGCCTTCCTTCCGCAATTTCATCCCAGCTCTGAACATACCGGCCTTTAGCAGGCGTTTCGCTCTCGGCAACTTTTGAGACGATTTCCTCTGTGAATTCCAGATGAAACTGGAGTCCAATAACCTTGTCACCAAAAAGAAAGGCTTGGTTGCTGCATGCTTCGCTCTCGGCCAGCCACACCGCTCCTTCCGGAATGGAAAAGGAATCTCCATGCCACTGCATTGCTTGAAAACTCGCAGGCAGCCCCGGAATCCGGGAATCTCTCATTTTCACCTCGTGCCAGCCTACCTCTTCAAATTCGTTTCGGCTTACTCTTCCGCCTAAAGCGCTCGCGGTTAATTGGGATCCCATGCAGATTCCGAGCACCTTTTTCCCTGATTGGATGGCTCCTGAAATAAATTCTTTTTCCTTGAGAAGCCACGGATATTCGTCTGTTTGATCAATATTCATCGGACCGCCAAGTACGATAAGCAAATCAAACTCCTCTGTTTTAGGGAAACGCACATCTGTTTTATACATCGCCGTTTTCGTCAGCAGGCAGCGGTTTTCATCTATCCAGTCCTGTATGAATCCAAGCCCCTCATAGGGCACATGCTGCAAATAATGAATTCTCAATTTGAACTCTCCTTTTCCTGAAAAAAAGCCCGGAGAAGATACCTTTATGACATCCTCCCGGGCCCTCCGTGTACACGAATCGTGCGCTTCCTCTCGGACCAGACCGGCTAAAAGCACGCGGAACCCTAGGAAACTTTGTTATGAATGTACACGTATAGAGGGCTTCCCGTCAACGCCCTTTTCTCTATGTAAATCTCGTTTTTTTGAAATTCTGATTTTCACGGGGTTTTTAATTGCCGACTGACCCATCCGTATGTTTACTGTTTCACATACAGGGAAAATAATCTGCAGAGATTATTTTGGGAGGTTATATAAAATGGGAAGATTAGAAAACAAAACAGCTGTCATTACCGGAGCAGCAACAGGGATTGGACAGGCAACGGCGGAAATTTTTGCAAGAGAAGGCGCTAAAGTGATCTGCGCGGATATCAATAAAGACGAAATGCAGAAAACCGTTGATAAAATCAATAAAGACGGCGGACAGGCAGAGGCTGTTTATCTCGACGTTTCGAGCGAGGAAAGCGTTATTGACTTTGCCGGCAAATTGAAGGAGGCATACGGTACCATCGATATTCTATTTAATAATGCAGGAGTTGATCAGCAAGGCGGAAAAGTGCATGAGTACCCGGTCGAGCTGTTCGACAAAATCATTGCCGTCGATTTGAGGGGAACGTTTCTTACAAGCAAATACGTAATCCCGCTCATGCTTGAAAACGGAGGCTCCATTATCAACACTTCCTCCATGTCAGGCCGGGCAGCCGATCTTGACCGCTCAGGCTATAATGCAGCAAAAGGAGGCATCACCAATTTCACCCGGGCAATGGCTATTGACTATGCACGTGATGGAATCCGGGTCAACTCCCTTTCCCCCGGAACGATTGAAACACCACTCATTGACACACTAGTCGGCGGCAAAGACGAGGATATGGGCGAAAAATTCAGAGAAGCCAACAAATGGATTACCCCAATGGGCAGACTCGGGCGTCCGGAAGAAATGGCAACCGTCGCTTTGTTCCTTGCCTCCGACGACAGCTCTTATGTCACCGGAGAAGACATCACCGCAGACGGCGGAATCATGGCTTATACATGGCCGGGTAAAATGCTGATCGAACAGGATCAGTGGAAAAAAGATACGGAATGATTGAACGGGCATCTCTTTATGAGGTGCTTTTTTCTATGAAAGAAAGCTCGTAGACTCTGCCTTTGTTTTGGCCGGCGGATTTTAGGTTGAGGGATTGGAGGAGGCGGGTCGCAGCCGAAATAGAATTTATGCTTAAGAAATCTCTCATTGCTTTATTAGTTATCCGATCACCAATTAAGAGATAATAGTCATTTACAGCATCAATATAGGCGTGTTTGAAATAAGCATGACATTTGCCGCAGAACCAGGACCCATGACACTTTTCAATGATCTCTTGACACGCTGGACACATTACTCCCTTCAGCAATTCATTCCTGTGAATATTATAACGTTCCAGTATAGAGGAGTTTTCTTCTTCATGATGTTTATTTAGTAACCTTCCTATTTTTTTCATCTGCTTTTCGTCATAAAAACACTTTTTATAATTCGTATTTATCTCTTCATATTTTGAGATGAGTTTTTCCGCATGAAGAACTTTTTTGATAACTGAAGCTGAATTTTGTTCAGGAGCCTTAATAATAGTCTGTGGACTGCTGATGACAACTATGCCGGTTACAGGAAGTAATTCAAACCCTTTAATCATTAACCAGTTCCTGAAGCTTGATTCCAGTCTTTGTATTTGCAGCAAAGGATCAAGAAATCCTGTTTCCTGTCCATCCTTTGTTCGAATCAATTGATTAAAAATGGAATCAAAATAGATTGTACCTGCAAGGTTTTTCACCTCAATAATCAAGACAAACCGATTAGTAAGGATGAGAGTATCTATTTGAAAGACACCTTTCCCATTCTTTAAACGAATATCGTGCAAAATATAAGTGCTGCTGTCATCCATTTGAGATAAATGGTAATCCAATGATTTCTCTCCGCGAAAACCAGCTAGCCTTTTATAAAGTTCTTCTTTCAAAAATGGGATTTTAGGATGATTTGGAGGAATTCTCCTAAGAAGTGCTTGTAACTTGAGGATTTTCAGAGGGGTTTTTCTTTCTTTTACTATCATTCCATCACTCCTGTCACGTTTTATCTTACTTTCGTTGTTGAAATGGAAAATCCTTCATTAATATTGAAATCCGTTGAATCCGTTTATTATCGAAAATCCGCTTTTATTATTGAAAGGTTTCCATATATTATCGAAAATTTATATATATTATCGAAAATACACTTTTTATTAGCGATATTTTATATTTCGACAATATTCGCATCCCGTCCCTCCCCTCCCACTCCCCCTTCCAGCAATAAAAACTCGTAACCACCCACCCAAATACGTTATAATAAAAGGTAATGAATTATCCCTATCACAACCAAATCCTATGATAGATTTAATACCGAAAGAGAGTGAACAGTATGGGTCGTAAGTGGAATAACATTAAGGAAAAGAAGGCAGCTAAGGATAAAAACACGAGCCGGATTTATGCCAAGTTCGGCCGCGAAATTTATGTTGTGGCGAAACAAGGCGAGCCGGATCCTGAATTAAACCAAGCCTTGAAGTTCGTTCTTGAACGGGCAAAAACGTACAATGTGCCGAAGCATATTATTGACCGTGCCATCGAGAAAGCAAAAGGCGGATCTGAGGAAAACTACGATACGCTTCGCTATGAAGGATTCGGGCCAAACGGGTCAATGGTAATCGTTGATGCACTGACAAACAACGTAAACCGCACCGCTTCCGAGGTTCGCGCAGCATTCGGGAAAAATGGCGGAAACATGGGCGTCAGCGGTTCTGTGGCTTATATGTTTGACGCAACGGCTGTTATCGGAGTAGAAGGAAAAGATTCCGATGACGTACTTGAGCTTTTAATGGAAGCAGATGTAGATGCACGCGATATCCAGGAAGAAGAGGATTCCGTGATCGTTTATGCAGAGCCGGATCAATTCCACGCTATGCAGGAAGCATTCAAAGGCGCCGGCATTACGGAATTCACTGTAGCCGAGCTGTCCATGCTTGCTCAAAACGATGTAGAGCTTCCGGAAGATGCTCAGGCTCAATTCGAAAAATTGATTGATGCACTTGAAGATTTAGAGGATGTCCAGCAGGTTTATCATAACGTCGACCTGGGCGAATAACAGGGAAAAGCAGATCCGGTCAGCGGATCTGCTTTTTTCATTGGGATTTGCGGCTGTGGAATCCGCTGATTATGAAAAAGTCATCGATCAGGAATTCAAAGGCTTTGAAAAACCGGATTGGATGAAAAAACGATAACCCTGCTGATATATATGAGCCTTGTTCCTTATTTTAAGGATAAGGCTCTCTTTTCATGTTCCCTGTACCATTCCGAAAAGCTAAGATCGAGGTTTTCAATGAAGAATAGCTGCCGATTGCAGCTCCTCCATAAAAAAAACCCATGAACAGGCCTGCCCATAAATCATGTCGGTGACTGTAAAAAACAGAAATCAGCAAACCCAGGAGTGATGCGATGGTCGGGATATATTTCCGCGGGACGGGCAGAAAAATTTTAATAAGCTATGTGACGACCAAAACGACCGGAATAGCCAGAACAGCGTCCCAGAAATTTGTATGGATAACGGGGAATTCAGTCATAGACAGAGGTCCTTATTATATAAGTTTCTTTTTTCATATACGCTTCCTCCCAGCCCATCTTTCTATGTAATATTAGACAAATAAAGGCTGACTATACCAAAACAAGACCTTCATTCCCGGTCTGCTTTTCGGGCAGGCATAAAACGATGTTATTCCCCTGCTGAATTCCATCGTTTTTCGGAGCTGAAGCGAACCGATTTATCTGCCGATCTACATCAACTGCAGCAAGAATACAGGTGGAATTTCATGCTATAGTAAAAGAAAAAATGGTGAGGATTTTATGAGGGAGAAACAGAGGAAAAAAGCTGAGGTTAAAAAACAAAAAGAAATAAAAAAACGGATACGGAGACACCAGCTCAAAAAACAGGCAGATAGACAAGAAGATTCTTCCCTTAAAGAGGCTATGGTTATGGCCTTTGGTTTATTGATGCTTCTGGGAATTGGCTGGTATCTTCTTTACAGCCATATTCATGAAAGACGTACGAAATACGGCTGGGAGCCTGCCATGAAAAAACCTTATTTTGACTGGTTCAATACAGCTTCCAATCTTTATATTGCCATTGCCGCTATCGTCATCCTTCTCAATATCATACTTTTAATGAATGAAAAGAAAATCTCCTGGCGTTTTCCTAAAATTACTTCCCTGATCAAAGGATTGCCTTTTATCGCAGCAGGTACGGGAGCAGTCGGAGGGCTGCTGGCAGCTCTTATTAAAGTTGAAGTTCCTCATTTGGCTTTTTCCTATGGACTAATTTTAGCAGCCATTATTTTCACTCAGCTGATTTTGTATCAATGGAAAAAAGGATGGTTTCCGAACACCGAAGTTATCTGTTTATCGATTGCGGCCCTTGTATCACTCGTATTTTTATTCATGGGCGAATCGACAGTCGAACGCTTTTATATTATCGGGAAAGGAAGGAATCCTGATCCAATTGGAACGAAAATTTTTACATGCTTAATAGGATTGGGAGGATACCTGCTTATCGCGATCCCGCTCTACTTTATTCTTTTCTATCATAGAGATGATTCCGCCGAGGGAAGAAAAATCAATGTAAAAGGCGGAACTGACTTAAAGGGATGATGTTTTGCTGTCACTGGGAGAATATTGCTTCGGCAGCAATTTATCTTACTGAAAAAGGCCCCGTAAAGAGGCCTTTTCTTCTTATTCTATCTTTTCTTTGTATGTCTCAGGCGGTGTTTCTTCATATTTCTTCTGCAGATCCACATAAGCTTTTACTACTCGTGAAGCAATCGCTTTATTGATATCCGCCTTTGCATAAGGAACGACTACACTAAAAGCGATTTCCGGTTTTTCGGAAGGGTAGTAGCCAACAAAATTAATGTTGTACGTTTTCTCAGTCAGCTTGGAGTCCGGATAGCGATAGGTCGTTTGAGCTGTACCGGTCTTTCCTGATACATCGAGACCTGGGAATTTTCCTGCAGCGGTTCCTCCTGTTTGGGTTACCGCTTTGAATCCTCTCTGAACCTGTTTGATCTCTGCTTCCGAATTGTTAATCCGATTTAAGATTTTCGGTTCCTTATTTAAATGATATGGGCCAATGCCATTTTCAGAAATAGGGTCATGAACTGATTTTACGACCCGGGGCTGAATACGATACCCCCCGTTTGCGATTACGGATACATATTGGGCTAGCTGAAGCGGTGTATACGTATCAAGCTGGCCAATCGAGAAATCCATCAGCTGGCCGACTCGTTCCGGATCTGTTCTGTACCCATGGGATTCATTTGGCAGGTCAATTCCTGTTTCCATTCCCAGACCAAACTGATAATATCCGTTTCTTAACGTCTCAATATCTTTGAAACTTCCTTTAAACGGACCGTTTTCCACATAAGAGAATCCGGCAATGTTTTCAATAACCGCTTTGAACATGTAAATATTGGAACTCTTTTTCAATGCTTCAATATCATTCACCCAGCCAAGTGAACGGTCTCCCGCAGAAGACTTGGTTGCCGTGTTTTTAAAAGTCATTGGAGCATCATAATAGGATTTATAGGTGGACATCCCATGCTGATAGGCGGTCAAAACCGTAGCACCCTTCACGACAGATCCCATCTCATACTGTCCCGTGAACGCTCCATAGGAAAAATCGAGCGGCTTGCTGCTCTCCTTGAAATTGAATTGCTTGCCGGACATGGATAGAACGTCTCCTGAATTTGGATCCATCACCACAGCGAATGCGCTGCTTACAAGCCGGTTGCCGGATCCTCTTCTCCCTTTGATGATTTCTTCCTCAATAATTTTATCGATTTCTTTTTGGAGCTCCATGTCAAATGTGAGCTTTAGATCATAGCCGCGGCTGCCCGCAGAGATGACTTCCTCGGATACATGGCCGTCTTTATCCGTTGTATACTGTATTTTTGATTTGGCTGCATTCAGGTATTGTTCATACTGCATTTCTATATACCCTTTGCCCACCCGGTCATTCCTTGAATAGCCCCTGGTCTGGAAGTAATCCATTCTTTCTTTCGGGATACCTTCTGCTGAAGATGTGACTTTGCCAAGAAGCGGTCCCAGCAAATCGCCATACGGATAGTGCCTGTCCCAGTCCGTAATAATATTGATCCCAGGCAATTTATCCAGGTTCTCGGATACACGGGCCATTTCATCCTGTGTGAGCATCACATCCGGACCTGTTTTCCCATCCTTGGAAGGCATTTGAGCCTTGATGATTTGAGGTTCATATTGATAGCCGGAGGAGAAGCGTTTGAACAGGACAGCCATGGACAGCTGCTGTGGATCCATTTTCATCTTTTCTATTTCCGTTTGGGGAATGTTTTTAACCTGAAGCTGATATTGGGCTTTTCCATCGAGCTTCAGATCTTTCTTTGAAAGCAGCTTTTTGGCCTTTTTCGGATGGGCAGAGAGCCAGTAGTCTCTCAAATCCCGCCCGCTTTCCTGTTCCTTTATTTTCTTAATCGCTTCTGATTCCACCTGTATAAGCTTGCTTAGTTCTTTAACAGCCCGAATCTTATCTTCAGGTTTCGTTTTTTTGTCAACGGTATAGGTAATGGCAGGCACCCCAATATTATCAACGACAACCCGGCCGTAGCGGTCATACATTTTCCCTCTTGGCGCTGGATAGGCAGATACGTTCGTCTCAGATCTTGAGACTTCCTTCGTATATTCCTCTCCCCTGACAATTTGAACAATTCCTAAACGGACAATGACTAAAACAAAAACGAGAAATACAGCTAAAAAAAGAATATTCATCCGAAGATGCCTCGTTTTTTTCAATGCCCGGTTTTCTGATGTACTTGCTGCCGGTTCGGTCATGTTATTCACTCTCCCCTTTAGATCGTATCACCCGCTCTCTCATTCTACATTTTTTTACAAGTCAATAAAACCCAAATGAGGGATTAATTAAAAATGTTTCCCGGACAGTCCGTAAAATACGAAAAAAACCAATTCAGTCCGCTGAATTGGGCAATCTCCGCGTTTCATTGATCTACCGTTATTAGTCTCTGAAAATCAGCAAGAAGCCGGGGGAACTGAACCTTCGGATTACTCCATGTTTTCAACATCTGCCCGGATGATTCCCTTAGGCTTTCGAACTTCATAAAAAATTTCCGTTGGATTGTCTTTCACTTCCGAGGTTACCACACAATAAATCGTAATCATTTCCACTTCTTCTTTTATCCTGATTCTTTTAATTCCTAGTCTTTTTTCACGCAGGTCATCAAGCAGTGCGGTCAGATCGGTATCTTTTGCCGTATAGAGCTTTACCTTAAATTCTTTTTCTCTTAGCCTTCTTATCACAAATTTTTCGAGAAGGACCGGAAGAATTTTTACTCCCGTAAAAATAAATACCACGCCGGCCAGCGCTTCAAAATAAAAACCTGCTCCAATGGTAATCCCGATAGCTGCAGATGCAAAAACAAGAGCGGCCGTTGTCAGTCCTGAAATGACTTCGTTGTGTCTTCTTAGTATGACTCCGGCACCTAAAAACCCAATTCCGCTTATCACATAGGAGGGAATCCGTCCCGGATCCATGGGACGGGAATAGGCTTCTGAATACTGAAAGGCCGACTCATAGGAAACGACCGTCAGCAAGCAGGCGGTGACTGAAATAATCAGACATGTTTTTAAGCCCAGGGGTTTTCCTTTTAATTCTCTTTCCAAACCGATAATAATGCCTGCAGCGGCTGCAAAACTCAGCTTCAGCAGCACATTGAAATGGATTATTTCATCCATTTCCCTCCCCCCCTTTCCCATCACTTATCTAAGTATATAAAGGAAGGGGGGGAATTATTTGTTCTGACAAGCAGGAATAGAGAAAGTTAGCGGGGATGCTTTGCATCAAAAACGATTGCATCCTTCATACAAAATAGGTCTTTGGAATCATATGATAGCTTTATAGACTGCCGATAGTAAAAGAGAGTTTCTATATCTGAGAGGAGTTACAGCATGAAAACAAGCGTAAGAAAAGGATTACTGATTGCGGGTCTGCTTTCTGCAACAGTGTTTGGTTCCTTTTCCTCTGGAGCATTGACAGTAGCCGCGGCCTCCCAGCAAGGGGTTGTGAAAGCGGATGTTCTCAATGTACGATCGGCTGCATCCATAAATTCTTCCATTGTTATGCAAGTGAAACACAATCAGGCTGTTCACATCCTGGACCAAAAATCAGGCTGGACGAAGATTCAATCCGGAAAGAAAACAGGATGGGTAAAAAGCTCTTACCTAAACGTCAAACAAGTTACGGCAGCGGCATTAAAAACCGCCAAAGTAAATGCTTCCTCTTTGAATGTTCGTTCCACCCCAAGCACATCAGGCAAAGTGGTTATGACCCTGAAAAGGAATGCCTCCGTTACATTAATGAAGACACAAAATGGCTGGTCCCAAGTGTCAGCCAGCGGCAAAACCGGCTGGGTGAATGCTAAGTATCTGACTGCTTCCGGAACACCTGCAGCTCCTGCACCGGTTAAAACGGAGGAGAAACGGGTAACGGCAGAAACGTTAAATATAAGAGCCACAGCCGCTTCAAACGGAAAAGTGCTTGCTTCATTGAAGAAAAATGAGATTGTTACCGTATTGAAAACTCAGGGGACATGGTCAAACATTAAGACCAGCAAAGGAATTACCGGGTGGGCCGCTTCGCAGTATCTCGGGAGTGTCACTGCTCCCCCTGCTGTGGAGACTCCCGCCGGCTTTGCCTATCTGAATACAGATTCCAATATACGTTCTGGCCCCGGGACAAGCTCGCCTGTCATCCTTACGCTTAAAACAGGAACAAAGCTGCAAACATTTGAGAAACAAAAGGACTGGACGAAAGTTAAAATTCCCGATGGCCGGACAGGCTGGGTATCAAACAAACTGATTTCTGCCGGGCAAATCGAGACGCCGGTGCCTGAGAGTCCAACAGGGGTTCTTACCGGAAAAGTCATTGTCGTGGATGCCGGACATGGCGGATATGACCCCGGAACAAGAGGCAGTTTTACACTTGAAAAATCCCTGACACTCACCAGTTCTCAACTGCTTGTAAAAAAGCTTCAAAACGAAGGCGCCAATGTTAAATTCACCCGGAATTCGGATACATATCCCCTCCTTAGTGAACGGGCTGCCTTAAGCAACAAAAGCAAAGCGGACGCCTTTATCAGCATCCATTATGATTCCGGCGGTCTGAAAGCGACGGGAATTTCCACCTTCTACTACACATTTGCGAAAGACAGCCTGCTTGCCTCAAAGGTCCATCAAAATGTTTTGGCTGCTGTGAAGCTTCCGGACAGAAAGGCATCCTATAAAAATCTTCAGGTATTGAGGGAAAATAAATATCCTTCGATTTTGGTAGAGCTCGGATTTCTCTCCAACCCTGCTGAAGAACGGCTGATAACCACCTTTGACTACCAGGAAAAGGCGACAAATGGAATTGTGCAAGGACTGAAGAGTTATTTTACTAAGTAAAAAAAGCTTCTCTACCTGTTCATACACAGGCAGGGAAGCTTTTTTTTTGAACACAAAACATTCTGCCTCCTGCACCTTTTTTTGGGTTTTTTATACACTGTTCAGTAACGACTGGGCCAAAGGAGAGGAAGAAAATGAATGAAGAACTGCAAAAGCTCATCAACAGCCTCATTCAGATCGAGCATGTTTCATCTACGCTATATCTCGCCATGTCAGCCTATATGGGCAAGCTGAACTACACAGGGATGGAAGCATGGCTTCGAATTCAATCAGAAGAAGAAAGACTTCATATGCTGAAGCTGATTGACTATCTCGTCGGCAAAAATGGAACGGTCCAGCTCAAAAGCATCCCGGATCAGCCAAGTGACTTCGGAACACCGCTTGAAACCTTTCAAAAAGTGCTCGCCCATGAACAATTTGTTACAAATGCTTATCGTCAGGCTTATCAATATGCCAGCCAGGCAGACCCGCAGGCTGCAGTCATCATTCAGGAGTTTTTAAGGGAACAAATTGATGAAGAAGCACAAAGCCAAACGATTGTGGACCGCTTGAAGCTTGCCCAGAATAATCCGTCAGCGCTTTTGCTCCTGGATCAGGAATTAGGGCAGAGAAAACCGGCAGCTGCCGGGGCCCCGCCTGCTGCCGGATAAATGCTTGCTGTGTATAAGCCAAAGCATAAGCGGATGGAAGAGACCGTTTATGCTTTGCTTGTTCTAATAATCCGCGCGACAGGGTCCCGATCCAAACTTTACACTTAAATTTGTTTATTCTTCCGATTATCCCTTATAGTTAAATTATGTTTTAATCCTAAAATCACGGATAAGGGGGCAGATTGACGTGAATATCAGAAAGATGAAAGAAAGCGAAATAGAGCTTGTGCGGTCACAGCGGATAGAATGTTACAGCGAGTACCGAAACCTTGTTTCAGAATCTCACTGGAATGCTTTAGAAGGAACTCTTTCTTCAAATAAAGATGTAAGCAGCAATGCTGAAATCTTTGTAGCTGAAATAGAAGGCCGCGTTGCGGGAAGCATCGTCTTGTTCCCCGGAAAATCAGATGCGTATGAATGGACAGTCAACTCACCGGATTATCCGGAAATTCGAATGCTCGCCGTCCATCGTGAATACAGAGGCAAGAAAATTGGACAAGCATTAGTGCAGCACTGTATCGAAACTGCTGAAAAGCAAGGATATGCATATGTTGGATTACATACCGCAGATTTTATGAAAAGTGCGATGGCTTTATATACAAAGATGGGTTTTGAACGTGTTCCCGAGTTTGATTTTGAACCGGCTGATGATGGGGTAGTTGTGAAGGGTTTCAGGTATTCTCATCCTCATGTATTGGGAAAACAGCACTCTTAACAGCAGTACCCTCCACTATCATTTAGGGTACTGCTGTTTTAATTGCGGTTTATTGGCTCTTCACTTTTTTTCCATTACAGCAAAGTAATTTTCTTCAGGATCTGCAAAGTTAAATACTCTTCCTGAAGGCATATGGACGATTTCTCCAACCGTCACCTTCTTGCTGGATAAGTCGCTGTATAATTGATCCAGATTTTCAGAAAAAAACAGGAAAGAAGGAGTGCCAAGATTTAGTTCCGGCGACATTTTTGCAATGACTTCTTTATTGTGCAGAACAATCGTGGTTTCTGAATCCGTTGCCGGAGCGATTTCTATCCATCTCATTCCCTGTCCGTTATCCTCTTCAGAAATGACGTGAAACCCCGCCTTCTCCGTCCAAAACTTCACTGCCTCATCCTGATTATTCACATACAGCATAATTTGTCCAAGTTTATGGATCATTTCAGCTCACTCCTCTTATTTTTAGAAAATTCAAATACCTCAAACTCCAGTTTACAATTTTTGTTTTGAAACGAGCAATACAAAAAGGAGATTTTGAAAAAATTGTTCCTCCATTATGACGTAAGCGTATGTTCAATGTGCCATCCCGCGTTTAATAGACCGACAAAGGGGAAGAAGTTGTAAAAATACTAGAAGTGAGGGAATTATATGGATTTCATTCAGAGGACCATCGAATTGGCACGTAAAAATGTTGAAGAAGGAGGCAGACCTTTCGCTTGTATCATTACCCGGGGCGATGAAATGATTTCCGAACGCACGAATCAGGCCGCTCAAACGAATAATCCAACTGCCCATGCCGAGATTCTTGCTATCCAGGATGCTTGCCAAAAGCTGGGCACCGAACATTTAAAAGACTGCCAAATCTATATTTTGGCAAGCCCTTGTCCTATGTGTCTTGGCGCCCTATACTACTGCAGTCCGGAAAAAGTGACATACATTGTTTCAAGAGATGAATACAAAACCTATTATCGGGATGACCGGAAATACTTCGAAATCGAAAATTTTTACGATGAATTCAGCAAAACCATTGAAGACCGCCGTCTTCCAATGGAAAAAGCAGAGCGTGAAGATGGATTGGATCCTTATAAGCAATGGAATGAGATACACGGAACGGTGCATGCCACATGACCAAATTAGGAACGGATAGACATCATGCTTAAAAGGCCCGAATTATTTCGGGCTACTTTAGCTGATCTTAAGCGTGTTCAATTGATTTGAAAGTATCAGGTGTTAAATACGGATCTTCCACAATATTTTCCATACCTTTTAACAGCAGCCAGTCCAAGTACATAAGTAAGCGATCTAATTGGGCTAAGAGTTCGGATTCGGTTGTGAAAGAAAATGATTCTTCACCCCCTGGCGATATATTCAATTTGAGTTCTTTCCTCCATCGATCTAGAATCGTTGAGAGTTCGAATACTTCCCCTTTATAACGAATGAAAGCTCTGATGATTGCCAGTCCAGACATATGTTCTATTACAATAATGGAATCGCCCGATTCATATTGTATTTCTCCCCCATGTACAATATCGGGACTAAACTTCGTCCTGGAATATCCTTTTTTTTTAAGAAAAGAATCACATCTGCTTTTATATAAATTGTCTACGTTCCCAATCGTTATTTGATGATTACTAAGATATTCTTCCATTCTTTTAATAAAGAGGTAGCCTTCTCTTTCCAAGAGATGACTAAGTTCTTTTTTGTTTTTGTATTCTATGATTAAATGAAGCTTTTTTTTAATCAATTCTCTTCCCGTTTCTTCGCTTGAATTTGGAGTTCTGAATCCAATTCTCAATGTATTTTTTTCACACACATCATAAAATGCTGTATATTTAAAATTTTCTTTGTATTTATTTAAATAGACCATATAGTCATTTGACAGTTCAGGATCTAGATGAAAACCTAATTCATCTAAATTTTCTTTAAATAAACTCAAAACATGATCGTAAAAACTAGATTTCTTTTGATTGGAACTAATTATTTTTATATTTTCTTCTTCAAGCATTGTACTGCCCCATTCACTAAGTGAGGTGTAACAAATTCCATCCACTTTCTCAAAGTCAAATGCTTCTTTAAATAGATCGGCAAGGAAAAACTCTTGCCCCACCGGGTCCCCGTTCAGGATCTCCATCATTTTTTGGTATGAAGCCTGTTTATACGCTATGTTTTGAAGAGTTTCCAGCCCTTCTTGAATATCTTTTACTTCAATTTCTTCAAAAGTTAAGGTTAATTCTGACATCATTTTTCCGCTTTTATAAAGACGGAACCCCCAAAAAAAGTCTTCCGCATATTCATAACAAAAAGCATACGTATCCAGTTTCTTTGATAGCGACTTTGCCAAAACATCCAATTCTTCCAGATTAAATACTGCTCCCGTCCAATCAGAATTTATTGGAACTAAAAAACCAGAATAAATCTGTTTTCTGCTAGACAACTGAATTTCCTTTATTTTCTTATTAATAATGATTACGTTTGTCTGCTCGCTCACTGCAGTTCACTCCTTTCCCATGAATAAAGTTTACTATAAATAAGAAATGTAATTTATAGGAAATAAAAAATTTTGTCTATAATAACTAATCCTGCGGAAGTATCCAAAAACACAAAAAAGGAAGGAGCCTCTGGCCCTTCCTTTGATTATTTACACATATTTTACATAAAAACTAAAACCACCAAAGTATGTATTGGTGGAGACGGTGGGAGTCGAACCACCCTATCTTCAAAATACTATAACAGCAATATTTACAGTGGTTTTAGGCTAACATTAAAATTGCTTGACTACGTTTGAAAATAATTACGTTGCGGGGGCAATGTGTACAAACCTGTATGTTTACTCTGATCTTTATAGGTTTGAGGCCGAGGTTTTTCATCATTTTTTAAAAGTCATTCCAAAATATTTCTTTAATATTTTCGTTAGGACTTTTGCATATATGAAGAAAAAATTTTAATCGTCCTCTAATTAGAGGATAATCATTTGTTCCCATAATAAAAAGCACCCCGAAGGATGCTTTTTTATCTTATTTTATAATTACATTAGCAAAATTGATAACTCCATTATCTATTTGACCATCTTCACAAGTAATTTTTAGCTTTTGTACATTCGTAACATCTAAATCTACTGAAGTTGGCAGGTCATCTTTAGCTAAATCATATGAAGCAAGTAATTTTTCATCTCCATAAATTTTGAAGTGATGGGATCCCCAGTTACTTCCATCCGCAAATCCTAGGAGACCTGTAATATGAGTATATTGTTTGTTTAAATTAAATACCATATATTCATCAATACCTGACCAGAACATACTATAACCTTTATTATAAGTTTTACCACCCATAGTCATTTCTTTATTTAATGAGGGTTCATATGTATAATTAAAAGGACTTATTACATCTGACATATATGTTGTGCCATTAGGATCAGTTCCTAAAAATACAGTATCGCTTTTTTTGTTATAAGAAGAATGGCTATTTATTAGATTTGCCATAAGATCGATTGGAGCATATCTAACACCTTTGAAACTTAATAATGCTGGGACAGAAGTTTTTCCATATTCATATGTTCCACTATGGACAAAACCTTGATACGCTAGTTTTGAACTTAAAGGAGTACCTGCATTTGCTTTGTATTTGCTAATATCCTTATCCTTTTGAGATATTTGAGATTTTAAGCTACCAACTTGCGTTTTATAGCTATTAATTTGTTTGTCTTTAGCAGCCAAAAGCTTTTTATTTGACGCAATTGTAGCCTGCAAAGATTTAATTTGCTTCTGCAAAGCAGAAACCGATACACTTGCTTCTGTTACATTTGTGGAAAAGAGTGTACCAATTACAAAAGCAAGTGCTAATAAAAATACCAGACTTCTTTTTCTCATTTACTGATCCCCCAGATTTTGAAATTTGGAAAACAAAAATAGACATATCGATTCCCGAATGTCTTTATACAGTCCGGTAGCTGGCTGGCATAATCATCTCTGACTTTAGCCCCTAAAGCTTTGCGTCCCAACCTTTCAATTGGTTTGCCTTTTTCAATCTTTATTCTATGGTTAGATTTTCCAAGTTTTATTATACAAGGGTATATTTCCTAATGCAACATAATTTAGTATATTATTCCTAAAAAGTAGTTATTCAGACATATTTATCGAGTAGGAAGGAGTGATTAACTCCCGACCTCTCACACCACCGTACGTACGGATCCGTATACGGCGGTTCAATTTTATTCTAGGCATTTACTTTCATATAGTGTTTCATTCCAGAGACTAGCCAGAATGCGGCTAGTCTTTTGTTTGTAATGGTTGTGGTTAATATCCACGAGTAAGCCGTGCGGGCCACCCCTTTGCTTGTGTGGCTGTTTTTGTATGCCTGATTACGGCTCATCCCCAGCTTGATTAAGTTCTTGCGGCGGTTTTTAGCTGTCTTCCACTTTTTCCAGATGCACATAGAAATGCTAATTTAAATATGTACAATCTTGCTTGAATAAAGATGTACAAAGCTGATCAATCATTTCATACTGTTTTAGAGGTGATTGATGTGTATCTGGCGCTTACGGTGGACACAGAATTTGAGATTACGAGTCTAAGAGACTTACCAAAATTCAAACAACTAATGGAGCATTTAAAAATGAAAATCAATAAGAGTAAACTGGCAGAAGAACTGGGTGTAGATCGCCGGACAGTGGATAAGTATCTGAATGGATTCATTCCAAAAAGAAAAAGAGAAAAGGCTTCTAAGATCGACAAGTTCTATCAAGTAATTGCGGCTCTCTTGTCAGAGGATTCCAAACAGGTTTTTTATTATCGCCGAGTCCTATGGCAATACCTGAAAGACAACCATGAGCTGGACTGTTCCACCTCAGCCTTTCGAGCTTACATCGCACGAACTCCAGAATTCAAAGCTTACTTTGAAGAGGCGAAGCGTCTTCCCTCTCCCAAAGGAACCGTCCGTTTCGAGACGCCGCCCGGCAAGCAGGCACAGCTTGACTGGAAAGAAAACATCCGTTTTGAAACAAAAGATGGAGAACAGGTGGAAATCAATGTAGCCGTCCTCCTCCTCTCCTATTCGAGATTCCGTACCTTTTACTTAAGTATATCCAAGTCTCAAAGTGTCCTTCTTTCCTTTCTGACAGAAACATTTGAAGCATTTGGAGGGGTGCCGAAGGAACTCGTGACGGATAACATGAAAACCGTGATGGATGAAGCGTGCACGGACTTCTTTTCAGGAAAAGTAAATACAAAATTTGACCAGTACGCCAAAGACATCGGCTTCAAAGTCAGACCATGCGTGGCTGGCCGGCCAAGGACAAAAGGGAAGGTTGAGGCCAGAATGAAATTACTGGATGAGATCCATGCCTACCAAGGGCAATTAACCTTAGAAGAACTGCATCGATTTGTGCAGGATCTTGCCCGGCGCATCAATCATGAGCTGCATCAGGGGACAGGCAAAATTCCGATTTTTGAATACAAAAAAGAAAGGAACCACTTACTCCAGCTACCAACTGAAAAAGTAAGAGATTCCTATCGAATCAAACATACGCTTGTAAAAGTCAATGCATCGAACATGATTTCCTACAAATCAAACCATTACTCCGTCCCATCGGAATACCAAGGCAAGAGAGTAGGATTACAAGTGTATGATGACCAATTATGGGTTTATTATAACACGAAACTCATAGCCCAACATCCGATTGGACAAGCCAAGCTTAACTATCAAGAAGAGCATTACAAAGAAGGATTGCAAGTTTCGGCCCCCTATTACCCTGAAATTGAGGAACTGGCTAAACAAAACTTAGCTGCCATTGGAGGGGTGTATAACGGATGAATGCCAATACGAATTACAAGCAGCTTCTGCAGAATCTGGACTACTTGAACCTGAACCAAATGGGGATTCATCTGGATGAAGTCATAGATTTTGGTGTTCGCAATCAGCTGTCGTTTATTGAAACCCTCCTTAAACTAACCAATTATGAGATTGATGTGCGAGAGAAAAACATGGTTCAGTCCATGGTTAAAGTGGCGGCCTTTCCACACTTAAAAGAAATCAAGGACTATGACTTTTCCTTTCAACCTTCGGTAAACCAGCAGCAGATTCTGGACTTTCTGACCCTGCGCTTTATTGAGCGAAACGAGAACATCGTCTTCTTAGGCCCCAGTGGGGTCGGCAAGACCCATTTAGCTACATCCATTGGAATTGTCGCAGCGAAAAAGCGGACGAGCACCTATTTCATAAAGTGCCATGATTTGATGCAGAATTTAAAGCGAGCACGCTTAGAGAACCGCCTGGAAAGCCGGATCAAACATTATGCAAAATACAAATTGTTGGTTATTGATGAGATTGGGTACCTGCCCATTGATCAGGAAGATGCCAAGCTGTTTTTCCAGCTTGTTGATCGCCGGTATGAAAGGCGGAGCACGATCTTTACAACGAACGTAAATTTTAAGACTTGGGACGAAGTGTTCCAAGACCCTAAACTTGCGAATACCATCCTAGACCGGATATTACACCACTCCACGGTCGTTAATATAGTGGGCCAATCTTACCGACTGAAGGATCATTTAGCGGCAGAAAAAGAATGATTTTGTACATCCTTAAACAAGCAAAAGTGTACATATTTGTGTTGACATTTACACCTAATGCTACTCTAAAAACTGGACACGGATAATAGGGAGAATACATGTATAATAATTGGTACATGTCATCCACATTTGAGGAGTGTTCAAATTGACAAAGTGAACGTACGATAAAGAATTTAAAATCCGTGCAGTCAAAATGACAGAGGGGCGGGTGAAAGCTGAAGTGGCCAGAGAGCTGGGCCTGGCAGAACAGACCCTGCATAACTGGATTAAGAAGTACGAAGAAAGTGATGAGAAAGGCTTTGTCGGGAGTGGGAATGTGAAGCCTGAAAATGAAGAGTCGCACCGCCTGAATAAAAGGATCCGTGATCTGGAAGAAGAGAAAGCCATTTTAAAAAAGGCTATGGGCATCTTCGCGAGAAACCCGAAGTAATCTTTTATTGATGAACACCGCCACGAGTTTCGTGTAGCGAAGATGTGCCAAGTCCTAGGTGTTTCAAGAAGCGGCTACTATGAATGGAAAAGCCGTGAGCAGTCTGAACAGAAAAAGCGCAGGGCAGCGCTGACCCAGAAAGTTCGTTTCGCCTTTTTCCAGTCCGATGAAAATTATGGAAGTCCCAAGATTACGCGAATGCTTTGGGCTGGAGGTGAACGTGTATCAGAAAAGACGGTTACACGAATTATGAAAGCGCAGGGGCTCCGGTCTAAAACCGTGAAGAAACATAAAGCGACAACTAATTCAAAACATCGGCTGCCGATTTATCCGAATCTGCTCAACCAACAATTTCAGGTGGACCACCCTAAACAGGTGTGGGTAGCGGATATCACGTACATCTGGACCCGTGAGGGATGGGTGTATCTCGCAACGGTTATGGATCTTTTCTCTCGTCGGATCATTGGCTGGCACATGAGTCATCGGATGACCAAAGAGCTTGTCATCACCGCCCTGAACCGCGCTCTGGCAGCTGTGCCCCCAAATCCCGGCATCGTGCATCATTCTGATCGAGGAAGCCGGTATGCGTCAAAAGAGTATCAAGCGATTTTACGAGCGAATGGGATGTACACGAGTATGAGCCGAAAAGGAAATTGTTACGACAACGCCTGTATTGAGTCTTTTCATGGTTTGATTAAGCGTGAACTAATCTTTCAAAGATCGTATGAAACAAGGGAAGAGGCCAAGCAAGAGATTTTTGAGTATTTGGTGCATTTTTATAATGCCAAACGTATTCACTCCGCCTGTGATTATATGTCTCCGCTTGAGTTTGAAAGGCAGTACTACAGAGAACAGGGAGGGCCTTATCTGTCCATTTGATAGATTTTCAGAGTCCCCTGAAAGTCTATCAAATGCCACTAAATGTACGCACAATAGAAAAAATCATCTTTTCTTCATTTTATGTGTCTAGTTTCTTGACAGAGTATCAGCTTCCTTAAAATTAGGCTTTAACGCATACCCCATATAATCATCTTCTCTAAACACACACATCCAATAAATCCCTTCATGAGCAACCATATTACGAATACCATTAAAGAGCTATATTAATTATATTAAGTGGTTGTCCATCCATTGCGTGGATCCCCGTTTTTAGCCTATTCTGGTCTTCTGAGTTAATGTAGTTAGAAAAAAAATCCCTAATAATTTTGTATTTATCAGTAATTGCTTTTTGATTAGTTGCCTTGTAGAGCGTTTCGATGGTCATAATCCAATACTGAACTTGAATACCGTCTAGTTTCGTGGATTGATCCAGTTTAAAAACATTGTCTGCCATTGATATTCCTCGTACTAGTTGATGCATAGCTCGTTTACTAACCAAGTCATGATGTTCACATAAGTAGATAAATTCCTCAGCCTCTTTCATGGTTTTAAAAAAGGGGTTAAAGAATGAAATATATACTGAGAAATTACACTTGAATGATTCAGCACTTAATCGTTTTCTTATGTCTTCGGGAATCATTTTTATCTCCTTTCAAAAAAGAATATCCATAGGTTCCTTTTTCCACAAACAATTCAAAAATTGTCTTACTTAAAGAGGATTCGTACAAATGCTCCATCTCCTTTCCAAATTGCTCGATTTAGCTGATGAACTTGTAGCGAATTCTACTTCGGATAAGCACCTAATAAAAGGCCGGGTACTGAAGATGTGGGTGTTTATCAAAGGTTAAATTATTAATTACATATAGGAAACACTCGACTATATAAGCCACGGCCAAATTGGCGCAGGGCTGTTTTTACTTTACATATCTAAGTATTTCAACGGCTGCCTTAATACGTTTATCTGGGTCGCTGGAGTGTAAAGCTTCATCCAAAACCTCCAGGGCTTTGTTTATAATGTCTTCCGGCACCTCACGTGGTATTTGCTGAGAAGGATGTTTTAAATCTGACTGAGAATCAATTAGGGCTTCTAATTCCGCATCTTCTAACGGATATTTAAAGCGCGTCACTGTACCTCGATGCCGGAGCAGTTCTTGAAGCTTAGTATTCAATTCATCGAACTTAACAACCGTGAGCGGCTTAAATTTCCGTTGGTGACACATTCCATCCTCGTTGTTATCGAATTCCTCAACGTACTCATATGCGCCAACTTCTACAATATGAACGTTATCTAGGTGACCATGGAATAGAGCGACAGCGCCCTCTTGCATGGTATCAACAAAAGCCCAAATGTTACCCAAGTCAACGCTGATAGTTCGTGGATTATCGTAGGTGTGGCCATAAGCTTCCTGTAGACGTATCCGGATTTCTTCTTTGGATACTCCTGCTAGGTTTCCTATGCGAGGCCACCCTATAGCGATGAATTTCCCTTGAATAAACTCATTTAACCTTACTGTACCATGGGGACGGGTTTTGATTTGAAAGATGTTCAATTCTAATCCTCCTTTTGCCTCACGCAACGTGACGCTTATTTAATTTTATAATACACCACTGTTTTATCGCTGTCAATCCCTAAGGTACGCTAACGCACACACTATATACCGATTTTTAGCAAAAAATAATGTTAAAACCCGGAAATTTGGTTAAGATGCATAGCAAAAAAAGAAGCTACCCTTCTGGTCAGCCCCTATTTTACGCTTCGCTCTTATCATGGTACTCTTAGAAATTCCCGTAAGATCCTGTACCTGTTTATACGAATACTCCCCCAACTAAGATAGAGCGTGGTCTATTTGCTTCCTCGTATACTTTGTGGGTCTACCTTCGCGGAAGTCCTCACGCTGCCGAGCAATCGCCTTTCCCTCTTGAGTTCTCTCCACAATCAAGTCCCGTTCGAACTCCGCAAACCCCGACATGATTGTAAAAATAAGGCGTCCGGTAGGCGTGTTCTCAATCAGCCCCATATTTAATACATGTACCTTTACGTCGCGATGAAATAGGTCCTTGACGATCGTTAGTGCCTCAGAAGTAGACCTAGCGAAACGGTCCAGCTTTGTTACCACAAGAATATCACCTCCCTTTAACTTGGACAGCAGCTCTTGAAACTGCGGACGATTCACCTTGGTTCCCGTGAACTTCTCCGAATATATTTTCTCACAGCCTTCAGATTTTAGCGTGTTCAATTGCATCTGCAAATCTTGGCCGACTGTCGATACCCTCGCATATCCATATTTCACAAAACCGCTCCCTTTTATCACTTTTTTTGACACTAATTTATGACACCGGCATATACCTTGATATTATTTCAACAGGAAAATAGTGTAAATACTCTTAAGTTTTGACACTAAAAAACCTCTAACCATATGGCTAAAGGCTTGGCACCAAACAAGAATTTAATGAACAAATCGGTTAGTATATAAACTTCGATGCATCGATGCACATATCAGATCGATAGAGTTTTTAATTGTAAAACATAAAAGAATTTAAAACTTTGTTTCATAGGCATCACACTGCACTTGCCGGGCATAAGCTATCTATTGCTATCACGGATGGAGATATAGTGGTAGGGGTTGTGATGGCTGGCCGTCCTGTATCCCGCTATCAAGATGATGGATTTACACTTGAAGTAACCAGGTGTTGAGTAAAAGAAGCATATAAAAACGGAGTTAGTAAACTGTACTCTGCAGCCTGTACAGCTGTTAAAGGTCTTGGATATAATCGAGTGATTACTTATACCCTCGATGAAGGCTTCCAACTTTGAAATAGTCAGAACTACCAAAGGGGGCTCTTGGAATTCTAATTCCAGAATAAGAGTAGATAAGCATCCTACCGGCCCTAAGTATCTATGGGTGAGAAATATCAGCTAATTACCTATGAAAGAGGAGAATTCTAAAGTAGAGAAAACATGATACGAGAAATATATATAAAACGTCTAAACCCCTTATTTTGGGGATTAGACATTTTTTCACTTCAAGGTGCCAGCCATACACGCACATGTGTATAAATGTGGATATTCGCCGATATAAAAGATGATAAGTTTGACTGTAATGAACTGAAGTAAAGCTGGAGGAAAAGTATGAAATTTAGAGCGTATATATTGATTCTATTTAGCTTGTTTTTAATATCCTATAGTTCAACTGACGTAAGTGCTCACAGTGGTAGGACTAACTCTTCTGGATGTCATAATAATCGTTCTACCGGTGGGTATCATTGCCATGGTGGCTACGGAGATACAACTTCAAATGGAAGAAGTACAGTAGAGTCTTATAAAGATAGTGACCTTAACGGGGAAAATGATTCTTATCAGGACCTACAGGAAATTGGTATTAATATAGAGAACATGGGCCTTAAAGATGGGGAGCAAGATGCTGAACATGGTTCCTTCCAAGAAAATCCAAAACCTCCCGGAGAATTAAGCAATGCAGAATATGGATGGTACAAAGAGGGGTACAAAAAAGGGTATAAAACTAAAATAGATGGTATAGCCTATGAACAAGGATACCAAAAAGGACTTGGTTTTAAGAGTAAAATCACACCTGAGAAATTTGCCATTACATCAAAGGCGAAAGCCAAATTTAACAGTGGATATTTAAAAGGGCAGACAGAAAAATGGATATATACTGCTAAACTAGCAGCATCTGAATCAAAGCCGCTATCCTTACCAAAAGACCTGCCAAGAGATGTAACCAATTTGGCTAAAGACGCATACGAAAAAAGGCTTTCAAATATAAAGAAAGAAGAAGAAGCTTATCAAGAAGGGTTATCTTCTGCTCGAAAAGAGGAAGATTACTCAGTTCCCACCAAATACGAAGGGCTTTCAGCTCTCTATTATCAAAAAGGGTATTACACTATCTTTAATCAACTAATAAATATTAAGAATACAGCTCTAAAAGAAGGGTGGTCAGGGGAAAAATATAAAGTACCAAGTGCAGCAGAAGAATATAATTTACAATACATCTATCAAAAATATTATGAAGAGGGTAAAAGAAAAAAGATTATAGATAAAATTTACCAAGTTGGAATGATATTTTTAATTTTAGCATGCTTTCTTTTTATTGTTTTCATCACTTATAAAATTCAGGAAAAAATAAAGCAGAAAAATGCTTTAAAGTAATATATTATGCAAAACAAAAGCCATGTAGTTTACGCTACATGGCTCCCCGTACGATAGCTTCTCACACTCAACACCAAAAACTAAATAAAGAGAAGATTAACATCTTCAAAGAAATAGTATCAAATTCCCCCAAAAATTTCAATTTAGTCCTGGAAATAGAAAAACCATACATAGAACTTCTATGTATAAACTTTGATCTTATATTAGGGACTGTTTTAAAAGTGCATTTTATAGCGTACTTTTAGGCACACTTATATACCTAAACTTTATCTAAACAAAAAAGCATGATTGGTTAATTGACCAATCATGCTTTTTTTAATTATTTAAATTTAAGTATATTTTTCCCCGAAGTTTTTTGAACCATAAAAATGCCTACTCAGCAATATTATGATTCAAGTCACAGAACCGTTTCTAGAATGAAAAAAAGCTATTTAAAGCATATAAATGTCACTGTTTTTTTAAAGCATAATCATGTAAAAAGACCTTTTTACAATTTAAGGTACATACATAAAAACTAAAACCACCAAAGTATGTATTGGTGGAGACGGTGGGAGTCGAACCCACGTCCAGAAATATCGGCACTTAAGCGTCTACGAGCGTAGCTGGGATATTCGGAGTTCGCTGTGCCGTATGCCTACCAGCAGGCGTCAGGACAGCTAGTCTGCTTGTTCTCTTCCTTCTCCCTCAGACGGCGAGATCCGGCGTAGCCCACTTAGAGTGAGTCCCTTACCCTACCACATGGGCGATGGAGGGAGGAACCGCTATAGTCTGTTGTTACGCAGCTAGAGCGAAGTTGTTGTTAGTTTTGCCAGTTATTATTGGCGTTGGCGTTATTAGCGAGATCGCCGACTCGGCTCGCAACCTAAGCTCGAACTATCCCTGTCGAATCCGTAACGTCCCCATGATAAGAGTAAAAGCCTTTAGGCTTTTATCCCATAGGATTACGGGAAGTCTGTTCAGGTCCTGGTGAAAGTCTGGCCGTCACAGAACAGGTGATAAGATAAGCTGTTGCTTATTCAGTTATCATCGGTACAAGTTCTATTATAACAAATCTCACACATAAAGCAATTGTAAAATAATGTTTATCTTCTGCTTGTGCGGAAAACGAATACGGCACTGAAAATCAAAACAGCCGCTATACCAAAGTATACCCAGGACACTAGAATCACACTCTCATTAGAAGTCTTTTTGGCGGTCGCGGAATGCGCGCTCAATGTCTCGTTTTGCCTCTTTTTTCTTCAAATCTTCCCGCTTGTCATATTTCTTTTTCCCTTTTCCGAGACCAATTAAAACCTTTGCGAACCCGTTTTTCAAATAAATTTTTAATGGAACGAGCGCATAGCCTTCTTCTTTCGTCAGTCCGATCAGTTTGCTGATCTCACCTTTATGAAGAAGCAGCTTCCGTGTCCGGAGCGGATCATGGTTGTATCGGTTTCCCTGTTCATACGGACTGACGTGCATATTGTGAACAAACAGCTCGCCTGCCTGAATCCGGGCGAACGAATCCTTTAAATTGACTCTTCCGGCACGAATTGCCTTAATCTCGGTTCCTTGAAGAACAATCCCTGCTTCGTACGTATCTTCTATTGAATAATCGTGATTGGCTTTTTTATTTTGCGCCAATACTTTTCCTGTTCCTTTTGGCATGTGAAACCCCTCTCAAACATCTCTATTCTCTCTATTTTACCACGGGTGAAATGAAGCGGGAAGGGCGATGCATCGCACCGCCCTTATCCGTTACCGCTTCTTTTTCTTGCGCTTTGCTTTCGGTGCATTCTCGAATGTTTTTTTCTTTTTCTTCTTAGGGCCTCGGGTCGTCCAGCCGTCTTCCGCAGAGCCGCTTCGCTCACGGGGAGCCCCGCCTCTTGGCTTCGTCGTTTTCTTTCTTCCGCCCTGTCCCGCACTGATGGATTTAGGAGCATCCTTAACCGGACGTCTTCTTGTTCCCTTCATGCCGACAATTTCAAAATCAATGGCCCGTTCATCTTTATTGACGTTTACAACACGGACGGTAATTTCATCTCCTATCCGGTAAACGTTCGCCGTACGTTCGCCAATCATCGCATAGCTGCGCTCGTCATAGCGGTAGTAATCATCCGTCATATAACTCACATGGACAAGGCCCTCAATGGTATTCGGAAGCTCAATGAACATACCGAAATTCGTGACAGAGCTGATAATTCCATCATACTCTTCTCCGATTTTATCCATCATGTACTCCGATTTTTTGAGATCATCGGTTTCACGCTCTGCTTCAACAGCACGGCGTTCCATGTTAGAGGCCTGCTCCGCAATGTTCGGAAGTTTTTCCGCCCACTTTTGCTTTGTTCCTTCATCGGTTTTCCCGTTTATCAAATAAGTCCGGATCAGCCGGTGAACAATTAAATCCGGATAACGGCGGATTGGCGATGTAAAATGAGTATAGAACTCGGTTGCCAGTCCAAAGTGGCCAAGACTTTCCGGATCATATTTCGCCTGCTTCATAGAGCGAAGCATAACCGTTGAAACCACCATTTCCTCCGGCTGCCCCTGAACCTCTTCTAAAATCTGCTGAAGGGCGCGCGGATGAATCTCATTCCCGGTCCCTTTTACGCTGTAGCCGAAGTTTGTAATAAATTCAAGGAAGCGCTGCAGCTTGCCTTCATTTGGGTCTTCATGAATCCGGTAAATGAAAGGAACCTTCATCCAATGGAAATGCTCAGCTACCGTTTCATTGGCCAGAAGCATGAACTCTTCAATCAGTCTTTCGGCAACCCCGCGCTCACGAAGCTCAACATCATATGGCTTGCCGTCTTTATCAACCAGCACTTTCGCTTCTTTAAAATCAAAATCAATCGCACCGCGGTTCATCCGTTTCGTTCTCAGAACCTGTGCCAGCTCCCCCATTCTTTCGAACATTGGCACGAGCGGCTCATACTTTTCACGAACCTTCTCATCCTGGGCAAGGATGCTGTTCACATCGGTATAGGTCATACGCTCCGTAGTCTTAATGACACTTTGGAAGATTTCGTGATTCACGACTTCCCCGTTTTGATCGACTTCCATCTCACAGGAAAGGGTTAGCCGGTCCACTTTTGGATTCAATGAACAAAGACCATTGGATAACCGATGAGGAATCATTGGAATCACACGGTCTACCAAATAAACACTCGTTCCGCGGTCCAGCGCTTCTATATCAATCGGTGAATCTTCGGTTACATAATGGCTGACATCGGCAATATGGACGCCCAGCTTATAATGGCCGTTTTCAAGTTTAGTAACGGTTACGGCATCATCCAAATCCTTTGCGTCCGCGCCATCAATCGTTACAATCGTTTCATTTCTAAGGTCACGGCGATCCTTGTAGTCCGCTTCATCAATTTGATCAGGGACATCATTTGCCTGCTTCAAAACATCCGGTGAGAAGCCTCCTGGAAGCCCGTGCTTATGAATAACGGATAGAATATCTACTCCGGGATCATTTTTATGGCCGAGGATTTGAATGACTTCCCCTTCAGCACTCATTCTTCCTTCCGGATAGGTTGTAATTTTGACGACCACCTTATGGCCTTCCACCGCTCCATTGGAAGCATCTCTAGGGATGAAGATATCATTGGCAATTTTCTTGTCATCCGCAATCACAAAACCGAAGTTCTTGCTCTCTGTATACGTTCCGACAACCTCTTTCATGCCGCGGTCCAAGATCCGGATGATGGTCCCTTCTTTTCTTGCGCCTGATGAATTGGAGCTGACCCGGACCAGCACAATATCGCCGTGCATCGCATTTCCTAATTCGTTTGGCGGTATAAAGATATCATCATCTGCGGGATCATCTGTAACAGCAAAGGCAAATCCCTTTGCATGACCGGACAATTTCGCTTTTACTAAGTTCATTTTTTCCGGGAGACCATAGCGGTTGCTTCGCGTCCGGACAACCAGCCCCTGTTCTTCCATATGAACGAGGGCTTTAACGAAATCTCTGAACACATCCGCTTCCCCTACTCCAAAGGCATCCTCAAGCTCCTGAATTGTAAGCGGCTTGTAGGCTTCATCCCGCATAAACGAAAGCAGGCGGTCAACGTGTTTCTGTATATCCTGGTTCAATTCAATCCCTCCTTCTGTTTCGGCTTACCAGTCCAGCTTTTCTAAAAACTCATACACATCCTGGTGAACCTGATCTTTTTCTTTATCAAGGGTTATCACGTGGCCGGAATTTTCGTACCACTTTAATTGTTTAACATCCGACTCCACTTCATCATGAATAATGTTTGCACTATCTGTATTAATCATGTGGTCATGGCGTGCCTGAACAACGAAAGTCGGTGAATAAATCATATCAACATTCTTGCGGACATCGGCGATCAGTTCCTGCAAGCTTTTCAGTGTCCCCATTGGGGTCTTTTCAAACTCTTTCATTTCCTGCTCGATTTGATCAGGCTTCTTCTCTTCAAACTTTTTATAATTGCGTGCGTACTCCAGTACACCCTGATACATAATTTCTTCACTCTTTATGTACATTGGTGCACACATGGTCACGATACCCTTTACTGGTACAGTGTAACCCAGTTTAAGCGAAAATACCCCGCCAAGGGATAAACCGCCAACCGCAATTTGTTCATAGCCTTTTTCTTTGAGGAACTCATAGCCTTCCATAACGTCCTTCCACCAGTCCTCAGGTCCCGTATGAACAAGTTCTTCTGGAGGCACTCCATGCCCTTTATATTGAGGCGCATGGCAAGTGTATCCCCGCTCATTCAAATAACGTCCAAGCATACGCACATCCGCTGTATTTCCTGTGAATCCATGCAAAAGCAGCACGGCTTTTTCTCCGCCTTCAAAGAAAAAAGGCTTTGGCATCACTTTTCTCATCGCTGAATCTCCTTCTCTGCTTGTTGTCAATATCACCTGAAAAATCTTATATGTATTTTCCCTTAACTCCCTCATTTCTATTTAAACAAACGTTTGCGGAAAAGAAAAGCGGAAGGGCGCTCCCGCCGGTTGCTCTGCCGCCCTAATGGAGTTAAGGAGCGCATGTACTCTTTTTTGGGAGGCTAAAAAAGCCCAGCTGTCTGGCACAAGCGATATATCGGCGATTTTTTAAAATATCGACGAAAATCACATTATATCGGCGATTTTTTCATTATATCGGCGATATTTTGATTATATCGGCGAAAAACAACTTGAAATCGATTTTTCGGGAAATCTCGACAGCCTCTGCAGGGAACTTCAAAGAAACCAAATAAAAAAGAGGCCTGCATTCAGACCTCTACCGCATCTTATAGGTTAAAGTAGGAAATCGCAATCGTCAGGACAAAAAACAGCACAGCGAGAACAACCGTAATTCGATGCAGAATCAAGTCGAGGCCGCGGGCTTTTTGTTTTCCGAAAAGCTGCTCCGCTCCGCCTGAGATTGCTCCGGATAATCCGGTGCTTTTGCTGGATTGCAGCAATACTACTGTAATAAGTGCAAGGCATGTAATAATCAACAGAACAATAAGTAACGTATGAAGCATGTATTACACCTCCTGGAACGCGTTTGCATTGGTTTAAATGTACCATATGGGACGGGCGAAAACAATAGTGCTTGTCTGCATGAGTCAATTTTTTCTAACCCCTGATGATCATGGGGCTCAAACACATCGTTGCGGGCAATTACGGCCAATCAATTGTTTGTCAATTAAGGTTAAGTCGACTAATTTCGACAACACCCTCCCTTCCTGTTCCAGTAAAATATCAGTCATTAAGGAGATGAAGTGACATGATACGATACCCGCAATTGAAAAACGGAGCGTGCATTGGCATAACAGCCCCCTCCTCAGGTGTACCAAAAGAGCTTCATGAGTTAGTGAGACTTGCTTCAAGCAGTATGGAGAGGAAAGGCTTCAGCGTCGCAGCTGGAGAAACTGTATGGACACAGGAGAAAGCAAAATCCGCACCGGCAAAGATTAGAGCAGCTGAATTCAGCGAGATGATGCAGAACACAAGCATAGACCTGATCATCCCTCCATGGGGCGGAGAGCTCCTGATTGAAATTCTCGAACACATTGATTTTGAACAAATAGCACCTAAATGGATACTCGGGTATTCAGATTTAAGTGTACTGCTGCTGGCTATTACATTGAAGACTGGAATTGCCACTGCGCATGGAACCAATCTTATCGATTTAAGAGGAGACTATTCGGATGACACCACTGCCATGTGGGAAACTGTCTTAGCAGCAAATCAAGGAGACTCTGTCATCCAGCATTCATCAGTAAATTTTCAAAGAAAGTGGGATCATTCCAACCCATCACCGTGTGTCTTTCATCTGAATGAACCGACTGAGTGGAAAACGGTTTCCAACACTGCTGAAAAAGTACAGGGACGCCTGCTTGGAGGGTGCATTGATGTCATCCGGCACTTAGTGGGTACACCATATGGAGACTTGACTTATTTTCGGGAACAGATTAATGAGGAACCGATTTTGTGGTACTTGGAGAATTGTGAACTCAGCACACCGGATTTACGAAGATCGCTCGTTCAAATGAAACTGGCAGGGTGGTTAGATCACTGTTCCGGCATATTGTTCGGCAGAAGCGCAGCCAATGAGCCTGTCGATGGCTATACTGCCGAGGATGTCTATCAGGAGCTTTCAGCAGAACTGAAAGTACCGGTTATCTATGATATCGACTGCGGACATGTCCCTCCGCAAATTACCTTTGTAAACGGGGCTTACGCCGAGGTCGAAGCAAGCAATGGCAAAGGAACCATCATGCAGGTATTCAAACCATAAAGAAAGCCCCCTATCAACTGATAGAGGGCTTTCTATTCATTCACAAACCTTATTTTTTAAGGTTGTAGAAAGAGCTGATTCCGTCGTATACAGCAAGACCGCCAAGCTCGTCTTCGATGCGAAGAAGCTGGTTGTATTTTGCGATACGGTCCGTACGGCTCATAGAACCTGTTTTGATTTGGCCAGCGTTTGTTGCAACAGCGATGTCAGCGATTGTAGCATCTTCTGTTTCACCTGAACGGTGGGAAACAACAGCTGTGTAGCCAGCACGTTTTGCCATTTCGATTGCTTCAAATGTTTCTGTAAGCGTACCGATTTGGTTCACTTTGATTAGGATGGAGTTACCTACACCTTGCTCAATTCCTTGAGCCAGTTTTTTCGTGTTTGTTACGAATAGGTCATCTCCAACCAATTGTACTTTTCCGCCGATGCGGTCAGTAAGAAGTTTGTGTCCATCCCAGTCGTTTTCGTCAAGTCCATCTTCAATGGAAAGGATCGGGAATTCGTTCACAAGCTGCTCGTAGAAATCAACCATTTCAGCTGAAGACAATCCGTTGCGGCCTTCGCCTGCAAGATCGTATTTGCCAGTTTCTTTGTTGTAGAATTCAGAAGAAGCAACGTCCATACCAAGCATGATGTCTTTGCCAGCTTCGTAGCCAGCTTTCGTGATGGCTTCAACGATTACTTCAAGAGCTTCACGGTTAGAACCAAGGTTTGGAGCGAATCCGCCTTCGTCACCAACAGCTGTGTTAAGACCTTTTGCTTTTAGTACTGATTTAAGAGCATGGAATACTTCTGCTCCCATACGGATTGCTTCTTTGAAAGTAGGTGCTCCAACAGGAAGGATCATGAACTCCTGGAAGTCTACGTTGTTATCAGCATGAGATCCGCCGTTGATGATGTTCATCATTGGAGTTGGAAGCTGTTTCGCGTTGAATCCGCCAAGGTAACGGTAAAGCGGAAGACCAACGAAGTCTGCAGCTGCATGAGCAACAGCCATGGATACACCAAGGATTGCGTTAGCGCCCAATTTGCCTTTGTTTTCTGTTCCATCAAGCTCGATCATAATTGTGTCAATTCCAACCTGATCTGTTACGTCTAGACCGATGATTTCTTCAGCGATTACGTTGTTTACGTTCTCTACTGCTTGAAGTACGCCTTTTCCAAGGTAACGGTCTTTGTCACCGTCGCGAAGTTCTACTGCTTCGTGTTCACCAGTAGAAGCACCGCTTGGTACTAGTGCGCGTCCGAAAGCGCCTGATTCTGTGTAAACTTCTACTTCAACTGTTGGGTTTCCGCGGGAGTCAAGGACTTCACGTGCATATACATCAACAATAGCTGGCATTTAATTTCTCTCCTTTGAGTTAAAAAATTTTATTGGTTTAAAGTTGGCTGCTGATTTTCGCTTCAGGCATTTGCTTTCCGCTCCAATCAACTGGTGTTAAAAATCAACACCATGCTTTGAACAAAGCTTTTATTTAATTAAAGATTTACCTGTCATTTCTTCCGGCTGATCCACTTCAAGCAGATCAAGCATCGTTGGAGCAAGATCTCCAAGGATTCCGCCTTCGCGCAGCTCCAAACCTTGTTTCGTTACGATAACAGGAACAGGGTTGGTTGTGTGAGCTGTATGAGGCTCTCCGTTTTCTGCGATCAGGATATCCGCATTTCCGTGGTCCGCTGTAATAATAGCGGTGCCGCCTTTTTCAAGGATGGCATCGACTACTTTACCGAGGCATTCATCAACGGCTTCGATTGCTTTAATCGTAGGCTCCACTTTACCTGAATGGCCGACCATATCAGGGTTGGCAAAGTTCAGAATAATAGCATCCTGCTTATCGCCGTGAATCTCGTCAAGTAAAGCATCGGCTACTTCATACGCACTCATCTCCGGCTTCAGGTCATAGGTTGCAACCTTCGGCGAGTCAATCAAAATGCGCTTTTCTCCCTCGAACTCCTCTTCACGTCCGCCGCTCATAAAGAACGTAACGTGAGGGTATTTCTCGGTTTCTGCGATACGCAGCTGTCTTAGGTTGTTCTGGGCAAGAACTTCCCCAATTGTATTATCCAGGTTTACTGGCTTGAATGCTACAAAACCTTTGACGGTCTCACTAAAGCGAGTCAGGCTGACAAAGTGAAGATTCTTAGGCGCTTTTTCACCGCGGTCAAATTCTCTGAAATCAGCGTTCGTAAAGGTATTGGAGATTTGAATCGCACGGTCAGGACGGAAGTTGTAGAAAATCACACTGTCATTGTCCTGAATCGTTCCAACCGGTGAGCCGTCTTCCTTCGTCATGACAGAAGGGATAACGAACTCATCGTGGATTCCATTTTCGTAAGAGTCTTTTACAAGCTCCATTGGATCACGGTAGTCAGGGCCTTCACCGTAAACCATGGCACGGTACGCTTTTTCCACACGGTCCCAGCGTTTGTCGCGGTCCATGGAATAATAGCGTCCAGAGATGGTTGCAAGCTCGCCGCCGTACTCTTCAAGTTTTTCCTGAAGGGCTTTAATATACTTTTCAGCTGTTTGAGGGCCGACGTCTCGTCCGTCAAGGAAGCCGTGAACGTATACTTTTTCAACGCCTTCAGATTTAGCAAGCTTAAGAAGGGCAAACAGGTGCTCAATGTGGCTGTGAACTCCGCCATCTGACAGAAGACCTGCCAGGTGAAGAGCTGTGCCATTTTTCTTCACGCTGTCCATCGCATCAAGGAAGGTCTGGTTCTTTTCGAACTCGCCTTCACGGATTGCCACGTTTACACGCGTTAAGCTTTGGTAGACAATTCGTCCCGCTCCGATATTCAAATGTCCTACTTCAGAGTTCCCCATTTGGCCGTCCGGAAGGCCAACTGCTTCACCGCTTGCGGTAAGAGTGGAATGCGGGTATTGCTCCCAGTAACGGTCGAAATTCGGTTTCTTTGCTTGCGCAACAGCATTTCCTTCTGTCTCGCTGCGAAGTCCGAAACCGTCCAGGATAATTAGAGCTACGGGTTTCTTACTCATTCTTTCCACCCTCTAGCAATTGAAGGAAAGATTGTGCTTCAAGGCTTGCTCCGCCGACTAGCGCGCCGTCAATATCGGATTGAGCCATGTATTCTTTAATGTTGGCAGGCTTTACGCTTCCGCCGTATTGAATGCGGACTGCATCTGCTGCTTCTTGTGAAAATTGTTCTGCTACCACTTTACGGATGTACGCACATACTTCGTTTGCATCCTCTGCAGATGAAGATTTGCCTGTTCCGATTGCCCAGATTGGCTCGTAAGCGATAACGGTTTGTTTAACCTGCTCTTCAGAAAGACCTGCAAGAGCTGCTTTTACCTGGCTTCCAACAAGCTCGTTTGTTTTTCCGGATTCACGCTCTTCAAGCGTTTCTCCGCAGCAAACGATTGGAGTTAAACCATGTTTGAATGCAGCAGCTGTCTTTTTGTTCACAGTTTCGTCTGTTTCAGCGAACATTTCACGGCGCTCGGAGTGTCCGAGAACCACGTATTCTACACCAAGATCTTTAAGTGCAACCGGGCTTACTTCTCCAGTAAAAGCACCGTTTTCTTCGAAGTGCATGTTTTGCGCACCGATTTTAAGATCTGTTCCTTTTGCAATCTCAACTAGACGATCAAGGAATAGAGCCGGTGAGCATACCACTGCATCCACTTGTTCAGATGAAGGAACGAGGCTTTTTACTTCTTCAGCAAAGCTTTTCGCTTCTGCCATTGTTTTGTTCATTTTCCAGTTACCTGCAATGATCGGTTTTCTCATAGCTAAGCCGTCCTTTCATGTTAAAAGGTCATAAGGCTGCGCACACAGCCTTCTTGCTTTGTTAATTAGCTGTTGATTTCTGCTTCAGGCGTTCGCTTTCCGCGGGGCGGGCGGTGAGCCTCCTCGCGGCTTCGCCACTGCGGGGTCTCACCTGTCCCGCTGCTCCCGCAGGAGTCTCACGCCTTCCGCTCCAATCAACAGGTGTTCAAATCAAACCCATGATTTAACAAAGCCTACTTTTCAAAAGTTACAGAAGGTTTGTAGAGGCCTGCAGATACAGGTCAGTTCTGCGCTGCGGCAGGACGCCGCGCTTTTAGCAGAACTTCCTTAATCCAAGGCGCTTACGCTTTTCAACATCGGTATTTTTTTATACCGGGTATACGTTGTCTAGCTCCAGCGCCTAGGCCCTCGAGGTCATAAGCCACTCAACCTACGGAAGGAAAGAACGCCTTCCTTCGGCTGATTGTCTTATGCTTGTCGGGCCTGTGCAAGGCGCTTACGCTTTTCTTATTTATCGTTAAGTGCCACTACTCCAGGAAGTTCTTTGCCTTCCATGAATTCAAGGGAAGCACCGCCGCCTGTTGAGATGTGATCCATTTTGTCTGCAAGACCGAACTTCTCAACTGCTGCAGCGGAGTCTCCTCCTCCGATGACCGAATATGTATCGTCAGCTTCTGCAAGAGCCTCGGCCACTGCTTTCGTACCGTGGGAGAATGGTTCAAGTTCGAATACTCCAAGCGGTCCGTTCCAGATCACAAGCTTTGATTTCTTGATGACGTCAGCATAAATCTCGCGGGATTTAGGTCCGGCATCAAGGCCTTCCCAGTCTTCCGGGATGTTATCGATTGAAACGACTTGTGTGTTGGCATCTTTAGAGAAATCATCTCCAACAACGATGTCCACTGGCATGTAGAAGTTTACGCCGTTTGCTTTTGCTTTTTCCATGAAGGATTTAGCCAAATCCACTTTATCTTCTTCAAGAAGGGATTTTCCAACACCATGTCCAAGGGCTTTGATGAACGTATAAGCCAAACCGCCGCCGATGATCAGGTTGTCCACTTTGTCAAGAAGGTGATCAATGACACCAATCTTGTCTTTTACTTTTGCTCCGCCGATGATGGCCGTGAATGGGCGTTCCGGATCAGATAGCGCTTTTCCAAGTACATCCAATTCTTTTTCCATAAGGAAACCGGAAACAGCCGGAAGGTGCTCAGCGATTCCTGCTGTAGATGCGTGTGCACGGTGTGCAGCACCGAATGCGTCATTTACATAAACATCCGCAAGCTCTGCGAATGCTTTTGACAATTCTGCATCGTTTTTCTCTTCTCCAGGGTAGAAACGCACGTTTTCAAGAAGAAGCACATCGCCATTTTCAAGCTTAGCAATTTCTTCTTTCACGCTTTCGCCATAAGCTTCGTCAGTTTTAACGACACTTTTGCCAAGAAGCTCTTGAAGGCGCTCTGCAACCGCATTTAGACGAAGTTCTTCCACAACCTGGCCTTTAGGACGTCCAAGATGGCTTGCAAGCAAAACTTTCGCTCCCTGCTCAACCATGTACTGGATTGTCGGAAGAGCCGCACGGATCCTCGTATCATCTGTCACTTTGCCTTCTTCCATCGGAACGTTGAAGTCAACGCGGCAGAATACAACCTTACCTTGAATCTCGATGTCTTTTAAAGATTTTTTGTTCATTTCAAAGGCCTCCTTCTTACGGATAAAAACCATAGAAAAAGGGAGGGGGAATTGCTGTAGATCCCCTTCCCCTTTTCCGATTTCATTATATCGTTTCTTCTTCGGTTCGTCCAAACGTAACCGAATCGGGTTTATTAAAGTCCTTTAGAAGCGATGTAGCCAACTAGGTCAACTACGCGGTTAGAGTATCCGCTCTCGTTGTCGTACCAAGAGATAACTTTAACCATGCTGCCTTCCATAACCATTGTGGAAAGAGCGTCGATTGTTGAAGAGTTGATGTTTCCGTTGTAATCACCGGATACAAGAGGCTCTTCGCTGTAGCCAAGAATTCCTTTAAGATCGCCTTCAGCCGCTTCTTTAAGAGCTGCGTTCACTTCGTCAGCTGTTACATCTTTATCAAGCTCAGCAACAAGGTCAACTAGAGAAACGTTTGGAGTTGGAACGCGCATTGCTCCGCCGTTTAGTTTGCCTTTAAGTTCAGGAAGAACAAGGGAAACAGCTTTAGCAGCACCTGTTGTAGTCGGGATGATGTTTTCAGCAGCTGCACGCGCACGACGGTAGTCTTTGTGCGGAAGATCAAGGATCTGCTGATCATTTGTGTAAGAGTGAACAGTTGTCATCATACCGCGTTTGATACCGAACTTGTCGTTCAATACTTTTGCGAATGGTGCAAGGCAGTTCGTTGTGCAAGATGCATTTGAAATAACATCGTGAGAAGCAGCATCGTATTTATCATGGTTAACACCCATAACGATTGTGATGTCTTCGTCTGTTGCAGGAGCTGAAATGATGACTTTTTTAGCGCCAGCTTCGATATGTTTCGCAGCGTCAGCACGTTTTGTGAAGAAACCAGTTGATTCAACAACTACTTCTACACCCATTTCTCCCCAAGAAAGTTTAGCAGGATCGCGCTCTGCAGTAACCTGGATTGTTTTACCGTCCACGATTAGGTTGTTGCCGTCTACAGATACTTCTGCGTCAAGCTTACCGTGTACAGAGTCATATTTTAGTAGGTGAGCAAGCATGTTAGCGTCAGTTAGATCGTTTACTGCTACTACCTCTACGTTTGAATTTTTCAAAGCTGCGCGGAAAACGTTACGTCCGATACGTCCGAAACCGTTAATACCAATTTTAGTTGCCATGAATGTTTCCTCCTTTTAAAGTGAGAAATATTTTTATATTTAGGGACTGTTAATCCCTTAATAACTCTTTTGCTGCACCTTCATCCGTCACAAGAATGGAATCCAGCGACTGTTTCATGTAAGCGTGAATGGCTTTTGCCTTGGATGAACCTCCGGCAACAGCAATCACATTCTTCAGATTCGCCAGGTCATCCAGCTGTATGCCCACTGTATGAACCTTGTGAACCATCTTGCCTGTTTCATCAAAATAATAGCCGAATGCTTCTGCCACTGCTTCGCCATGTTCAATTTTCTCCATGTCAAAAGCAGCAGTTTTCCGCCGTTCTGCCATTGTCATAGCATCCCCTATTCCATGAACAACCATACTAGAAGACTTGATGATTTTCAAAAGTTCTTTAATAGAAGGTTCTTCTGTTAAAGACTGCCAGGCTTCCGCACTTAATTGGTCAGGAACATGAAGGAGCCGGTAATTTCCCATTGCGCGCTCTGCCATTTTCGCGCAAATCGTATTCGCTTGATTTTCCACATTCTCGCCGAGTCCCCCTCTTGCAGGAACGAAAAGCAAGTCGCGGTTTGTATCAGGTGTCATCATTTCTGCTACTGCAGCAAGGGTAGTACCCCCGGTAACTGCGACTGTATCGCCGCCGGAGAGATGTTCTTTTATGCAGGTGACACAAGCACGCCCCATCTCTTTTTTCACCCAGGAAGATTGATCACTGTCTCCAGAAACGACAATCACCCGTTTTAGATTTAATCTCTCTTTTAGTTTATTTTCCATAAGAGTGAGACCTAAAACATCCTTCATCATTTCTTCCAGGGTTTTCAGAAGCTTGGAACCGGCCTCCGTCAGTGTCATGCCTGAAGTTTCGATTGCAATCAGATTCTGGTCTTTAAGGAACTGAACCTCTGCCCGTAAAACACGTTCACTGATGCCAAGGCTGATCGAAAGGCTTCTGCGTCCAATAGGCTGCATAAGTCGTATGTACTGCAAGACCTGATACCTTTTTTGCATAAGCTTGAGCAGATCGGGAACTAGTTTCTTTTGTACCTCTATCATTTCTCTCATCTGTGCGATCCTTTCAAACAAGACATCGGGACTTTTTTTGTCCCTACGAGACATATTATGTCCCACTTACTGCAAAAAAAATCTCCCTGCTACACATTTATTTTAACAGGGAGGGAAAGCTTATTCAATCCTAACATCCTCATGTATCCGCTTACTTAAAAAATCTTTTTTTACTTGCCCGTATACCAGGGTTTTTCCGTCCATTTCAATGACCGGAATCATCAATCCGTACTTTTCAGTCAGACCATCATCTTTTTGAATGTCCACTATTGTATAGGACCCATCCATCTCCTCACACAGTTCCGCTATGATGTTAACTGCTTCTTCACAAAGATGGCAGCCTTCTCTTGAATAGACGGTCAAATTAATCATTCCCTGCCTCCGTATAGCGTCTTCTTAAAGAAGACGGCGGTATTTTCAGCTGATCGCGATACTTGGCAACCGTTCGCCTTGAAATCTTTAAATCATGCCTTTCCAGCATAGCAGAGGCAATCATCTGGTCTGATAGCGGCGATGTTTTATCTTCGCTCTCTACTAAGCGCAGCAGCATTTCCTTCGCGCCAGCTGCAGACTGTTCCGTTTCCTGCAGAGATCCTATTTTATTGACTAGGAAGGATTTCATTTCAAGCGTCCCATAGGGTGTTTGCACATATTTTCCTTTTATCGCTCTGCTGACAGTGGATTCATGGAATCCGGACGCTTCAGCTAAGTCGTTTAATGTCAGCGGTTTAAGCATTTCCCGTTTTCCTGAAAGAAAAAAGGCCTCTTGGAACGCAACAATTTGTTTCATGATTTGGACCATGGTTTGTTTTCGATGGTCCATCGTTTTCAGCAGCCATGTCCCCTGCTGTTCTTTAGCGGACAAATATTTCTTCAGTTCAGTCTGCCCATGCTGATTTTTCAGGCTCTCATATTTTCTGCTGATTCTGATTTGGGGTACCGCTTCATCGTTGCAGGCTGCCGCGATTCCAGTTTCCCGACGCTCTACAATTAGATCCGGAATAATGTAGGAGGCTTGCCCTCCCGCAAATGCGCTGCCCGGCTTTGGCTGGAGGCGGAGGGTAAAATCAAACACATCCTGAATGTCCTCCATGCTGAATCCTGAAATTTTCTTTAAAAGCTTCCAGGACCGTTCCGCAAAAAGCTTGAAATGATCCCTGATGACCGCCTCTGCCACTTTCGGCTTCTCTGTCATCCTCTGCATTTGCAGCAAAAGACATTCCTGCAGGCTTCTCGCCCCAATGCCTGCAGGGTCCAGGCTTTGCAAAACGTCTATACACCGGTTTGCTTCTTCCGCCGTTAATCCAGTACTGCAGAGCGCATTTTCGGCATCACCGTCCAAGTAACCGTTTTCATCAAGCATATCGATTAAGAGCCTTGTTCCCTTAGCAATAGATCCATTCGTGCCTGTCAGCCTCAGCTGCTCTTGCAAGTGATCAGATAAGCTATATGGAGCAGCGCTGGCAGTTTCCATTATGCTGAAATCTCCGCTTTTCCTTTTTGATATTTTTCTATGGTAAAATACATTCAAACCAGATTGTTCTTTTATTTCAATTAGGGGATTATCCAGAGCCAGTTCCTGTATATACCGCTCCAGTTCCATTGAGTTATATTGGAGAAGGGCAAGTGCCTGTTTCAGCTCCTGGGACATATGAAGCTTTAAGGACTGCTCCTGTGATAAGCCTTGTTTAATTTTCATAACGGTCCTACCTCCTCCCTTCATTTTACATGAAGCTAAGGGATTTTAGGAGAAAAATCAGAAAGGAGAATCCTTCATGAGCGAACTTTTTTCCATTCCTTATTTCGAACAGAATTTTCGCCAGCATATTGAAATGAATCAGGGAAAAATGGCCAAAACAGATGCGATGAACAGCTATTACCGTTCTGTAGTATCGACGCTTGTTCAGGACCAGCTGACAAAAAACGCTGAAGTGCTTAAGCGGATTCAGCATCTGGACAAAGCATACAGCACAGTTAAAGCTGAACAAAAACAACAGTAAACATTTCCTCTTTTCTTATCTAAAAATATTTGGTACAATCCATAAATCAGCAGTGATTCTGCTGCTGCACACACGTCCATTCCAGCCAGTGCCTATGCGCACTGGAGTGTACATAATTCTTATAAAATCAATTTAACCGCCTTCCGGTTCGGGATGGCGGTTTTTTATGCAATTTCAAGGATGACATTTGCATCAAAATAAAGCTTGCAGGGGCTAAATGGCCATCTTCGCCATAACGTTTTCATAAAGCCCCGCGGTTTTCCCAGCGGTCATTTAACCTGCTTGTGCTGAAAAAGGATACGGAGTATGCACCTGGCGATGCCTCTGAGATCCTGTGCAAATCAAAAAAAGCCCCTCCAGCATAGCCAGAAGGACTGTTCTTATTATGTATGGCGCGCTCGAAGGGATTCGAACCCCCGACAGACGTGGTACCGGAAACCACCGCTCTATCCAACTGAGCTACGAGCGCCTTAAGTGTCAGCAAGGAATATTATATGATACTAACCCCAATAAATCAAGCACTTTATTATTGATAATGAGAAGCTTTGCAAATTTCCAAACCGTTTAAACTATGATCCACCGGAACTGCAGGCAGTAATCGAAGAAGTTCTTTATCATTCCAATGGCATTCAGGCAATTAAACTGTACGGCAAAAAGCCGAGGGCACCCGTTATGAGGATGCTTAAGTGCGCGCCATGTGTCACTTAAGCATCCGATCCGGCAATCCGCAGGAGCCCATTTACAAAAACCCTATGAATCAAGCTTTCTTTTCCGAAGCGGCTTTTCAAGCGAATAGTATTCTTCTTCCAAATCCAGAAGCTTCTCATTCAGCAATGCCCTTGCATCTTCCACTCCCTGGTTATAAAAATAAGGCCCCAGCTCATTGCCAATGTACTCAAGAAAAATTTCAGCAGCCAGGTCGCCGATTTCCTCATCCCATTCTTTGTACAGGTAGTCCTGCAGCTTGGAAATCATATCGGCCTTCGCTTCCTTCTTCAGTTTAATCATTCGATTCCGCCCTTTCCTTTTGAGAAACCTCAATCGGCTTTCATTGAATCTTATCTTATCATTCCGAAGAACCTTTTGTCTGATTTGTTATCTTTTAAAATACGGACTTCCCGGATAATATCTTTTCTAAGCGATGGGCTATATGTGAATGGCATCTATCGTTTATGCTGTTTAAATCCTTATGAAAGGGGTATGATGAATACAGTCGGCATAGACTGTTAAAAGCCGGTTGTTTTTGTTTGACCTTTATTGACCATAATTGTATGATGATAGTACATAAGGAAATTACATATTAAAAGGGAGGCTATACTGTGAATTTAATTCCTACAGTTATTGAGCAAACGAACCGCGGAGAACGTGCATACGATATTTATTCCCGCTTGCTGAAAGACCGAATCATTATGCTTGGGAGCGGAATTGACGACAATGTAGCAAACGCTGTTGTTGCCCAGCTTTTATTCCTTGAAGCAGAAGATCCAGAAAAGGATATTTCCATTTACATCAATAGCCCTGGCGGATCCATTACAGCTGGTATGGCCATTTATGATACCATGCAGTTCATTAAACCGGATGTTAATACTATCTGTATCGGTATGGCTGCATCAATGGGTGCATTCCTTCTTGCAGCAGGCACGAAAGGCAAGCGCTATGCCCTTCCAAACAGTGAGGTTATGATCCATCAGCCTCTTGGAGGAGCTCAAGGTCAAGCAACAGAAATTGAAATTGCCGCTAAGCGCATTCTATTCCTTCGTGAAAAATTGAATCAAATTCTTTCAGACCGCACTGGACAGCCGCTTGAAGTGATCAGCCGCGACACGGACCGCGATAACTTCATGACAGCTGAAAGAGCACTGGAATACGGTTTGATCGATAAAATTATGAACCGCAACATTTTGGATAACAGCGAGAAGAAGTAACAAAAAAAACGGATTGCCCTTTTCAGGCAATCCGTTTTTTATATCTCCTGATGCACATATTCCTCAAGCGCTTCAAGCGCCTCTTGTTCATCATGCCCCTCTGCGATCAGCGTGATTGTGGAACCTGTGCCAATGGCAAGACTCATTAATCCCATAATGCTTTTGGCGTTTACCTTTTTTCCTTCTTTTTCGAGAAAAATGTCCGAGCCATATCGATTGGCTTCTTGAACAAATAAAGCTGCAGGACGTGCTTGCAGGCCATTTTTCAGGCGGACTTCCACTTGCTTCTCTACCATATGAATCCCCTCTCCCTTTTGATCTTTATGTTAAGTGCCTTTGCCATTAAGCAAAAAAACACCATATCCCCCAATTGAATTATTTCATGGAAACCGGCTTTCCGGCTCTTAACTGATCCGCAATTTGATCGAGCTTCCGCAGCCGGTGGTTGATTCCCGATTTGCTGATTGTTCCGCTGGAGACCATTTCACCAAGTTCTTTTAACGTAACATCCTGGTAATCAACTCTCAGCCGGGCAATCTCCCTAAGTTTTTCCGGAAGCATATCCAGCCCGATTTTGCTGTCAATGTATTGGATGTTCTCCACTTGTCTTAATGCTGCGCCGATGGTTTTATTCAGGTTAGCGGTCTCGCAGTTGACGAGCCGGTTAACGGAATTTCTCATGTCTCTGACAATGCGGATATCTTCAAATTTCAAAAGTGCCGTATGAGCTCCGATAATGTTTAAAAACTCCGCAATCTTTTCGGCTTCTTTCATATAGGCAATAAACCCTTTTTTTCTTTCAAGGGATTTGCTGTTTAAGTGAAATGTATTCATCAGCTCGCTTAAAGAGTCACTGTGCTCTTTGTAAAGCGAGAAAATTTCAAGATGGTATGAAGATGTCTCAGGATTGTTCACGGAACCTCCAGCAAGAAATGCGCCTCTCATGTAGGAGCGTTTGCAGCATTTCTTGTGAATCAGTTCAGGTGAGATCTCCCTTACAAACGTAAAGGATTCGCCCAGTATTTTTAAATCTTCAAGAATTTCTCTTGCCTGTTCTGTCAGCCTTACAATGTAAACATTGTTCTTTTTAAGCCGCATTTTTTTCCGGACAAGCAGCTCAACCGCCGCTTCATACTGTCTCTTTAGTAAAATGTATATTCTGCGGGCAATTGCCGCATTTTCTGTCTGAATATCCAGAACCAATTTTCTGTTTGAGAAGGAGAGGGAACCGTTCATCCTGATAAGAGCGGAAAGCTCAGCTTTCAGGCAGCAGCCCTTGATTTCAACCTGTGTCAGTTCTTTTTTGGTTTCGGATGCAAAAGACATATTCTGCACCTCCATTTTCCGTTGTGCACGCGCTTGCTCTAGATGGATTTCTGCAAAATCCCGTAAAGAAGTTTCGCAACTTTATTCGTATCGTGTCTGATTACGTCCCGGTCATCGGTAATCAAATGCTCATGTACGATAGAAAGCCCGAGTTTCTCCAGTTCATCCAGATCTGCATGCACAGGCTGTGCAAGTTCCGCAGCATAGCGCTGTTTGATCGTATCAGGAATGGTGTCTGCATTCACAAGGATGGTATCGATAAATGCACAGTTCATATGATCATAAAGAGCTTTTATATGATCACTCGCCTTATAGCCCAGTGTTTCACCCGGCTGAGTCATAACATTGCATATATAAACCTTCTTCGCTTTTGCCTTGCACACTTCCTGTCCGATTTTCGGAACAAGCAGGTTTGGCAGGATGCTTGTATATAAGCTTCCTGGTCCAAGTATAATTAAATCAGCTTCCTGAATGACATCAATTGTTTCAGGCAGCGGATCAATATTTTCCGGAGTAAGAAATACCCGCTTAATTTTCTTCGCAGAAGCAGGAATCTTGGATTCACCGGAAACGACGGATCGGTCTTCCATTTCAGCATGCAGTTCAACACTGCTGTTCGCTGCCGGAAGAACCTTTCCTCTAACATTAAGCACCTTGCTCATTTCCTTAATTGCGTGGGTAAAGTCACCTGTAATATTGGTCATGGCAGCCAGTATCAAGTTTCCAAGCGAATGGCCTGTCAGGCTGTCCCCTTTGTTAAATCGATGCTGAAACAGTTCTTCTACCAGCGGTTCTACATCAGAGAGCGCGGCCAGAACATTTCGAATATCCCCAGGAGGAGGAATCTTCAATTCATCACGGAGGCGGCCTGAGCTCCCGCCGTCATCAGCGACAGTCACGATTGCCGTAATATCAACCGGATAGACCTTGAGTCCCCGGAGCAGAACAGAGAGCCCGGTCCCTCCGCCGATTATGACGATTTTAGGCAGCACGTCTATTTCTTGCTTCTTCTTTCAATATCGCGGTGGGACACATGGGCCTTATAATCCTTTTTATAATACCCCGCGATGTGTTCGGCAAGCGTTACCGAGCGATGCTGGCCTCCTGTACAGCCAATCGCAATAACAAGCTGGCTCTTGCCTTCCCTTTTATAATAAGGGAGCATAAATGTCAGCAAATCGAGAACCTTTTCAAGAAACTTGGATGTTTCATTCCATTTCATCACATAAGAAGAGACCTCTTCTTCAAGGCCAGTTTTCAGCCTCATGTGTTCAATGTAGTGAGGGTTCGGCAGAAATCTTACATCGAAGACAAGATCGGCATCAATCGGGATACCATATTTAAAGCCAAAGGACATAATATTGACCGTAAAGGTCTGTTCTTCAGCTGCGGAAAATTGCTTCAGGATTTTCTCTCTGAGCTGGCGGGGTTTTAAGTCGGACGTATCGTAAATGATCTGGGCGCGTCCTTTTAACTCCTCCAGCAGTTCTCTTTCAATCTGAATTCCTTCAAGCGGAAGTCCCGTAGATGCGAGAGGGTGTGAGCGTCTTGTTTCCTTGTAGCGGGTAACAAGCGTTGAATCCTTGGCATCCAGGAATAGAATTTGCGGAGTAATCCAGGCAGATTCTCCGATTTCATCAAGAGCCTGGAAAAGGCTGTCAAAAAATTCGCGGCCCCTTAAATCCATTACAAGAGCCACTTTGTTCATCTTGGAACCTGATTCCTTCATCAGTTCCAAGAATTTCGGAAGAAGAGTTGGCGGGAGATTGTCTACACAAAAAAAGCCTAAATCTTCAAAGCTTTGAATGGCAACTGTCTTGCCTGCGCCGGACATTCCGGTAATAATGACCATTTGAATGTCTGAGTGAGTCTGAGTGCTCTCTTCCTGTCCAATATTTTGGCTTGTCAGTTCCATCCGGAATTTCCTCCTCCCCTTCTTATGCAGACAAAGGGTATATTTTTATTGGGGATCGAGCCTGTAGCTCAGCAGTTCAAAATCTTTTGTATACGTAAATGTGCCGTAGATGACACCTGATCCCTTTAACATAAAATCAAGAATATGATGGTCACCTGGCGCCATAGGGAGATCTGCAATAGCTGCCGGGTCATGCCAGGCAATGAGGCCTTCTTCAGATTCATCCACGTGTTCACCGCTGTAATCCTCTGCAAAAAAGGTAAACATCATCCATTCAGAGACAATTTCGTTCCCTTCCTTAATCAAAAAGGTAAAGATCCCCTTTATTTCAGGATTTTTTAAATATATGCCTGTTTCTTCCCGATATTCGCGGATAACGGAATCTTTTAAGGATTCACCCTGCTCCATTTTCCCGCCGGGAGCGACCCACCAGCCCCTTCTCGGTTTCTGAAGAAGAAGAACTTTATCGTCTTTTTTTAAGACACAATTCGTAACACGCTGCAACGTCGTTCACCTCGTTGTGGTAAGCCAGATTTCATTCACTTAATTATACTATTTATATACTTCACTCACAACGAACGAACCTTTTAAATTGCAAGGGAATGTCAAAACGTCCTGCTTGTATGGTCTGCACAAGTGCCGGGATGATAGCTAAGAAGGCAAAAAAAAGGAGCGCAGGAAAGGGTACCTGCGCTCTAAACATATTTATAAAAGGGGGTCAATTACTATTCTTATCTTACCCCATGTTTATTTCACCTGTGTTACAGGAGAGTTAAAACCTAATTACGGTTTTACTTTGACGCTTTAAGCTTTTCATGCAGCTCTTCTACATAGTTTTGTGCGCTTTGTGCCGCGATGCTTCCGTCGCCTGTTGCGGTAACGATCTGGCGAAGCGTTTTTTCGCGGATATCCCCCGCTGCAAAAATGCCGGGCACTCTTGTTTCCATTAGCTCATTTGTTTCGATATAGCCATTTTCATTTGTAATCCGAAGATTTTCAAACGGCTGTGACAGAGGGACCATGCCGATATAGATAAAGGCTCCATCTGCTTTGAACGGCTGTTCTTCGCCGGTCTGGGTGTTAACAAGCGTAACACTGCCGACTTTACCGCCTTCTTCGTGAATTTCACTGACAGTATGGTTCCAGATGAACTCAATTTTGTCATTGTCAAATGCACGCTTCTGAAGAATTTTCTGTGCTCTTAATTGATCACGGCGGTGAACAATGGTCACTTTTGAAGCAAAGCGTGTAAGATAGACGCCTTCTTCCACCGCTGAATCCCCTCCGCCGACTACAACGAGCTCTTTATTTTTAAAGAATGCTCCATCGCAGACAGCACAGTAAGATACACCCCGTCCGCCCAGTTCTTTTTCGCCGGGAACGTTCAGTTTTTTGTACTCTGCACCGGTACCGATAATGACCGCGCGTGCTTTATACTCTTTGCTGCCGGCACGGACAATTTTAAATTCCTCGCCGTCTTCAATGCCTTTAATATCCCCATATGCATACTCGGCACCGAACTTTTTAGCATGATCAAACATTTTTGTGGAAAGTTCAGGCCCGAGAATGTGATCAAATCCGGGATAGTTTTCAACGTCTTCTGTATTCGCCATTTGTCCGCCAGGTATTCCGCGCTCAATCATAAGCGTAGAAAGATTTGCACGGGATGTATAAACAGCAGCCGTCAATCCGGCCGGACCGGCTCCGGCAATAATGACGTCATAAATTTTTTCTTCTGCCATGACTTCTTTCACTCCTTACAAAAAATCCTTTTCGGATGATTAGTTCGTATTATTATTCCTTACTTCCATCGTATTAAATAATAAAAAAACACGCTATTTTTTTGCTCAGAAAAAAAGCTCAGCACCTGTCTGCTGATCTTTTCATAAGTTTAAAGACTTTGTACAAGCCGCTCATACTTTGTCAGCGTAGATACCGTCACTCCGAAAGCATGGGCAGCTTCCGTTTTGGTCACACGTTCCCCGCTTTTTTGTTTAAACAGATAATAAAAAGCAGCGGACCAGGCATGGCTGTTCTTCAGGCTAAGCTTAGCCGCATTCGCTTTAAGCATCATTTCGAAAAAGGAAAGGAACGTTTTCTCTTCAATAGAACCCAGCTGATGTTTCAGGGCTTCAGCTGCAAAAAAGAGCCTTGCACCTGTGCTACTCACATCCGCATCCCGGGTCATGGTTTGTTTTAAAAATTCCTTTTCCAGTTCTGATTGAGGCTTCAGGGCATGGTGATGCCTGATTTCTTCCAGCTGGTTGGATTTTGAAGCGATATATACCAGCGTCAGACGCTCTTGCAAGCTCATATCCTTTAAAGAAGATCGATTCTCCCATGGTTCAGAACCGGCTTTCGAAGGATTCTCGCGAATAACCCGTGCCCATGCCGACTTTGCCAGTTCTTCCTGACCGAGGTGCCAGGCTGAATAGGATAGCCAGTAAAAGAAGGTATCATCTCCTTCAAATCCCTGCCGCTGCAGAGACCGGAGCCATTTAAACGCAAGGTCATATTTTCCGATCAGGGCAAATGTGGCTCCAAGCTTATAGCGGTGCTCGACCATAATCGGATGCACAATAGACAGCCGTTCTGTTAATGCATGAACTTCAGGATCCTTGCGCTCGTAATAGTAAAACACAAGCAGATTGCAAAGCGCATGCAAATTGCCCTCGTTCAGTTCAAGAACAAGTTCAAGGTAATGCTTTGCTTTTTCCACATTGCCAGAATAAAAATAAGCAAGGGACAAATTATTATAAGCAGACCAGAATTCCGGAAATTCTTCAATAATTTCATGCAGCAATGCGATCGCTTCGTCCAGTTTGCCGTTTTCGAGAAGGGACCTTGCCGTTTCCTGCTTTATAATCAGTTCATCTGAATCTTCAAAGGAAGGATCTTCGTCTTCCCCTTCAATCATCAGCAAATCAAGTAATTCTTCATTATCTTCTATAAAATCTCCGTCAGGAGCTTCAGTTGAATAAGCTGTCGCACTTTTATAAGCCTGGTGAAAAAGCCCAAGATGCGCATAATTGTTCGCCATGAAATAATGACAATCGATCATGGTTGGATCTACTTTTTCCATTATATCAGTCAAAATTTCATTGGATTCCTGGTAATTTCCCATTTCCGTATAAATCATGGCAAGCTGGGAAAGAAAATTAGAGTTGTCAGGCTCGAGCGCTGCCGCCCGTTTTAAAAGCTTGCTCGCTTTTTCCAAATTATGCTCTACCCGATAAGCTTTTAAAGCTCTGCGGTAATAATAGGAGCCGTTCTGGAAAAAAGGAACAACCTGCGCTTTTTGCTGTCGATCAAATAGTTGTTTTCCCACGGAAATCCTCCATTTCATACATTTAACCGTACGTTAGTATACCATAGTTTAACACGTACACAACAGGGCAGACGGCCGTCCCCCCACAAAAAAGCAAAAATTCCTTTTTTTGATAAAGGAATTTTTTATCGAAAAGCTTTGCAAAAATGGGCTGTTGATTACAGCTGGCTTGTGCTGCGGACTGCCTGACCCTCCTCTTTGCTTTGTGCCTGCAGGTGTCATCTGTCCCTCTGCACCCTACCTTCCAGCAGGGTTAAAAATCAAGAGCCATATGATACTTCGCAATCCTTTTGCCCCTGTATGTGATTTATAGATCCGGGTTTACATTAATAAATAGCAGCAAAAAAAGACCAGCTGCACAGTTGGCCGCTGGTTTTTTTGAAAGTGATTATTTCCGTTCTTCCAGTGCTTTCATTACTTCGCTGAACGGAAGCTTTTGCTCCCTTAAAAGGACGAGCAGATGAAAAATCAAATCAGCCGCTTCCCATTTCAATTCATCATGGCTGCGGTTTTTCGCTGCAATAATAACCTCTGATGCCTCTTCGCCGACTTTCTTTAAAATCTTGTCGACCCCCTCCGTCAGAAGATACGTCGTGTAAGAACCCTCCGGACGCTCTGTATCGCGCTTTGCAATAACTTGTTCCAGTTCACTCAGAATCGCATACGGATTGTTCGAAGCTTTTGCCTCTCCTTTTTCAAAACAAGAATAGGACCCTGTATGACAAGCCGGCCCGTTTGGTTCAACGAGAACGAGGACTGCATCCTGATCGCAGTCGAAACGCAGTTCTTTAACGGACTGAGTGTTTCCCGAGGTTGCCCCTTTATGCCACAATTCATTCCGGGATCGGCTGAAAAACCAGGTCTCTCCGCTTTCAATGGTTTTATCCAGCGATTCTTTATTCATATAGGCAAGTGTCAAAACCTCTTTGCTTATCGCATCCTGAACTATGGCAGGAACTAAGCCTTTCTCATCAAAACGCACTTCATCTGCATTCATCTCATGTTCACTCCTCTGCTTCTCAGCTGGCTTTTAACTTCCTTAACAGACGTCTCTTTGTAATGGAATATGGACGCGGCAAGGGCAGCATCCGCCTTTCCCTCTTCAAATGCATCGTAAAAATGATCCGCGTTTCCTGCTCCGCCGGAGGCGATAACCGGCACAGGGACTGCTTCACTGATTTGACGGGTCAAATCCAGATCAAAACCGCTTTTCGCCCCGTCCTGATCCATGCTTGTAAGCAATATTTCACCTGCTCCGCGCTTTACTGCTTCCTTTGCCCAGGCAACGGCTTCCCATTTTGTCGGCTTTCGCCCGCCGTGTGTATAGACCCGATAGCTCCCAAGCTCTTCATCGTATTTGGCATCAATAGCTGCAACAATACACTGGGAGCCAAAGTAAAGAGCACCTTCGGATATAAGATGAGGGTTAAGCAAGGCGGCTGTATTGACAGAGACTTTATCTGCTCCGGCACGAAGGATCGCTTTCATATCTTCCAGACTGTTGATTCCTCCGCCAACTGTGAACGGGATCGCAAGTTCTGATGCGGTCTGCTCCACAACTTCAATCATGGTTTTCCGGCCTTCGTGAGAGGCTGAAATATCAAGAAAAACGAGCTCGTCCGCCCCTTCTTCATCGTAAAACTTCGCAAGCTCGACCGGATCTCCTGCATCTCTCAGTTCCACAAACTGTACACCTTTTACCACCCTGCCGTCCTTTACATCAAGACAGGGTATAATTCGCTTAGTAATCATCGGCCTGTCACCTCTTGAAGAGCATCCTTTAAAGCAAAACGGTTTGTATAGAGCGCTTTGCCGATAATCGCTCCTGAAATTCCATCTTCGCGGGAAAGAGCTTGAAGATCTTCTATGGAACTGACTCCCCCTGAAGCAATAACCGTTTTTCCGGTTGCTCTTGCAATCTCAGCGGTGGATTGAATATTAGGGCCGGACAGCATGCCATCCGTTGCAATATCCGTAAAAATGAACGTTTCCGCCCCATGCTCCGCAAGCTCTTTTCCAAGATCGGCCGCTTTTACACGGGATGTGTTCAGCCATCCCTCTGTTGAGACAAAGCCGTCTTTCGCATCGAGACCGATGGCAATCTTCTTTTTGTATTTGGAAAGCATATCCTTTACAAAGGCAGGATCGGATATAGCAGCGCTTCCCAGAATGACACGGTCAGCACCTTGGCCAAGGTACCATTCAATATCGCGTTCCGTCCGGATTCCGCCGCCAATCTGTACGTTTACATCCAGTTCGCGGGCGACGCTTATAACGTGTTCGCTATTTACGGGCCTTCCTTCTTTAGCCCCATCCAAATCAACCATGTGAATCCATTCTGCCCCCTGATCGGCAAAGCGTTTTGCCATGTCAAAAGGTGAATCCCCATAAATCGTCTCCTGATTGTAATCACCTTGAATAAGTCGTACACACTTGCCGTCTCTCATGTCAATGGCCGGATATAATATGAACGGCTTCATGCATTCGCCCCCTCTTTTACTTTTTCAGCAAACCGCTTCAAAATGGCCAGACCCGCTGTACTGCTCTTTTCGGGATGGAACTGGGTGCCGTATACATTTCCGCTCCCTACTACTGCAGGAACCTCAATCCCGTAATCGGCACTCGCCAGAACCGTTTTCGGCTGGTCCGCTCTCACATAAAAAGAGTGCACAAAATAAGCGTGCTGCCCTCCAAGGCCATTAATCAGAAACGATTCATTTTTTATAATCAATTCATTCCATCCCATATGAGGAACCTTCTGCTTGCCGCCTGCCGTTTTGGTCGGGAGTTTTCCTACCTTGCCTTTTAGCAATCCCAGTCCTTTTGTCCGGCCATTTTCTTCACTTTCATCAAAAAGCAGCTGCATCCCGAGGCATATTCCAAGAATCG